>CANRVY010000004.1 GCA_947643405.1 uncultured Mycoplasmatota bacterium | reverse complement strand
TATAATTGAAGGGAGGCGTGAGAGTATGAAGAAAAGAATTTTTATTATAAAGGTTCTAAATAATATCATTCTCATATTGTTCCTTCTACTTTTGTTGGTAGTTGAAATAAAAAAGACACCCTAATTCAGTGAATTAAGGTGCAGTCAAAGTTTTGGCAAGCACTCAACTTTGCGAGAAGTCAAGTGTTCCATTTTTTATTTTATGAAGTTTCCTTCATCTGTATTCATTATACTATAGGAATTTTATTTTTACAATATTTTATAATTAAAAAGTGAATTCTTTTCTTTTATCAAAAACCAGATATTTACTGTTATAATGTAGTATGATAAAATGTATTTGGAATGCAAGACTTTTGTTGGGTGTTTGCCAAACTTCTATTGTTATAATTGAAGGGAGGCGTGAGAGTATGAAGAAAAGAATTTTTATTATAAAGGTTCTAAATAATATCATTCTCATATTGTTCTTTCTACTTTTGTTAGTAGTTGAAATAAAAAAGACACCCTAATTCAGTGAATTAAGGTGCTCAACATAATTATGGCAAGCGCCCAACTTTGCTACAAGTCAAGTGTTCCATTTTTATTTTATGAAGTTTCCCTCATCTGTATTCATTATACTATAAGAATTTTATTTTTACAAGTATTTGATATCACTTTAAATTGAAAAGATTTCTTCTTTTTTTCATTTAAATTTTAACAATAATGTGCTACAATAAAGAAAGTAAAGAAGGGATGTTATGTTGAAAAAATGTTTCGGTTGTGGTTCTACAATGCAAGCAGTTGATAAAGAAAAAGAAGGATATATCAAACTAGAAAACTATGAAACAAGTAGACTTTGTGAACGTTGCTTTAGAATTCAAAATTATGGAGATTATAAAGTAGTGGCGAAAAGCAATGAAGAATTTATACAAGTATTGAAAAGAATTAATGATAGTAAAGATTTGGTTGTTCTAGTTGTTGATATTTTTAATTTAAGCAAAGATATTGAACTTTTTAGTCGCTATTTATCTAATGATATTATTTTAGTTATGACCAAAAGAGATTTACTTCCAAAAAGTATTCGTGACGAGAAATTGCTTTCCTATATGAATCATTTTGATATCAAAGCCAAAGCAGCTCTTATGATTAGTAGTTTTAAAAACTATCATATGGACGAATTAATGACAATGATTCGAAAATACCAAAAGAGTAAAAATGTCTATATTGTAGGATTAACCAATTCAGGAAAAAGTACTATGGTAAATAAAATCTTGTATAACTATTCTGATAATGAAGAAATGATTACGACAAGTATGTTGCCATCAACAACTTTAAGAGAAATAGAAATTAAATTAGATGAAGCGCTAACCTTAATTGATACACCAGGGTTACTTGATGATGGAAACATGACAGAACATGTCGATATCAAAACTTTAAAGAAAATCACACCAAAACATGAAATTCGTCCAATTACTTATCAAGTAAAGGTAGACCAAACAATTTTGTTTGAGGATTTAATGCGAATTGATATTAAGTGTAAAAACAGCGTGACAGTTTATGTTGCAAATACAGTTCGTCTAGAAAGACTATATAAAGATACAGAAAAATTGAAAAACTTAGAACATATTAGTATGTCTGTTGATAAAGATACAGATGTAGTGATAGCAGGCCTTGGATTTGTTCATTTTAAAGAACCATGTGAAATAGAAATTTATGTTATTAAAGGTACTTTAATTTATACAAGAAGACCATTAATTTAAAGAAAAGAGGAAAACCCTCTTTTTATTTTTGACGTGTTAATGTATAATAGTAGTATCATAGGAGGGGTATGCTATGCTAGGAAAGATTATTGGAATTGATGATAATACAGTTATCATAAAATTAAATATAGAATTGGATAAATTTCAAAATATTATTAATAACCACGTGATTATGGAAGAACCAGAGAGACGTTATATTGGAGAAATAATAGACATTAAAGATGGAATTGGATATATTAGTTTGCTTGGAGAAATGGTGAATGAAGAGTTTGTATTTGGTGTTATTAAGAAGCCTTCTTTTGCAGCAACGGTAAAATTAATTTCAAAAGAACGAATTCCACTTATTATCGGACTTCCAAATTATCAAGAAAATAAAGATTTGGTAATTGGAGAAAGTGCGATTTATGATGGCGTAAAAGTGGGAGTGAATGTCAATCAATTTTTTAGCAATCACTTTGCCATATTTGGAAGTACAGGAAGTGGAAAATCATGTAGTGTCGCTCGTATTTTACAAAACTTATTTGAAAAAAGAAGCTCTATTGCATATCGCTCTAGTATTTTTATCTTTGATGCTTACGGAGAATATCATTCAGCGTTTAATCGATTACACGATATTGCTCCAGAAATTAGCTTTAAATCTTATACAACCAACACAAAATTTAGTGAAACTGAAATCATTAAAATCCCATTATGGTTACTAGACACAGATGACATTGCCATTTTATTAAATGCCGAAAAACCATCACAACTACCAATTATTGAGCAAGCACTAAAATTAGTTACCATATTTGGTCGAGAAGAAGAAATTGTTATCAAACATAAAAACGATATTATTGCTCGCGCTATTTTAGACATTCTTGCAAGTGGAAGACCACCAGCTCAAATTAGAGACCAAGTATTTTCTGTATTAACTACTTATAATACCAAAGAGCTAAATCTAGAAACTCCAATTTATCAACCAGGATATACAAGACCACTAAAACAGTGTTTGCTAATTGACGCAGCAGGGAAAATTCGTGAAATGGAATTACTAACTTCTTTTATGCAAACATTTTTGAATGATGACTTAGAACTAAAAATGCCAGATGGAACATTCAAATATGAATTAAAAGATTTAAAAGATGCCTTTGATTTCGCACTCATTGCAGAAGGGGTTTTAAAAAGTGATAAAGTATATGATGATGCCAATGTATTAAAAGTTCGCTTGCATTCATTAGTGAATAGTGATTATGCCGTTTATTTTGATGTGAAAGATTACATTTCAAGAGAACAATATATAAGAAGTTTACTAACGTCTTATGAAGGAAGAAAAGCACAAATTATTAACTTTAATATCAACTATGTTGATGATAGATTTGCGAAAATAATAACAAAAGTTTACTCTAAATTATTATTTAATTATGCCAAAGATATGGAAAAAAGAGCAACCTTACCATTCCATATTATCTTAGAGGAAGCCCATAGATACGTTCAAAACGATAATGATGTTTCACTATTAGGATATAATATTTTTGACCGAATTACAAAAGAAGGAAGAAAATATGGAGTTCTTTTAGGTCTTATTTCACAGCGACCAGGAGAATTATCTGAAACCTGTTTATCACAATGTAGTAATTTCCTAATTTTTAAAATGTTACATCCACTTGATGTAGAATACATTCAAAAAATGGTTCCAAATATTACAAATGAAGTCGTGAAAAGACTTAGAATATTACAACCAGGAACTTGTATCGCCTTTGGGAATGCCTTTAAAATACCTGTTTTAATCAAATTGCAAATGCCAAATCCAGCACCTGCAAGTAATAGTTGCGATATCAGTGGAGTCTGGTTTATCGAAAGAAGAAGTGCTTAAACTTCTTTTTTCTATGTAAGATGAATTGACGAACAAATGTACTTTTGCTATACTAGAAATATTGTAAGGAGGTATCCGTATGCCAAAAATAGTACGAATGGAAGATATCATTGATATTGTTGGTATGAGTAATTATATAAAAGCATTAGAATTTAATATTGACGATTTAACATATTTAGGTTGTGAACCGTCTGGAAATAAACTGGTGCTTTTTAATTTTGAATATATAGAAAAAGACAAACATTTAATTACTTTGTTTGTAGATGCAGATAAAAACGTAAAAGAAGTAAGATGTGATTGTTCTCATTTTGATACTCTAGAATATTGTCCCCATGTAGCCCTTGTCATCATGTATTTTTTAACAAACGAAGAATTGGTAGACCAAGGATTAAGTGTTCTAAAAAATCGCTATGATGAAGAATTTAATCGCTACTTATTTTCCAAAATGACTTTAAAAAAGAAAAAGAAACAACTTGAAATGGAAATTCTTTTAAGACCTTCTAGTTTCCGAAATAAATTCGAATATGAACTAATTATAAAAATAGGACAAGATAAAAAATATGTTTTAAAAAAACAATTAGAAGAATTTTTAAATAATTATCCAGAAGGAAATGAAAAAATAGAATTTGGAAAATCGTTTCTCTATTCCCCTGAAGATTATTTCTTTTCAAAAGAGGATGAGAGAATTGTCGACTTTTTAAAATTTTATGTAGATAGTCAAACCATCAATAGAAGTTATTATGGATATTATGGTACTAATAAAGTCACTTCAATTGTACTATCAGGAAAATCTTTAAAAGGATTTTTAAAACTATTAGAAAATCATCCGTTTAAAATAGAAGAAGGATATCATACTCGTTCCTATTCACAGATACAAGCAGATTATCCATTTAAAACCAATATGGATGAAATAAATGGGGACTTACGTGTTGTATTTCACTACGAAAAAATAAAACCATTAACAGAAGACTATGAATATTTTATAGATGAAAATGCTTGTTATCATATCGATTCTGAAAGTGCAAGCTTTTTAAAACTGATTGTTACCAATCATAAACAACAACTATTATTTAAAAAAGAAGAATATAAAGATTTCTCAAGTACAATCTTACCTAAAATTTATGGTATTAATTCTAATATCAAAATGAGTGGGGAAGTAGAAGAAAAATTTATTTTAGAAAAACCAAATGTCAAATATTTCTTTGAGAAGAAAAGAAATATCATAGAAGCACATCTTAAACTTTTTATTTCAAACTATGAATGGGATTTATTTGAGGAAGCACCAATCTATGTTATGAAAGATAAAAATCAGGAGCAAGAATGGATAGAAGAACTTATCCATCACCATTTTATATTCAATGAAAAAAAACAAGTATTTGAACTTTCTTTGGAAGATGACATTGTAACGTTTTTAGAAACTGGATTAAAAGCCTTAACAGAACACTATGAAGTTTATGTTTCCAAAGATTTAAAAGACATCAAAATTATTAAGAAAACTAGAGTAGAAAGTCAATTTGGAATTGGTAGAGATAACATTTTGTCCTATCAATTTAGTATCGATGGAATTGATAAAAAAGAAATTTCTAATCTTTTAGATGCAGTGAGAATGAAGAAAAAATATTATCGTCTAAAAAATGGCAATTACATGAATTTAGAAGAAAATAAAGATTTAGAAAAAATGGGAAATCTTATCGATGAATTAGAAATAAGAAAAGAAGAATTAGGAAAAGAACAAATTGAAATCTCAAAATATAAAAGTTTACAAATAGAAAGATTAGTAGAAGAAGCACAATTAGATTTTGTAAAACTAGATAACGATTTTGAAGAACTGATTCATAATTTTAGCCAATATAAAAATGCAGAAATTAATCTGTCAAAATCTGACTTAGATATTTTAAGAGATTATCAAGAAATTGGTGTAAAATGGTTAAGTACAATTTCAGCTTGTGGATTTGGAGGAATCTTAGCAGACGAAATGGGACTCGGGAAATCGATTCAAACAATTATGTATATTAAGTCAAAATTAAAGAGAAATAAAGACGCTAAATTCTTAATTGTTGTACCAACTTCCTTGATTTATAACTGGGAAAATGAATTCCAAAAATTTGAAAAGAATATTTCTATTTTACTTGTAAATGGAACCAAACAAAGACGAATGGAATTATTAAAAAAAGAGTATCAAGTACTTATTACTTCTTATGGATTACTAAGACAAGATATTGATAGTTATAAAGAAATTCATTTTGACACTTGCATTATTGATGAAGCACAAAATATTAAAAATCTAAATACAGAAGTTACCAAAGCTTGCAAAGAAATTTATGCAAACATTAAATTTGCGTTAACAGGAACACCAATTGAAAACTCGATTTTAGAACTATGGAGTATTTTCGATTTTATTATGCCTGGATATCTTTCCAATTTATCAAAATTTAAAAAACATTATAATATAAGAGAAATAGAAGAAAATCCAGAACTTTTATATGAATTAAATAAGCAAATTGCCCCTTTTATTTTAAGAAGAAAGAAAAAAGATGTTTTAAAAGATTTGCCTGAAAAATTAGAAAATCAAGTATTAGTAGAATTAGATGAATATGAAAAGAAACTATATATTGGAGAGCAAATGAAAACAAAAGAATTGATTGAGGAAACAATTCAAAAAGAAGGCTTTATGAAAAGTCAAATTTTAATTTTGTCCTTGTTAACCAAACTGAGAGAGATTTGTATTGACCCAAGATTAATTTTAGAACAAGAAACTAAGGTCAGTAGCAAATTAAAAACGTTACTAGAAATTTTAAAAGGTTCTATCTCAAATGGCCATAAGATATTAGTTTTTTCTCAGTTTTCATCTGCTTTAAGTCTAATTAGACAAGAACTAGACCAAGAAAATATCTCTTATTATTATTTAGATGGAAGTACTCCTTCAAAAAGAAGAATGGAAATGGCAAATGCATTTAATGTTGATGAAACCAGTGTATTTTTAATTTCTTTAAAAGCAGGAGGAACTGGACTTAATTTAACAAGTGCTGATATTGTCATTCATGTTGACCCTTGGTGGAATCCACAAGTGGAAAATCAGGCGACAGATAGAAGTCATAGAATTGGTCAAAAAAATGTTGTAGAAGTGATTAAATTAGTTGCAAAAGGAACAATAGAAGAAAAAATAGTAGAACTTCAAAATAAAAAGAAAAATTTAAGTGAACAAGTGATTGAAGGGGAAGAGAGAGACCAAATCATTTTATCAAAATTAACAGAAAAAGAATTAAGAAACTTATTAGAATCTTAATTCTTTTTGATAATGTAAAAATAAGTATCTAAGAAAAATATCTCTTCTCCTATTTCCTTGTAAAATTTGTTTGGATGACTGCTTTCAATTAGAATGATACCTTTAGAATTAAGCAAGGATAACCAAATCGTAATGTTATTTCTGCAAAGTAATTTCGGTTCATTACAGTAGATAAAACTTAGCTTTCCTTTTTCATCATTTTGCAAATCATAAATATTTGTATCATCAGCTGTTTTTAAAACCCCTTTTGGTGTTAACAGACATAAAAATTGAAGTGTTTTTAAAGAGGTATCAAAACTATATACATGGTCATGACTGCGTAGATTTTCTGATATTATTTTTTTTCTAAAATTGTCAGAAGATAGTCCAAAACCTTGGTAGGTATTTCTTCGCACCAATTCTTTATCAATAGAATTTAAAACGTCGAATTTTTTTAACAACCAATCAGGAGAAATCAAGTCTTCCTTTTTGGGGTCTCCTGTAATTCTATGAATGACAATATCTGGTCTTAAAAGTTCTAGCTGGTCACAAACAATATCTACATATTCTTCCTTCGTTAAAATAGGGAACGGATTTTCTAGATAGAGTTGTCCTAATTTGGTGTTTTTTAAAACATGTAGCATATGAATTTTAATTCCATTGATATCTAGTTTATTTAAATAACGAATCGTATCTAGCATCATTTCTTTGGTTTCATTAGGTAAGCCATTCATGATATGAACAACAACATTGATGTTTCGCTTACGAAGTTCAAAAACCATATGTTCAAAGCACTCTAAAGTATGACAACGATTAATTAATTTTGAAGTTTCTTCATGAATGGTTTGGAGTCCTAATTCAACCGTTAAAAAAGTTCTCTTTGATAGCTCTTCTAAATAAGTGAGGCATTCCTCCGTGATGGCGTCAGCTCTTGTAGCGATAGAAAGTCCAACAACATCTTTTAACTTTAAAATTGATTCATACTTTTCTTTTAATGTATCAATATCTGCATAAGTATTGGTATGTGCTTGAAAATATCCAATGTACTTACTGTTTGGCCATTTCTTACAAACTGTATTTTTAACCTGTTCAAATTGAGTGATTAAATCATCTTGTTCATTTCCAGCAAAGTCTCCACTTCCCAAATGGGAACAATAAATGCATCCTCCAGTACCAACTGTTCCATCAATATTTGGACAAGTAAAACCAGCATTTAAACTGACTTTAAAAATTTTTGAGTGAAATTCTTTTTTGTAAAAATAATCTAACGTATGATAACGCTTGTTATTTTCTGTAAAGGGGAATAAATTCTCTTTTCTAGTCCATTTCATATAACAATACCTTTCCAAGAACTTCTAATATAATCATATGATAGTTCGTTTTATTTATTATAAAGAAATTGACACTATTTTGTCAATGATGTGAAAAAATTTTGAAAAAATGATAAAAAATTTCCAAAAACTTTTCTATTTTCTATGATTTTGATATAATGTACGTGGAGGTTAAAAAAATGAAAAAACATAACTTATTGAAAACACTTGCGATTTTCTTTGTAGTGTTAGTTGCACTTAGTTGGATTATTCCAGTTGGAACATCGACAAGTGGTACTTATGTAGAAGGGACAACTAGTCCAGTAGGAATCTTCCATTTGTTTCGTTTACCATTATTAACGATTGGAACTTTTTTACAATATGGACTTGTATTTTTAGGGATTGGTGGTCTTTATGGAGTATTAAATAGAACAGGTGCTTATGTTCCTTTTGTAAAACGAGTTGCAAATTATTGGAAAGGAAATGAGACATTATTTCTATCACTTGTAATTGGTGGATTTGCGCTTTTAGCATCTTTAACAGCTTTAAGTTTTCCATTATTTATATTAGTACCATTCTTTATCACGGTTATCCTTGTTATGGGAATGAGAAAAACAACAGCATTAGCTGCAACAGTAGGAGCAATTCTAGTAGGATTAACTGGAAGTACTTATGGGTTTAATGTAAGTGGATATATTAATACTTATCTAGAACTAGATGTGAACAATTTAATGTTTACAAAAATTATTCTACTTGTTATGCTTGTAACCTTATTAATTCTTTTTGTAACAAAATATGCAAGAGTTGATTTGGCAATGGCAAAGAAAAAAGAAAAGAAAGTAGAAAAGAAAGAAACAAAAACTTCTAAGAAAAAAGAAGAAGTGATTGCAAAAGAAGAAAAGGAAGAATCAAAAATTTTATTTTTCCAAGAGAAATATCAGAATAATAAAAGTGTAGCACCTATGATTACAATTCTTTTACTAGCGATCGTTTTATCATTGGTAATGATGTTTAATTGGTTTTATGGACTAAAAGTTACTTTCTTCCAAGACATTTATACTTCACTTATGGAAATCAAAATTGGAGATTATCCTTTGGTTTCAAATTTACTTGGGGGATTATCTCAATTTGGATATTGGTCATATTACGAATTAACTGTTGTATTAATTATTTCTAGTTTATTGATTGGATGGATTTACAGTTTAAAATTTGATGAAATTTTAGATGGATTCTTTAAAGGTGCGAAAAGAATGACAAAAGTTGCATTCTATGCAAGTATTTGTAGTATTTTCTTCGCTGTTATTTTAACAAATCAATCAGGAAATATGTTTGCAACAATTACTAACTATTTATTAAATTTAACCAAATCATTCAACTTCTTTATTACATCAGTTTTATCTTTTATAGGAGGATTCTTCTATAATGATTTCTATTACTTAGTAGGGGAGACAAGACCTTTATTAGCAAGCAAATATGATGCAGCAACTCTACCAGTTGTAGGACTTGCACTGCAATCAATGTATGGACTTGCAATGATGGTGTTCCCATCTAGTGTAATTTTGATATCAGGATTAAGCTATTTGGAAGTATCTTATAAAGATTGGTTAAAATATATTTGGAAATTCTTATTAAGCATTTTTGTAGTCATTATGCTTGTATTAATTATTTCTACATTGTTTATTTAAAGAGGCAAAAAAGTTGCTTCTTTTCTTTTGGGTATGATATAATGAAATCATAATTGGGAGGTACAAGAATGGCAAAGAAAAAAGAAATAGTACAAGAAGAAATAGAAGAGTTAGAAGAAACAGAATTAGAAGATGACGATTGGGATGAAGATGATGATTACGAAGTAGATGATTCTTATGAGGAAGCGATGCGACTTGAAAAAGAAGCTCGAAAACAACTCAAAGAAGAAGCGATGAAACGTGCATTTCAAAGAGATGATACAATTGGAATTAGAAAAAATTATAATTTTTTACTTGGATATGGAACATTTGTTAGAATATTATTTATAGTAAGTGCGATGATTACTGGAGTATCATATTTGATTCTTGCAATTTCAGAAGAGGAACCACTTTTTTTGATACCTGCAATCATTTTTGTGATTTTCTTACTACTAATAGGTTACTTAACAGAAGTCTTCTTAAAATGGCTTGCTTATGTTTTGAAAACCTTGCATGAAATCAATAAAAAACTAAAATAGTTATGAGAAAAGGTGTGAAATCATCTTTTTTCTTTTAAGAAAGTATGCTAAAATGAAAGGGAAGATAAGGAAGCCATAAATAACAATCGACAAGATTCTACAAATATCAATTTGGACATGGAGATATAAAGGTAACCATAGCTGGAACTTCATAAAATGACGATTTGTTAGAAATAAATTTTTATATGTTTGATGAAAACAAAAGAAAAAGAGGTGAAAAATGAACAATTTAGAAGAGAAAGATAATTTATTAATTTATAAAAATAAAGAGGGAAATATTATTGTTGATGCAATATATAAAGATGAAACATTATGGCTATCTCAAAAAGGAATGTCAAAAGTGTTTGAAGTTGGTATCTCTGCCATATCGAAACATTTAAAAAATATATTTGATGAAAAAGAGCTAGAAGCAAATATGGTTATTTCCAAAATGGAAAATACCACTATCCATGGTGCCATAGAAGGAAAAACGCAAACAACAGAAATTAATATGTATAATCTTGATGCCATAATTGCTGTTGGATACAGAATTAATTCTAAAAAAGCAACAGAATTTAGAATATGGGCAACTAAAATACTAAAAGAATATATGACTAAAGGCTTTGTTTTAAATGATGAAAGATTTATAAAAGGCAATAAATATGATATGAAATACTTTGATGAATTACTTGAAAGAATTAAAACAATTAGGGTAAGTGAAAGAATGTCATATCAAAAAATAACAGATTTATTTATTGTAACATCAACGGATTATAATCCTAAATCTGAAACAGCTTATACTTTCTTTAAAATTGTGCAAAATAAACTTCATTTTGCAATATCTGGTAATACTGCATACATTTGACATCAAAATCAAGTAGAAAAGTTGAAAGAAAAATAATAGAATATCACTTATGACAATAAGTAGAATAGGAGTGGTTTTATGGCTAAATATACATGGGTTAAAGAAGCAGTACCAAAAAAAATTTTAGTAAAACAAGTATATGGAATTGTTTTCTCTTCTGAAGGAAATGTCATTTTACGAGTTGAAAACGATAAATACAAGCTAACTGGAGGCAGACCAGAAATTGATGATAATGATTTTTCTGATACATTAAAAAGAGAATATTTAGAAGAATTAAATATAGAATTAGAGGATCTTCACTATTTAGGTTATTTATTAGTAGAAGAAGAGCAAAAAAAATATGCACAAGTTAGAATGATTGCAAAGATAAAAAATATTGGTGATATTAAACCTGATATTGATAATGGAAAAATATATAGAAGATTTATGGTAAAACAAATCAATGTAAAAAAATATTTAAATTATCAAGATTTAGCGGGTAATCAATTAATAGATGATGCAATAAATTTAGCTAACAAAAAATATACATTTGAAGTTAAAGATATGGAATATTATATTTAAATTATGCTGATATCTTTGGGAATAATATAAAAAAATAATTCTTTTGTCAAGTTAGTAATAACACACTATGATATTGGTTTACCAATATCAGTATTTAATAAACTAAAGTTGTAAGGAGGAATTTATATTGAAAGATACTAATTTTTTGATTTATGAAACTAATGATGCTATTAAAGTTGAAGTTGTTTTGGAAAATGAAAATATTTGGTTGACACAAGAACAAATAAGTAAACTATATAATAAAGCAAAGTCAACAATTAATGAACATATAAAGAACATTTATGCTGAACAGGAATTAAAAAAAAAAGATACAATGAGAAAATTCGGTAATTCCGAATTTTCTACAAAACCAACTAATTTTTATAATCTTGAAATGATAATTGCAATTGGGTATCGTGTAAAATCAAATCGTGGGACACAGTTTAGAATTTGGGCAAATACTATATTAAAAGAATATTTAGTAAAAGGATATAATATAAATGTTGAACGTTTTAAAAATAATGGGAATGATCCTTATTTTGAAGAATTGCTTGATAAAATTAGAGATATAAGATCAAGTGAAAAAGTTTTTTGGAGAAAAATACTTGATATATATTCAACAAGTATTGATTATAATCCCAAAAAGAAAATTACGATAGATTTTTTCAAAACTGTACAAAACAAGATGCACTTTGCGGTTTCAAAAAAAACAGCAGCAGAAATTATATTTAACAGAGTTGATAGTAATAAAAATAATATTGGACTTACTAATTTTAAAGGAGATATACCTACAAAGTCTGAAACAGAAATAGCAAAGAATTATTTAACATTAGATGAACTTGAAATATTAAATAGATTAGTTTCAGCCTATTTAGATATTGCCGAAATTAATGCTTTGAAAAGAAAAGCAATGACCATGCAAGATTGGATAAAAGAATTAGATAGTTTTTTAACTATGACTCATAATGATATTTTAGAGTCTAAAGGCTCAATATCTCATGGAATAGCGCTAAAAAAAGCTCATGAAGAGTATGATAAATATATGAGAAATCATTTAACCCGTGCTGAAAAAGATTATTTAGAAATTATGAATATAGAAATGAAAGAATTAGATAAATAATGTCATTTGTATTCATTAACTGGTCATACTGCCTCAGAACTTATTTATGAAAGAGCGAACAGTAATCATGGACACATGGGACTTACGAATTGGAAGAATAGTCCTGATGGGTTAATATATAAATAAATATGATGTATCTATTGCTAAAAATTATTTGAATGAGGAAGAACTAAATAAGATAAATGATTTAACAAATATGTTTTTAGGATTTGCTGAAGATGAAGCCAAAGAAAGACATATTATGACAATGCAAGATTGGATTAATGCAACAGATGATTTATTAAAATTTAGAAGAAAAAAATTTTAAATCATTCGGGAAACATTAGTCATAAAGAGGCGATTGAAAAAGCAGAAAGTGAATATGAAAAATATAGAATTATTCAAGACCAAAAATATATTTCTTCCATGGATGAATTTTATAATAAGTATTTAGAAGAAAGCAAGAGGGATAATAATGGGGAAGTATAATTTAAAAGAAATTCAAATGGATTTAGATTATACAATAGATAATAATAGATTTAATGCAAGGGTTTCATCTATCATATATAATAAAGATAAAACAAAAGTGTTATTATTTAAGATACAAGATAGAGACTTTTATATGTTACCTGGTGGAAGAATAGAAATGAATGAGAGTAGTTTAGATGCGATAAAAAGGGAAATTTTAGAAGAACTTGAACTTAATTTGGAATTTAAACTTTGTTCTATTCAAGAAAACTTTTTAAAACTTAAAAATACGAACATAATGCAATATTGTTTTTGTTATAAGACAATATATGATGGTAAAATCAATGACGAAAAGTTTGTTTGTAAAGATAATAATAGTCAAATGTTTGAATGGATAGAACTAAACAAATTATCAGATATTACAATTAAACCATCCTCAACTTTAAAATTAATCCAAAATGATGACAACGATATAAAACATGTGATAGAATTTGAATAAAAGGAAGTGAAACAATGGAAATTTTAACTTTTCTCTATTATTTTTTATTAATTATATGGTATATTGGAGCAATGACTTTAATTATTTATTTATACAATCATAATTATAAGCCATATCCAAATAAAATAAGTCAGAAATATTATGAAGAACTTCCAAGTGATTTGGATGCAGGAGAACTATCAATTTTATTATATCGTAAGATTGAACCGCAAGTTTTTACGACTGTAATATTAAGTTTGATAAAAAAAGGAGCTTTGGAATTAAAGTTTTATGAAGATGATTATCACTTTAAAATTGTGAATGCGCCAGGTAGGATAAAACTTACTCGTTCAGAGACTGTTATTAAAGATTTTTTAATGAATATTGGAAAGATGGGCGAATTTTCTTTGAAAGAAATGGCTATATTTTGTGGAACTAAAAAAGGTGATTCAGAATTTTTATTTCAATTTGATTTGTGGAAAAATGTGTTACGTCGTGAATCCTCTAAAAAAAGATTTTTTGATGAAAAAAAAGGTTATGCAATGGTAAAACTAGCAAAAAATTTTGGAATATTATTATTGATTGTTAATTTTATAGGCGGATATCATTTATTTACTGGATATAGTACCGTTTTACCAATTCTATTTTTGCCATTCTTTTTTTCAATCTTATACCGAAGAACAGAACAGTATAGTGAAGAATATGAAAAATGGATGGCATTTGGAAATTATTTGGACCATCTAAAAGAGTTCCCTGAATCAAAAGAAATTCATGATTTTACAATGAGTGCGATTGTATTAAAAAAAATGAATGCTCTTTATCAATATAAATCAGATGATAAAAGTATTGCATTTGCGAATACTTTGCATCAAACATTAATGAAATGTTATCGTCATGCTTATTTAAATGGAAACAGGAGTTTTACAAATATATGGAGTTCAAAATAGAGGAAAATATATATCCTGTAGAGATTATTAGAAAAAAAAATAAGAATACTTATATTCGGGTAAAAAGTGGAAAAATTATATCTGTTACTACAAATAGATGGGTATCAGAAAGGCAAATCGAAACGTTATTAAAAGAAAACGTCGAGGCTTTAAAAAAGATGATAATAAAATGTCAAAAAGAAGATGATAAAAAAGAGAACTTTTATATTTTAGGAACAAAGTATGATATAATTATTGTGTCTGGAATAGATAGTATAGAAATTTCTGGAAATAAAATATTTACTCCAACCAAAAGAAAATTGGCCTTGTGGTACAAATCAGAAATGAAGAAATTATTTGAAGAACATTTGATGTTTTGGTATGAACAATTTGAAGAATCTATTCCTAAGCCAAAATTAAAAATTAGAACGATGAAAACAAGGTGGGGAGTTTGTAATATCAAAGATAATTCTGTTACATTAAATAGTAGACTTATGGAATATGATAGTACTAAACTAGATTATGTAATCATCCATGAATTGTCCCACTTTAGACATTTTAATCATTCTAGAGATTTTTGGGCACTGGTATCAAAATACTGTCCAAACTATAAAGGAATCAGAAAAGCCTTAAGAGAAGAGTAGGTGAAAAGATGTTGAAAAAATTTGAAAAAATATGTAATATCACTTTAGTATTAGCAATTATATTACCAGGGCTATTTTTCCCTAGTATCCAAGCGAGTGCGGTTGAAGGTTCGCAAACGCTAGCTGACATGCGTCAATCCCTAGCGGATTATGAAAGGGAACTTGAAGAAAATAAAGAAAAGGAAAGATTGACTCAAGAGGAGATTAACCGAATTACTGATTCAATAACTGAAAATACGAATACGATTAATCGTTTGAGTGATGAAATGATAGAATTACAAGGTGAAATTACTCAAGCAGAAAAAGATATAGAAGCGAAGGATAAAGAAATCAAAGAAATTGTAAACTTTTTACAAATCGCAAGTGGAGAGTCTGCCTATTTGGAATATGCTTTTGGTGCAAAAGATTTCACTGACTTTATTTATCGAATGGCAATTTCTGAGCAATTATCTTCTTATAATGAAGAGCTAGTAGATGAATATAATACACTGATTGAAAATAACAAAAAGAAGAAAAAAGAAATAGAAGAAAAACAAGAAAGCTTAAAAAGCACACAAATAGAGTTGGCTAAACAAAAAGAAAAATTAGGAGAAGAACTTAAAAGTACTTCAGAGCTTGGTATGTCCAAAGAATCTGCAATTAAATTAGAAAAGGAAAACATCGCATTTTATGAGAAAATGGGATGCGGAGAAAATGAAACTATTGAGGCTTGTACAAATAGGACACAAATTTTGCCACCCGGAACAGCGTTTTACCGGCCGATTATAAGTGGAAGAATTACAAGTGAATTTGGAAGCCGTTGTTATTGGTTGAATGGACAATATACTTGTGATTTCCATGGAGGACTTGACATGACTCAATCAGGAGATGCGGTTCCAATTTACGCAGCGGCTCCTGGAAGAGTAGTTGGAATTGTTCGTCATTGGGAATGTGGTGGAAATGAAATTATGATTATTCATAATATTAATGGGAAAAAATATACTACAATGTATTTACATTTGAGAACAATTATGGTTGAAATGAATCAGATTGTAACAATGGATACACAAATTGCTACAATGGGAGGAAATCCAGCTAGAGAAACTTGGGATAGATGTTCAACAGGACAGCATTTACACTTTACAATTGCAAATGGACATTATGGAACAGATTATCAATTTAGAGATTGGTATACTAAATTCGAACCAAATATGTTCAATCCAAGAATTTTATTAAATGCGCCACCAACTGGAGGTTCTTTCTCAAATCGCTTTAGAAAATATTAAAATATATTGACAATAAAACATTTCTTTGTTATTCTATTTATAGACACAAAGAGTGTTTTTTTAATGGAAAAAAACATAAAATTAAAAAGTAGGTGAAAATATGAAAAAAATAGCTAGATTTTTCATTGGTGTCAAAAAGGAAATGGGCAAAGTAAGATGGCCTAATAAGAAAGAAATGCTTACATATTCTATTGCAACAATCTCATTTATTCTTGTATTCGGATTATTTTTTGGATTAACAGATTTCATATTTGCAAGCTTAAGGACGATTTTTAGCTAATGCAAAAAGAATGGTATGTTGTTAATACTTATTCGGGACACGAGAATAAAGTAAAAGAAAAATTAGAGATGCGCGCAAGTTCTATGGGACTTGAAGACTATATTTTTAGAGTTGTAGTTCCAGAAGAAACAGTGATAGAAAAAGATAAAAAAACAGGTGTAGAAAAAGCCAAACAAAAGAAAATGTTTCCAGGGTATATCTTGGTAGAAATGATTATGACAGACGAAGCTTGGTTTATTGTCAGAAATACTCCAGGAGTAACTGGATTTATTGGTTCTTCTGGAAAAGGTGCTAAACCATTTCCACTTACCCCAGCAGAAGTTGATAACATTTTAAATAGTATGGGTATGAGTCGTATTGAAATAGGAGAAGGTCTTAAAATTGAAGATAGTATTAAAGTTATTGGTGGACCATTTGCCAATATGTATGGAAAAGTAAAGAACTTAGAAACAGGAAATGGTACAATCGAAGTAGCTTTAGACTTATTTGGACAAGAAACAATTGTTGAATTAGAACTATCAGAAATTGAGCAAGCATAGTTTACAAAAAAGTAAAATTGTGTTATTATGGAATGGCTATATTGATTTATTCATATAGATGAGTTAAGTGGGAGATTAAAATGCGGATATCATTATGACCACTCGCGAAAAAAATATAGGAGGTGTTTTTCGTGGCAAAAAAGAACGTAACAAAAGTTGTTAAATTACAAATCCCAGCAGGGAAAGCTACTCCAGCTCCACCAGTAGGAACTGTATTAGGACCAGCTGGAATTAATTTACAGGAATTCTGTACAAAATATAATGATGCAACAAGAGACAAAATGGGAGATATTTTACCAGTCGAAATTTCTATTTATGAAGATAGAACATTTGATTTTGTAATTAAGACTCCACCAGCAGCTTTCTTGATTAAAAAGTATGCAAAATTAAAATCAGGTTCTGCAAAAGGATCTAAAGAAACTGTTGCAACATTAACAAACAGTCAAATTAAAGAAATTGCTGAGATTAAATTGCCAGACCTTAATTGTTATTCAGTAGAAGAAGCAATTAAAATTGTTGAAGGTACTGCCATCAACATGGGCGTTAAAATCGAAGGATAATAAATACATAGGGAATACCTATGTGGGAGGAAATTAGTCCGCATACACCACATAAGGAGGTAAAAAAATGAAAAAAGGTAAAAAGTATGTAGAAGCTGCTAAAAAAGTAGAGAAGAACAAACTTTATACAAAAGAAGAAGCAATTAAATTAGTAAAAGAAACAGCTGTAACAAAATTTGATGGTTCTGTTGAATTAGCAATCCGTTTAAATTTGGACACTAAAAAAGCAGATCAACAATTAAGAGGTGCTACAGTACTTCCAAATGGAACAGGAAAAACTAAAAAAGTTTTAGTAATTGCTAAGGGAGAACAAGCCAAAGCAGCAGAAGCAGCGGGTGCTGATTATGTTGGAGAAATGGACATGATTACAAAAATCGAAAAAGAAAATTGGTTCGATTTTGATACTATGATAGCAACTCCTGATATGATGCCAGCTCTTGGTAAATTAGGACGTGTTTTAGGACCTAAAGGTTTAATGCCAAACCCTAAAACAGGAACTGTTACTATGGATGTAGCCAAAGCGGTAGAAGATGTTAAAAAAGGACGCGTAGAATATCGTACAGACAGTTATGGTAATGTACATGTTATTATCGGAAAAACATCATTTGATGACAGCAAATTAGTAGAAAATTTAAATGCTTTCGTATCATTAATTATTAAAACAAAACCATCTGTTGTTAAAGGAACATATATTAAAAATATATCAGTTTCATCAACAATGGGTCCTGGAATTAAAATTGATACAAATAGTTTTGACATTTAGTAATAACTGTGTTATACTATAGTCGCTTTTGAAAAAAGAATAAATACCGTAGACAGTAGGAGCTTTAAAGCTTAATATTTCCTACCGAGGAAGTTTTTAAAACATAAAGAGTCTTACGGTAAAGTGTAGACTCTTTTTATACGGTATTACACAAAATAGAGGAGGTGTAATATGGCAAATCAAAAGATCTTAGATCAAAAACAAGAGATCATCAACGAAATCAGTGATAGAGTAAAAGAATCATCAAGTGTTGTATTCTTTGAATATCATGGATTAACAGTTACTGAAACAAATGAGTTAAGAAGAAAACTTAGAGAATCAGGATCTGATTTTAAAATCTATAAGAACACTTTAGCACGTCGTGCATTAGATGCTCTTAAAATTACAGCTTTAGATGAAGAACTAAATGGACCTAAAGCAATCGCTTTTGGAACAGATGCAGTTGCTCCAATCAAAGTACTTAATGACTATGCAAAAGAACATCCAGCTTTGGTATTAAAAGTTGGAATTATAGATGGAGAAGTGGCTGATGAGGCAATGTTAAAAAAACTTGCAGCTATTCCATCAAGAGAAGGTTTACTTACTATGTTTGCAAGTGGATTGTTAGCAATTCCAAGAGATTTCTCAATCTGCTTAGATTTACATAGCAAAAATTTAGAAGAAAAATAATTTAAAAGGAGGAATATAAAATGGCAAAATTAAGCGCAAAAGAAATTATTGATTCACTAAAAGAAATGACACTTTTAGAAATTAAAGAAGTAGTAGATTTAATGAAAGAAGAATTTGGTGTAGATCCAAGTGCAGTTGCAGTTGCTGCTGCTCCAGCAGGTGCTGCTACAGAAGAAGGACCAAGCACAGTAGACGTAGTTCTTGCAAATGCTGGTGCTAACAAAATTGCTGTTATCAAATTAGTTCGTGACATTACTGGTCTAGGATTAAAAGAAGCTAAAGATTTAGCTGATAATGGTGGAGTTGTAAAAGAAAAAGCTACTTCTGATGAAGCTAATGAATTAAAAGCTAAATTCGAAGAAGCTGGCGCTACTATCGAATTAAAATAATTGCAATCATAAATGGTTTTAGCCTATACTAATTTAGTATGGGCTTTCGCCGTATATAAAAGGAGTTATTATGTCATATTATTTTTCGAATGATGAAAGTGTAAAAACAAATAAAAAAGACCATCAAGTAAATATTGCAGGATTGTCGTTTGTTTTTACAACAGATAATGGAGTATTTTCAAAAAAAGGATTGGATTTTGGAACAAGGACATTACTAGAAGCTTTGCCAGAATATATCAGTGGGGAAATATTAGATTTTGGATGTGGATATGGAGCAATTGGAATTTTTTTAAAAAAGAAGTATCAATGCGAAATTGATATGGTTGATATCAATAAAAGAAGCCTTGCATTGGCATCAAAAAACGCTTCTAAAAATAGTGTGAATGTGAGGATATTTGAAAGTAATATTTATGAAAATATAAAAAAAGAATATGATTTTATTATTACAAATCCACCAATACGAGTAGGAAAAAAAATATTGTATCATATTTTAATGGGAGCAAAAGAACACCTGAAAGTTAAAGGAGAACTTTGGCTTGTTGTTCATAAAGATCAAGGTGCTAAAACATTACTAAAAGATTTGAACCAAATATATGATGCAGAGCTAATTACAAAAAATAAAGGTTTTTATGTAATTTGTGCCAAGAGGCGTTGACAGAATTACATATTTTTGGTAAAATTTTAAATTGGTGGCATGTACTGTTTTTTCGTGCATGCATGCATAGTCAATATAGGTTATAGGGGTGAAAAGAGTGGCTTATACAGTTAAAAAATATGGTGATCACCGTGAAAGACGTAATTACGCAAAAACAAAAAATGCAATTGAACTTGAAAATTTATTAGAAATTCAAAAGAAGTCATATGATTGGTTTATGACAGAAGGAATTAAAGAAGTATTTGATGACATTTTTCCAGTAGAAAGTTTTACTGGAAATTTATCGCTTGAATTTGGAGAATACTCTTTTGAATCACCAAGATATTCAATTAAAGGATGCAAAGAAAGATATGCAACATATGCAGCACCTTTAAAAGTGGCAGCAAGATTATTTAATGGAGAAACAGGAGAGGTAAAAGAACAAGATATTTATCTTGGAGATATGCCGATTATGACTGATAGTGGAACATTTATTATAAACGGAGCAGAACGTGTTATTGTTTCACAATTGGTTCGTTCCCCTAGTGTTTATTTTGGAAAAGAAGTGGACAAAAAAAATGGAAAACTTGTTATCACTTCACAAATTATCCCAACAAGAGGTACTTGGTTAGAATATGAAACAGATGCTAGAGATGTTATTTATGTTCGTATTGACCGTACTAGAAAGGTACCAATCACAACATTACTTCGTGCTTTAGGACTTTCTAATGACGAAGATATTTACGATTTATTTGGAGAAGATGATTATTTAACTAGGACGATTGAAAAAGATGCTAACAAAAATACCGATGAAGCGCTTATCGATATCCATTCTAAATTAAGACCTGGAGAACCATCTACTCTAGATAGTGCGAAGAACCAACTTGTTTCTAGATTTTTTGATGCTTTTCGTTATGATTTGGCGAAAGTTGGACGTTATAAATTTAATCGTAAATTAAATGTATTAGATCGTTTACTTGGATGTACTTTAGCTGAAGATATCAAAGTAAATAAAGAAGTAATTGTAGCAAAAGATACAGTTGTAACAAAAGAAATCTTAGAAACTTTAAAACCAATTATGGATCAAGGCTATGGAATAAAAGAAGTATTGGTAAATACTGATTTAGATACTTATAACAAAGTCCAAATTGTAAAAGTATATTCTAAGAAAAATCCAGAGAAAATTGTTAAAATTATTGGAAATGATCAAAGTGCTACAGTAAAACGCTTAACGATTTCAGATGTTTATGCTTCAGTATCTTATTATTTAAATTTACTTGAAGGAATAGGATCTTACGATGAAATTGACCATTTATCAAATCGTCGTGTTCGTCAAGTAGGAGAATTATTACAAAACCAATTTAGAATAGGAATTAGTCGTATTGAGAGAGTTATTAGAGATAGAATGTCAACTCAAGAAATTACAGAAGTAACTCCAAAATCATTAATTAATATTAGACCATTAACTGCTTCTATCAAAGAATTCTTTGGAAGTAGTCAGTTATCACAATTTATGGATCAAACAAACCCAGTAGCGGAGCTTACAAACAAACGTCGTTTATCAAGTTTAGGACCTGGAGGGCTTTCTAGAGATCGCGCTGGGATGGAAGTTCGTGACGTTAATCCATCACACTATGGTAGACTTTGTCCAATTGAATCTCCAGAAGGACCAAACATTGGACTTATTACTTCTCTAGCTAGCTATGCAAGAGTAAATGATTATGGATTTATTATGACTCCATATCGTAAAGTGGATAACAAACATTTAACAGATGAAATTGTTTACATGACGGCTGATGAAGAACTAGAACATTATATTTCACAAGCTACAGTAAAAGTAGATGATGAAAATGTAATTGTTCCAGAACGTGTACCAGTACGTTATCGTGGAGAAAACTTAATCGTAAATTCTGAACAAGTAGATTATATTGATGTCTCTCCACAACAAGTTGTTTCTATTACAACACAAGGAATTCCTTTCCTTGAACATGATGATGGAAAAAGAGCATTGATGGGTGCTAACATGCAGCGTCAGGCAATCCCACTATTAAAAGCAGAAGCTCCGCTTGTTGGAACTGGTGTAGAAGCAATAGCTGCGAGAGACTCAGGAGCAGTTGTGATTGCAAAAGCGACAGGAACAGTAGACTATGTTGACTCTAAAAAAATCATTGTAAAAACAATGGGTGGAATGGATACTTATTATTTAAATGGATTTGAAAGAAGCAATGCAGGTACTTGTTATCATCAAGTTCCAATCGTAAAACTTGGGGATAAAGTAGAAAGAGGAGAAGTCATTGCTGATGGACCATCTACTGAAAAAGGAGAAATGGCACTTGGAAGAAATGTTGTAGTAGCATTTATGAACTACAATGGATATAACTATGAAGATGCTGTTATTTTAAATGAAAGACTTGTAAAAGATGATGTTTATACATCAATTCATATTGAAGATTATCAAATCGAATGTCGTGATACCAAACTAGGGCCAGAGGAATTTACAAGAGATATTCCAAACGTGAGTGAAGAAGCGCGTAAAAACTTGGATGATAATGGTATTGTTAGAATTGGTACTGAAGTAAAAGATGATGATATCTTAGTTGGAAAAGTGACTCCAAAAGGAATGGCAGAATTAACGAGTGAAGAAAAATTGTTACATGCAATTTTTGGAGAAAAAACAAGAGAAGTAAGAGATACCTCTTTACGCGTTCCACATGGTGGAGAAGGAATTGTTCATGATGTAAAAATCTTTACCAAAGAAGATACAGATGAACTCCCAGCAGGTGTATCAAAGATTGTACGTGTTTATATTGCTCAAAAGCGTAAGATTAGTGTTGGAGATAAAATGGCAGGTAGACATGGTAACAAAGGTGTTATTTCCCTTATTTTACCAGAAGAAGATATGCCATATTTAGAGGATGGAACACCAGTGGATATTTTGTTAAACCCATTAGGAGTACCAAGCCGTATGAACATTGGACAAATTCTAGAAATGCATTTGGGAATGGCAGCTAAGGAACTAGGAATTTATGTAGCAACACCAGTATTTGATGGTGCTAGTCGAACTGAAATTATTGATGCTTTAAAAGAAGCAAATTTGCCAGAAGATGGGAAATTCCAACTTTATGATGGACGTACAGGAGAGCCATTTGATAACCGTGTCAGTGTTGGGGTTATGTATATGATTAAACTTCACCACATGGTTGATGATAAATTACATGCTCGTTCAACTGGACCATACTCTCTAGTAACACAACAACCTCTAGGAGGAAAAGCACAATTTGGTGGTCAGAGATTTGGAGAAATGGAAGTTTGGGCACTTTATGCGTATGGTGCTGCTCATGTACTTCAAGAAATGATTACGATTAAATCAGATGATGTAGTAGGTCGTGTGAAAGTATATGAAGCATTGGTAAAAGGTCAACCAATTCCAACTTCTGGAATTCCAGAAAGCTTTAGAGTATTAATTAAAGAATTCCAGGCTTTAGGACTTGATATTACCGTTTTAGATAAAGACGGTAACTTCCAAGAATTAAAAGACTTAGAAGAAGATGATAAAGATGGTTTTGAGGATAGAGTAGAAGCCCCAAAATCAATTGATGTAAATGTTGTCGAAGGAGATGCAGCAGATGGGCATGTTGGTTATGATGATGATTTAGATGCTGACTCTGATGATATCGATGATGATTATGAAGAAGAATTTGAAGACAATTTAGAAGAAGCAGATGAAGATTTTGATGAGATGGAGGAGGAATAACAATGGATGTAAATAACTTTGAAGGGTTAAAAATAGCAATTGCCTCTCCAGAAAAAATAAGATCTTGGTCTTATGGGGAAGTTAAAAAAGCAGAAACAATTAACTATCGTACTTTAAAACCAGAACGCGATGGATTATTCTGTGAAAAAATATTTGGTCCAACAAAAGACTTTGAATGTTCTTGTGGAAAATATAAAAGGCTTCGTTATAAAAATATTGTCTGTGACCGTTGTGGAGTAGAAGTAACTCGTTCAAAAGTTCGCCGTGAACGTATGGGACATATTGAGTTAGCTACTCCTTGCTCTCATATTTGGTTCTTTAAAGGAATACCATCTCGTATGGGATTGGTGCTAGATATGTCTCCTAGAGATTTAGAGGAAGTATTATACTTTGTATCTTATGTTATTCTTGACCCAGGAGCAGCTCCTTTAGAAAAAAAACAAACTATTAGTGATAAAGAATACCGTGCTTATTATGAAAAATATGGAAGTAGTTTCAGAGTCGGTATGGGAGCAGAAGCTATCAAAGAATTGTTAGAGGAAGTAGATTTAGAAAAAGAAGTAGCAGATATAAAAGCAGAGATTGAATCTATCAAAGATTCTAGTAGTCAAAAAAGAATTCGTTTAATCAAACGTTTGGATGTATTAGATGCATTTTTAGAATCTGGAAACCGTCCAGAATGGATGATTTTAGATGCACTACCAGTCATTCCACCAGAACTTCGACCAATGATTCAATTAGATGGTGGAAGATTTGCTACATCTGATTTAAACGATTTATATCGTCGTGTAATTAATCGTAATAATCGTCTAAAAAAATTAATGGATTTAGGTGCTCCAAGTATCATTATTCAAAATGAAAAACGTATGTTACAAGAAGCCGTAGACGCTTTATTTGATAATGGTAGACGTGGAAGAAATATTACAGGAGCTGGAAATAGGCCTTTAAAATCTATTAGTAGTATGTTAAAAGGAAAGCAAGGACGTTTCCGTCAAAACTTACTTGGAAAACGTGTTGACTATTCAGGTCGTTCTGTTATCGTTGTAGGACCATCTTTAAAAATGTATGAATGCGGAATTCCAAAGGAAATGGCACTGGAACTATTTAAGCCACATGTTATTAATGGGTTAGTTACAAAAGAGATTGCAAGCAATATTAAAGCAGCCAAAAGAATGATTGAAAATCAAGATGAGAGAGTATGGGATGTTGTAGAAGAAAAGATAAAAGAACACCCAGTCATGCTGAACCGTGCACCAACTTTGCACAGACTTGGTATTCAAGCATTTGAACCAAAATTAATTGGTGGACGTGCGATTAGACTTCACCCATTAGTGTGCGCCGCATTCAACGCTGACTTCGATGGAGACCAAATGGCAGTTCACGTACCAATTAGTGAAGAAGCTCAAGCAGAAGCAAGAATTTTAATGTTAGGTGCAAATAATATCTTGTCGCCAAAAGATGGAAAACCAATTGTTACTCCAGGACAGGATATGGTATTAGGAAATTACTATATTACAATGGAAAAAGCAGGACATGAGGGAGAAGGAAGAGTTTTCAAAGACCCAGATGAAGCATTAATGGCTTATGAAAGAAGAGAAGTGGATTTACATACTCGTATTGCAATTCCAGTTCGTGCTTTCCGTCATAAGATATTCCCAGATTGTTACATGGATAAATATTTGGTAACAACAGTTGGAAAATTAAAATTTAATGAAATATTTCCAGATTCTTTCCAATATATCAATGATGGAAGTGCTGAAAATATTGAAAAGATTACGCCAAGTAAATACTTTATTGCTAGAGGAGAAAACATTCCAGAAAAAGTAAAAGAAATGCCTTTGGTAGAAGCTTTAAATAAAGGAAAATTGACAGCTTTAATTGCTCAAATATATAAACGTTATCAAACAACTGAAACTTCAGTTATGCTTGATAAATTAAAAGATTTAGGATTTAAATATTCTACTTTATCAGGAATTTCAATTGCAATTAGTGATATCAAAGAAAGTGAAATTAAGCCACAAGTATTAAAAGAAAGTCAAGATTTGGTTGACCAAGTAAATAAACAATTTAAACGTGGATTGATTACTGATATGGAACGTTATGAAAAAGTAATCGATATTTGGACTGAAGCTAAAAAACGCATTAGTAAAGAGCTAGAACAAATGATGAAAGATGACCAAGATAACTCAATTGCAATTATGATTAATAGTAAAGCTCGTGGAGATATTGGTTCTTTAACTCAGTTAGTTGGTATGCGTGGACTTTTTGCCAAACCAAGTGGACTTTCAGAAGAAATCCCTGTAACATCATCATTTAGTGAAGGTGTGACAATTTCAGAATTCTTCTTATCAACCCATGGTGCACGTAAAGGTGCCGTTGATACAGCATTAAAAACAGCTGATGCTGGTTACTTAACAAGACGTCTTGTTGATGTATCACAGGATATTATTGTCAAAGAAGAAGATTGTGGAACGGACCAAGGAGTAGTTGTAGAAGCCTTTGTGAATGCAAAAGACAATACAGTTATTGAATCTCTTTATGATCGTATTGTAGGACGTTATACAAATAAGCGTATCTTAAATCCTGAAACAGAAGAAGTGTTAGCAGAAAGAAATACTTATATTACAGAACAATTGGCAGATAAAATAATTGCAGCAGGAATTACAAAAGTACCAATCCGAACAGTTCTTACTTGTAAAACAGAACATGGAGTTTGTAGAAAGTGCTACGGACGTAATCTTGCAACAGGTGCTATTGTAGAAACTGGAGAAGCCGTTGGAATTATGGCTGCCCAATCAATTGGAGAACCAGGTACTCAGTTAACCATGAGAACTTTCAACACTGGAGGAGTTGCTGGAGACGATATTACACAGGGTCTTCCTCGTGTACAGGAACTATTTGAAGCACGTAATCCAAAAGGGAAAGCAACCATTTCTGAAATCAATGGTGTTGTAACGAAGATAGAAGAAGATGGTGGGAAGTTTGTCATTAGTGTTCAAAATGATGTTGAAACCAGAGAACATACTTCTAATTATGGCGCAAAATTAGCTGTAGAAAAAGGAGCAGAAGTTCGAGCAGGAGATCGTTTAACACATGGTGCAATTAGTCCAAAAGAGTTATTGGTTGTAACAGATCCAATTACAGTTCAACAATATATTTTATTGGAAATTCAAAAAGTTTATCGTTCACAAGGTGTTGATATTAGTGATAAACACGTTGAAATTATTGCAAAGCGTATGATTTCAAAAATCAAGATTATCAATAGTGGAGATACTATTTTCTTACCAGGAACAATGGTAAATATTAATGAATTTACAGATGTTAATAAAGGATTAATTTTAGAAGGAAAAAGACCAGCTACAGGTAGACCAGTATTACTTGGTATTACCAAAGCTTCTTTAGAAACAGATTCTTTCTTATCAGCAGCTTCCTTCCAAGAAACAACACGCATTTTAACAGATGCAGCAATTCATGGTAGAGTAGATTACTTAAATGGACTTAAAGAAAATGTTATCATTGGAAAATTAATTCCAGCAGGAACAGGAGCCCGTAAGTATAAAGATGCTGATTATGATCTAGAATTGGATATGCTAAAGGATGAACCTTTAGAAGCATTAGAACAAGAATTAATGGATTAAGGGATACTTTTGTTATTCCTTTTTTCTTTGAATTTTTAATAAATTGTGCTAATATAATAAACATTAGAAAGGAGATAAATATGAATTATACAATAATAGAAAAGCCAGAGTGGAAGAATCTAATCCCAATTCCATTGGGTGGTACAGATGGAACATTATATTTATCTCCTGATAAAGAAAAAATTTTAAAGCTTCTTTTTAATTATGCTCTTTATCATGGAATAGAAGAAAAGAAAATATTATTAAAATATTTAATGACTCAAAATGAATTAAATAAAATAGCCGCTATACCAGAAGAATTGGTTTTTGTTCCTCATAAAAACAAAATTGGATTTTGGATGGCATATTTAGAAAATGGTGTCAGACTAGATGAATGGACAAAACAAAATGAAAGTCATCCTAGATTAGTATTAAAAGTTTATCAAAGGATTAGTGAAACGTTAAAAGAACTGCATGAACGCTATGGAATTGTAGTATCAGATTTTTATTATACTAATATTATAATTGTCGATAATGAATTTCCAATATTTGTTGATGTAGATAGCTGGAAAATAGATGGGATAGAGAGTTATACAATATCTAACATTTTACAAATTTATAGTAGAAGACAACTTTGGAATCGTTATAATCAAGCCACTTATTTAAGAAGTTCAAAAGAAACAGATAAAGTAGCTTTATGGCTTATGTATTTTGAATCAGTATTAGGTATGCCAATACGTAAATTTTTATTTGCTAAAAAAGCGGAAAAAAGGTCAGATATAGATCCGATTATTAAAGAAATTATTGCAATGATTAGTAAGCCTGAATTAGAAGCAATTCCTTATTTACATGAGACTCCCCATCAATATAAATTATATAAATAGTTTATTTGACAATTTATTTTAACTATACTATAATTAACTGTGTACATTTAACACAAAGGGGTGATAAAATGGACTTTAACCCTGGAAAATATTATAATATATTAGAAAGCTTAGTAAGCATTTTTACAATAGATCAAGGTCAAGTAAAAGTATTGCTACTTCGAAAAAAAAGTGAACCATATAGAGGATACTGGATTTTGCCAGGTGGTATTGTATCAAATGATGAAACAATAGAAATGAATATTATAGATTCTATTGAAGTAAAATTAGGGCTTAAAGATGTTTATTTAGAACAATGCCATATTTTTAGCAATTTAGATAGAGATCCAGATGATCGTATTATTGCTATTTCTTATATAGGTTTAATTGATAATGTTTCAGCGCTTTTTAAAAGAGAAGATAGAGATGATATACAAACAGCTTGGTTTAAAATTGGAGACATTCCTAAAATGGCTTATGACCATGCTCGAATTTTAAAGAAAAACATTGAATTTTTAAGAAGGAAGATTGTGAATAGTAATGTTTTAAAAAGTTTATTCCCCAGTGATTTTACACTTCCAGAATTACAAAAAGCATATGAACAAATCTTAAATGTTACTATGGATAGAAGAAATTTTAGAAAAAAATTTATTACATTAGGTTTAATTGAAGATACTGGAGATAAAAATGTGGGTGGAAATGGAAGACCTGCTAAATTATATAGTTTTAAAGAAGATATTAAAGAAAGAAATTTATTTTAGGTGATGCTTATGAAATTAGATAATAAAGGTTGGGGATTACAAGAACTATTAGTTGGAATAGGAGTTCTACTATTTTGTTTATTGCTGATTGTATCTTTAATTAATCGTAATTTTAGAAGATTGTCAGAGTCTATGGGAAACAATAGTACAAATAATTCTACGGATCAAAAAAGACCTGTTCAAAATGAAGAAGAAAAAGAATACAAGTCTTATAAGGATATAGAAGCAGCTATGGAAAAAGCAGCTAGTGCATATAATGCAACCATTTATGGAGATGAATTACAAGAAGGTGATAATATTACTGTCACTATAAAATCATTAATTCGTGATAAATATATAGAACCAATCCATGATATTAAAGATTCAAAAGTTACTTGCTCAGGATATGTAACATTTATTAAAGAAAGAAATAAAGTTACTTATAGTCCTTATTTAAAATGTGGAAGTAGATATAAAACTAAAGGATATTTAGAAAGATTAGATGCTGAAATAGAATAAAAGTTTTCAAAAAAGGAAACTTTTTTCATGCTTTTAAGGATTTTATAGACAAAATAAGTATGATGTTTATAAGTGGTGGTATGTATGTATGAATTAAAAGAACAAACAGATATAGAAAGATGATATATGAAGTAAGGAGAAAACAAGTAATGTTAGATTGTGATTTAGCTAAGCTATATGAGTGCAAAAATGGAACAAAAATATATTAACAATCAAGTAATGAAAAATACAGAGGATATTAAAATATTACAAGCATCATTTTCAAAACTAGAAGAAAAGTAAATGAAATCTATTTTAATGGACACAAAGCTATTAGATATTATGATAGAGGCGAAACAAGAATTAATTATTATTGATAGGTATACAGATAAAATAGTACTAGATATGATTTCAAGGCTAAAAACAAAAGTGATATTAATAGTAAAACAAAATGGTCTATTAAAAGAATTGGATATCAAAAAATATCAAGAACAATATCATAATTTAGAAATTGTTTATGATGATACGTTTCATGATAGATATATTTTAATAGATGCTAAGAAAATCTATCATTGTGGTGCTAGTATGAACCAAGCTGGAAAGAGGACATTTTCTATCAATTTATTAGAGGATAAAATTGTAAAAGAATTGTTGTTGCAAACAGTTCAAAATTTAGTTCTGCTATTTCTAAAAAATAATTATGAATTTTATTGACAAAATAAGCATAAAAGTGCTATAGTAATAGTACGTTTTAATTAAGGTTTACTTCGGTAAATCTTTAATTAAACATAATTTTGAAACACCTGGATGTGTGGAAAGGAAAGGAGGATGAAACTATGCCTACAATTAATCAATTAGTTCGCAAGAGAAGAAGTGAAAAAACAAGAAAAAGTAAATCACCTGTATTAGGGATTGGATATAACAGCAAGGAGAAAAAACAAACAAATCAAAACTCTCCTCAAAAACGTGGTGTTTGTACTCGTGTTGGTACAAAAACTCCAAAGAAACCAAACTCAGCTCTTCGTAAATACGCTCGTGTTAGATTAAGTAATGGTCGTGAAATCGATGCTTATATCCCAGGAGAAGGACATAACTTACAAGAACATAGTGTTGTATTAGTTCGTGGTGGACGTGTTAAAGACTTAATCGGTGTTCGTTATCATGTAATTCGTGGTACTATGGATACAGCTGGAGTTGAAAAACGTCGTCAAGGTCGTTCTAAATATGGTGCTAAAAAACCAAAGAATAAATAATTTAAAAATGTAACAAAATAGGAGAGGAGGATTTATATGCGTAAAAGACGTGCTGTTAAAAGAGACGTTCTACCAGATCCACTATATAATTCAAAATTAGTAACAAAATTAATTAATACGATTATGGTAGATGGAAAAAAAGGTACTGCTCAAAAAATCTTATATAAATCATTTGATATTGTAAAAGAAAAAACTGGAGAAGAACCATTAGAAGTCTTTAATAAAGCAATGGAAAATATTCAACCAGCACTAGAAGTAAAAAGCCGCCGTGTAGGTGGAGCTAACTATCAAGTGCCAATTGAAGTAAAACCAGATAGAGCAAGAGCATTAGCGATGCGTTGGTTAATAGGGTATGCTAGATTACGTGGAGGTCATTCTATGGCTGAAAATTTAGCAAACGAAATCGTAGATGCATCAAACGGTGTAGGAGCTGCTGTTAAAAAGCGTGAAGATACTCACCGTATGGCAGAAGCAAATAAAGCGTTCGCACATTATCGTTGGTAATAACAATTAAGAAAGGAAAACAAGAGTATGGCTCGTGACTATAGTTTAGAAAACACACGTAATATAGGTATCATGGCACATATCGATGCTGGAAAAACAACCTGTACAGAACGTGTATTATTCCACACTGGTAAAATCCATAAAATTGGGGAAACTCATGATGGAGCAGCCCAAATGGACTGGATGGAACAAGAACAAGAACGTGGAATTACAATCACTTCAGCTGCCACTACCGCTTTCTGGAAAGATCATAGATTTAATATTATCGATACTCCAGGACACGTAGATTTTACAGTTGAAGTATCAAGATCACTTCGTGTTTTAGATGGTGCAGTAGCTCTTCTAGATTCACAAGCTGGTGTTGAACCACAAACTGAAACTGTATGGCGCCAAGCTACTGAGTTCAAAGTACCTCGTATGATTTTCTGTAATAAAATGGATAAAATGGGAGCAAGCTTTGAATATAGTTTGGGAACTATCAAAAGTAGATTAGGTGTTAATGCAAAACCTATTGAATGGCCAATTGGGGCAGAAAATGAATTCAATGGAATTATTGATTTGTTAACTCGTACTGCTTATCATTATGATGGAAAACAAGAGGAAAATCCAACAATCATTGATATTCCAGCAGATATGGTTGATTTAGTGGAAGAAAAACGTAATGACTTAATAGAAGCTGTTGCTGAGTTTGATGATGAACTTATGAACAAATATCTTGAGGGAGAAGAAATCGGTGTTGATTTAATCAAGCGTGCTATCCGTAAAGGAACACTCGCAGTTGAATTCTTCCCAGTGTTATGTGGAACTGCTTTAGGAAATATTGGAGTAAAATTATTACTAGATGCAGTAGTAGACTATTTACCATCTCCACTTGACATTGAAGCAATTAAAGGTGTTGATATGGATGGTAATGATATTGAAAGACATCCAAGTGATAATGAACCATTTAGTGCGTTAGCATTCAAAGTAATGACAGATCCATTTGTTGGTAAATTAACATTCTTCCGTGTATACTCAGGACACTTGAGTAGTGGTTCTTATGTGCTTAATGCAACAAAGAATTCAAAGGAGAGAATTGGTCGTATTTTACAAATGCATGCTAATAATCGTACTGAAATTACAGATGTATACACTGGTGATATTGCTGCAGCAGTAGGACTTAAAAATACAACTACTGGAGATACATTATGTGATGAAAAGAAAGCTTGTATTTTGGAATCAATGGAATTCCCAGAACCAGTTATTGAACTTGCTGTGGAACCAAAATCAAAAGCAGATCAAGATAAAATGGCAACAGCTTTACAGAAATTATCTGAAGAAGATCCAACCTTTAAAGCTAGTACAAATCATGAGACAGGTCAAACAATTATCGCTGGAATGGGAGAACTTCACCTAGATATCATTGTTGACCGTATGAAAAGAGAATTTAATGTAGAAGCAAATATTGGTAAACCACAAGTATCTTACCGTGAAACATTAACTCAAATGGGAGAATGTGAAGGAAAATACATTAAACAATCTGGAGGACGTGGACAATATGGACATGTATGGATTAAATTTGAACCAAATCCAGATAAAGGTTATGAATTCGTAGATGCAGTTGTAGGTGGAGTTGTTCCTCGTGAATATATTCCAGTTACTGATAAAGGTTTACAAGATGCTATGAAAACTGGAGTTTTAGCAGGTTATCCAATGGTAGATGTGAAAGCAACTTTATTTGATGGTTCTTATCATGATGTAGACTCATCAGAAATGGCATTTAAAATCGCTGCTTCTATGGCTTTAAAAGAAGCTAAAAATAAATGTAAACCAATTTTACTAGAACCAATTATGAAAGTTCAAGTAATTGTTCCAGATGAATATCTAGGAAATGTAATGGGAGATATTACGTCTCGTCGTGGACGTCCACTTGGTCAAGAATCAAGAGGAAATGCACTTGCAATTGATGCAATGGTACCACTTTCAGAAATGTTTGGATATGCAACATCTTTAAGATCAAATACACAAGGACGTGGAAACTTCACTATGGTATTTGATCATTATGAAGAAGTACCTAGAAATATTTCTGATGAAATCATCAAGAAAAATGGTGGAAACTAAGGGAAAATACTTGCTATTTTTCTTTAGTTGATATAAAATATATTATGTAATTAATTATAAGGAGGAAATTTATGGCAAAACAAAAATATGATCGTTCAAAACCACATGTTAACATTGGTACAATTGGACACGTTGATCATGGTAAAACAACTTTAACAGCAGCTATTTCATCTCATTTAGCTGGAAAAAATGGTAACGAAAAAGTTGATTTTAACAATATTGATAAAGCACCTGAAGAAAGAGAACGTGGTATTACAATCAATACTGCACACATTGAGTACAGTACTGAAGCTAGACATTATGCACACGTTGACTGTCCAGGGCATGCTGACTATGTAAAAAACATGATTACTGGTGCAGCTCAAATGGATGGAGCAATCTTAGTTATTGCTGCAACTGATGGACCAATGGCACAAACACGTGAACACATTTTATTATCACGTCAAGTTGGTGTACCTCGTATGGTTGTATTCATGAACAAATGTGACATGGTTGATGACGCTGAATTATTAGACCTTGTTGAAATGGAAATTCGTGAATTATTAAGTGAATATGGATACGATGGAGATAACACTCCAATCATTCGTGGTTCTGCATTAAAAGCTCTTGAAGGAGATGCTACATGGGCTGCTAAAATTGATGAATTAATGGCAGCTGTTGACAGTTACATCGAAACTCCAGCAAGAGATACAGAAAAACCATTCTTAATGCCAATCGAAGATGTATTTACAATTACAGGACGTGGAACTGTTGTTACAGGACGTGTCGAAAGAGGACAATTAAAACTTAATGATGAAATTGAAATTGTTGGTATTAAAGAAACTAAAAAATCTGTTGTTACAGGAATTGAAATGTTCCGTAAACAATTAGATTATGCTGAAGCAGGAGACAATGCTGGTGTATTATTACGTGGTATTTCTCGTGAAGATGTAGAACGTGGTCAAGTATTAGCAAAACCAGGTTCAGTTACTCCACATAAAAAATTCAAAGCTACAGTTTATGTACTTAGCAAAGAAGAAGGTGGAAGACATACTCCATTCTTCAGTAACTATCGTCCACAATTCTACTTCCGTACAACTGACGTAACAGGAACTATTGAATTACCAGAAGGTGTTGAAATGGTTATGCCTGGAGATAACGTTGAAATGACAGTAGAATTAATTCACCCAATCGCTATTGAAAACGGAACTAAGTTCTCAATTCGTGAAGGTGGAAGAACTGTTGGAGCAGGAAACGTTTCAGAAATCGTTGAATAATGATAAAAAGCCAGAAATATTTCTGGTTTTTTTCTTTCTAAAGTAATATAATAATATAACAAGGGGGATTTTATGGAAATACAGAAATTAAGAACACTTTATACTGAATATGGCAAAATACAACTTGGAAATATAGAAGAAATGTATGGAAAAGCTGATAATAGTGTGAAATTAAAAATAAAGCATGGTATTTCTATGTCAGAAGCCGTACCTAGAATAACAGCAGGGTCAGGATTATTTCACGAAAGCTATGAAGAAACGGCAGCCGTAGATGGCTTATTCCACGACATTGGAAGATTTGCTCAATATCTGCTAATTGGAAATTTAAAAGATGCTGAATTAGAAGAAAAGTATGGAATTAAGGACCATGGAAGACTTGGAGAATTATTACTGCATGATGATTTATCAGAACATTTTGGGTTAGGAGATTATATTTCAATTTTAAAATCTGTTGTTGGAAACCATACTGAAATATATGATCCTAGATATGCTGTAGATTTATCTAATTTGCCACCTATTTTTAACGAATATAGTATTGATGAAATAAGTAGAAGAGAGCAATTGAAAAATTATTTAATTGCAGCAAAAATTAAACTAGTTGTAGAAGCAGATAATTTTGAATTGTTGCAAAATATTGTAAATCGTGATTGGACTCCAATCATATCAGAAAAAGAACAGGACTTTATAACCAAAGAAGCATGGGAACAATTTACCAATAATCTTCCTATTATGATAGCCGACTTTAAAAAAAGAAATATTTGGAGTGTAAATTCTGGAGTTGTATTAAGGTATGGATTACTACCTCAAAAAGCTCAACTACGATCAACATTAGAAGTTTTGTTGAAACAAGACTATCTAAGGTTAGCATATGAAAGAGCGATAGAAGGACTTCATAATCCAGATCCACTCATTTATGAAGGTTATTTATATGCAACTTTATTAGTCAAAAATATTATTGAATTAAGTGATCCAATTATTAAAGAAGAGCAAAGAAAAGAAGCCGTCGAAAAAACGAAAAAAATGTGGAAATAAAAACAGTCTTAGACTGTTTTTAATCGTTTTAACATATTTCTAATTGGAGCAGCATTACGATACATAAAATAAAGCGTTTTATTGGTAATAAGTTCTAAATCACCAACATATTCATAAGTGTCTGCACCAAAATTTTTCTTAAAGTCATTTAATCCTTTATAAGGATTCTTTTCTAAAATTGGATTTGTAACGCTACCTAAGTTAAACTTTTTAAATCCTTCATTGGAAAACTTTTCAATTAATTTCCAAAGTAACAAATGCTTTGCATTAAAATGTTTATAATTAGGATCAAATCCATCCATAAATAAGAAAACTTCATCTTTATTCTTAATAATCATAGCAGAAGCAAGTATTGCTCCAGTAGGAAAATCACGAAGTAAATTAGTGGCTGTGATAAGTTCATTTTTATAAAAATTGGTTTGATTGTCACAAATGATTTTAAAATCAACTAATCGAGCACTATTTTCACCTAAGTTAGCAAGAACTTGTTGATTAACATCAGCACTTTTCTGTTCTGCCAATGAATAAGCTTCTTGAGTTTTTGTAAGAAAGTAAGTTGTATCTAGTTTGGCATAATAAAACTCTACTTTATTTGTAGCTCCAAATACTTGGTAAATATCTTGAAAGAACTTTAAATCTCTTGGATATTTTTCTTTGGTTTGTAGATATAGGAAATCTAAATTATTAATATTTCCTCTATGAACTTTCATACCGTTTTTTTCAGCACTTCTGATTTTAGTTCGATATCCTTTACTCATTCCATTAAACAATTGGAAATATGGAGAATCTAAACTTAAAATTGCTTCAAATCTTGGCTTAAACGCTTCAAAAAAATGATTATATCCTAAGTGATAATAGCCAAGTCTTTTTAAATCGTTATAAACTTTTCCAAAATAATCATTAGTTTCCTTTAAGTGATTATATTTATCATGAACCTCCTTAATAATGAGTGGATTTAATTTTACTGCAATGATATCCCTTTTTCCCAAAAATTTCTTTAAAAGAGAAGTAAATTTCTTTAACAGATCATAATTGTTGTAATTGATTAAAAATCCTCTAGGAGCATAAGCATAATTGAAACCATCACTCTTTTCGATTAAAATCAAAGAAGCTGCAACTATGTGATTACCATCCATCATTCCTACAAATAAGGTTCCGAGACCCTGACGTGCCATAACATCAGCATATTCTACCGTTTGATACAAAGAATGGACATTAAACGTATTTGTAAAATCTTCAAATTCTGCTGGTGTTAATTGTTTCATTTTCATCATATGCTTCATCTCTTTCCAGAGATATTATATCATAAACTGAATATTTTGACTATGATTTATGAAAAAAACAGATAAGGAGTTATCTGCTTTCTTTTTCTTTGAAACTGTCGCACATGGTTGCTTCTTTATCATCCGTTTTAGAACAATTACATACTTTAATTTCTTCTAATTCACAATGATTTTCTTGTTCATTACAAAAATCACAATTGTGAACAGAACAATGAATTGCTTGATTTTTCATACTTGTAATCACCATTTTTAATATGTACAACGATAGAATTTATTATTCATAAAAAAAGAAACAGAACATATAATGCTTTAGGTGATGAGATGGACAAGATTAAAATTGGAATACCAAGAGCCCTTCACTATTATTATTATGGTGATATGTGGAGAAGCTTTTTGGAAGAATTGGGATATGAAGTTGTAATAAGTCCAAAAACAACAAGAGAAATATTAGAAAATGGATGTAAATGCGCAAATGATGAAATGTGTCTCTCTTTAAAATTATATTTGGGACATATCCATTATTTAGTAGGAAAATGTGATGCTATTTTAGTTCCAAGAATTGATAATTATGGAACATACAATCAAACTTGCACAAACTTTTTAGGCCTTTATGATATAGTTGCTAATCTTTTTAAAATCCCATTATTAACTTACAATGTGGATGAAACACATAAAGAAACAGAGATGAAAGCATTTATAAAACTTGGAATGCTACTCGGAAAAGGAAAAGAACAATCAAAAATTGCTTATTTTAATAGTGTGCAAAAAGTGGAAAAAGAAAAGAAGAAAAAAAGAAAATTGGAATTAGAAAAATTATCATCTTCTAAAAAGAAACTGTTAGTAATGAGTCATCCTTATAATTTTGAAGATGCTTTTATAGGAAAAGAAATAAAAAATACAATAGAGAATTTGGGAGCTATTTCTATTAATGCAAATGCTTTAATAGAGAGTAATAAAAATGATTATTTTGAATTTTCTTCTAGCTTATATTGGAAATATAATAAAGATTTAGTTGGAATTCTTCCTTTCATAAAAGATAGAGTGGATGGAGTTTTGTTTTTATCAACATTTCCTTGTGGACCAGATAGTTTAGTTAATGAATTATTGATGAGAAAAATAAAAATGCCATATTTGAATTTGATTATAGATGAAGAAAGTGGGAGTGCTGGAATGGAAACACGTTTAGAAAGTTTTATTGATATTCTTGAGCAGAAAAAAGTTAGATAGTGTTACATTCCCTAAAATGGGAGATTATGATATACCAGCACACTTTCTACTTTCTCATATCATACATAATAAAATTATAAAGCCAAAACCAATTACAGCAAGAACAATAGAAATAGGGGCAAAATATAGTCCAGAATTTGTATGTACCCCATTTAAATATACCCTTGGAACATTGATAGAAGGTTTAGAACAAGGAGCAAAAATACTCATTCAAGCAGGGGGCGGTTGTAGATATGGATATTATGCTGAACTTCAAGAACAAATAATCCAAGATTTAGGATATGACTGCAAAGTTTATAATTTAGTAACAGCAGGGAAAACAGATATCAAAAGAATTTATCACATCATAAAAGAAATAGACCCAAAAGCATCTATTTTAAAAGCACTTTATTATGGGAGAATAACAAAAAAAATGGTGCAATATATGGATTTTATTGATCATTATATGAGAGAAAATATTGGATTTGAGATAGAAAAAGATAGTTTTTTAAATTTAAAAGAAGAAATGTTACTAGAATTTTCAAAAGTAAAAAGTTGTTATCAATTAAAAAAAGTATATTTGAAATATAAAAAAAAGTTTGAACGAATTCCAATTAAAAAGCCAGAAAGACCATTAAAAATTGGTATCATTGGAGAACTTTATACCATTATGGAACCTTATTCTAATTATGAATTAGAACGTACATTAGCTTCTATGAACTTTGAAATAAAGAGATTTACCAATGTGACATATTTATTATTTGAAAAACATAAAAAGACCAAACAATATTTAAAGGATGCTTCTGACTATATCACTTATAAAATGGGAGCAGATGCCATAGATAATATTGCAAGAGCAAAAGAACTATGTCTCCAAGGATATGATGGCATTATTCATATTAAATCTTCTTTTTGTACACCAGAAATTAGTGCGATGCCTATTATATCAAAAGTATGTAATGATTATAACGTACCTCTTTTATTTTTTAGTTTTGATACAGGAACATCTGAAGTTGGAATAAAAACCAGATTGGAAGCATTTTATGATATGTTAGAAATGAGGAGATAAAAATTGAAAAAGGGTTATTTAGGAATTGATATTGGCTCTATTTCTACAAAAGGAGTAATATTAGATGAACAAAATAAAATTATAAACTCTCTTTATATATGGACGGAAGGAAATCCGATAAAAGCGGTAAAAACCTTATTACATCAAATGAAAAATAGTATGAGTTCTGATATTGAAATTTATGGAATCGGAACAACAGGGAGTGCTAGAAAATTGATAGGACTCATGGTAGATGCCAATGTTGTCAAAAATGAAATCACTGCTCATGCGATTGGAACAACTCATTTTTATCCAGATGTTAGGACTATTTTGGAAATTGGAGGACAAGATTCCAAAATGATTGTATTAAAAGATGGCTTAATAGAAGATTATGCCATGAATACACTTTGTGCAGCAGGAACAGGCTCTTTTTTATCCAGTCAAGCAAAGCGATTAGGGGTTGAAATAGAAGATTTTGGAACGCTTGCATTGAAATCTAAAAACCCTGTTAAAATAGCAGCACGTTGTACCGTCTTTGCAGAATCAGATTTAATACATAAAGCACAAGTTGGTTATAAAAAAGAAGATATTATAGCAGGTCTTTGTAAAAGTGTTGTACTAAATTATTTAAACAATGTTGGAAAAGGAAAAAAAATAATGTCACCAATTGTATTTCAAGGGGGTGTTAGCAAAAATAAAGGAGTAGAGAAATACTTTAAAGAAGTTTTAAATGAAGATATTATTGTAGATACGAATAGTCATTTAATGGGGGCAATCGGAATCGCCATTCTTTCTCATAAATATGAAGATGGCAAAAAGAGAACTTTAGATGTAGCTGATATCGCTTTTGAAACTCAAGGCAGAGAATGTGAAAAATGTTCTAACCATTGTGAAATATTAAGAATCTATAAAGATTCTAAATTTATTGAATCATGGGGGAGCAAATGTGGAAAAGTATCTTAAAAAAATTTGACAAGATTTCAATAATAGTGTATAAATTAGTATTGATATAAAGGAAGTGAATTATGGGAAAAAAACTAGTGATTGTCGAATCACCACATAAAGCAACGACAATTAAAGCATATCTTGGAGATGACTATGAAGTTGTTTCTAGTAAAGGACATGTTAGGGACTTATCTACCAAAGGAAAATATGGTTTTGGAGTAGACATTGAAGATCATTTTAAACCAGACTATGTACCAATTAAAGGAAAGAAAAAATTAATAGATGAATTAAAAAAAGATGTTAAAGAATCAGATTTCGTTTATCTTGCAAGCGACCCAGACCGTGAAGGAGAAGCAATTGCGTGGCATTTATATGATGCGCTTGGATTAGATTCTAAAAAGTATGACCGAATTGTATTTAATGAAATTACAAAAAATGCGATTTTAGAATCTTTTAAAAACGCAAGAAAAATAGACCAGGATTTGGTAAATAGTCAAGAGACAAGAAGAATTTTAGACCGTATTATAGGATTTCGTTTAAGCAAATTAATTCAGTCAAAAACAGATGGTAGTAGTGCAGGAAGAGTACAGAGTGTAGCTTTAAAATTAGTTGTAGATAAAGAAAGAGAAATTGAAGCATTTAAGGCAGAAGAATATTGGACGATTGACGCTATTTTTAAAGAATTTGAAGCAGAGTTATTTGCTTATCAAAAAAAAGATATTGAAATAAAAAATGAAGAAGAAGCAGATAAGATATTATCTTCGTTAGAAGAAGAATTTAAAATTGAGAGTGTTGAGAAAAAAGCCAAAAGTAAACCATCAAAAGTTCCATTTATAACAAGTACTTTACAACAAGATGCTTCATCAAAACTAGGGATGACTTCTAAAAAAACAATGAGTATTGCTCAAAAATTATATGAAGGAATCAAATTAGAAGATGAAACAGTTGGTTTAATTAGTTATATGCGTACTGATTCAACACGTTTATCAGATGAATTTGTGAAAGAAACAATGGGGTATATTAATAGTACTTATGGAAAAGAATATGTCGGACATGCAAAACAAGGAAAGAAAAAGGAAAATGTACAAGATGCTCATGAAGCGATACGTCCAACAAGTATTAATAGGACTCCAGAAAGTGTAAGACCATATTTAACTCCAGATGAATATAAATTATATCGATTAATTTACTCACGTGCATTGGCTTCCATAATGGCAGATGCGAAAACTGATAATACAACAGTAATTTTAAATAATCATGAGTACCAGTTTAAAGCATCTGGACAAGTGATTACGTTTGATGGGTATCTAAAAGTTTATGGTGATTATGAAGATACCAAAGATAAATCACTTCCAGAATTAAAAACAAACGAAATCATTATTTCAGAAGAAATCAAGAAAGAGCAACATTTTACAAAGCCACCAGCAAGATATACAGAGGCCAAATTAATTAAAGAGATGGAGGAACTAGGAATTGGTAGACCTAGTACTTATGCAACTACTATGGAAACATTAAAAACAAGAGGATATGTGAATGTTGTTGAAAAAAAATTTATACCAACAGATATCGGCTTTGAAATTACAGATAAATTGCAAGATTATTTTTCCCATTTAATCAATGTGGAATATACAGCAAATATGGAAAAAGATTTGGACCAAATTGCAGATGGAGATATTGTGTGGTATGAAACTTTGGAAGACTTTTACAAAGAATTTGAGCCTAGTGTAAAACATGCCTTTGATGCAATGCCCAAAAAAGAAGTGGAAGAAACAGGGGAAGCTTGTCCAGAATGTGGTCATCCGCTGGTTATTAGAAAAGGAAAGTATGGAAGTTTTGTAGCTTGTAGTAATTTTCCAGAATGTAAATATATTAAAGCAGAGCCAAAAGCAGTAGTTGAAATAGTAGACTGCCCAAACTGTGAGGGGAAAATTGTAGAAAAGAAAACGAAAAAAGGAAAAGTTTTCTATGGATGTAACAATTATCCAAAATGTAAAACTGCATATTGGGATAAACCAATTGGGAAAGAATGTCCAGAATGTAAAAGTATGTTAGTAGAAAAAAATAAAAAGATAAAATGCAGTAGTTGTGATCATGTAGAAGAGTAAGTAATTACTCTTTTACGCTTTTTAACACTTTTATCATAAAAAAACAAAAAAAATCTTGACATCTATGCATAAAAAATGATACATTATCATAATGTCTTTCTAAAGGGCAGCTTGTTAGGAGGAATGAATATGTCAAGACAATATGGAAAAACAATTGTTGTTCATGATGACACATTGATTGGAAAATTTCTAACTGACGGCTATGAAAATTGTACTTTTATATTTCAAAATTGTACATTTCTTAATTTTGAATTTTATTCTAGAAGAAATTCGGTAGAATTTTCTAGTGGCAATAGATTTTGTGAAAAGGTAACACTAGATGCAGCAAAAGTAGTAATAAAAGAATTTGTTGGAACAGAAAACCTAGAATCTCTTTCTATTAATGGTGGCTATTTTAGAATGCCTGAGGGAATGAATATGAGAGCTTCTGGAGATATTTCTATCATATCTGACATTCAGTCTTTTAGTAAAAATAGAATAGAAAGTTTATCCGCTTTAACACTTCAATCATCTACAGGTACAACCGTTTATAGGAACTGTTCATTTATCGGAAAATATGGCGTTAAAATATCAGCTTTAAAAGGGAATCTTAGAATAGAACACAGTGAAATAGAGGTCACAGATTCTAGGGTAAAAACATTTGAAGAGGATCATTTAAATGGAATTTATCTTTCTTGCTATGGAATAGGAACTCGGATGCATTTGCTTGGAAATGTCATTAAAACAGATGTTTTAGAAGTAACACATCCAAATTATATGGTAGTAACAAATACAGAACTATCTAAAGCAGGAGACTATGGAAGATTTCTTTCTAGAAATCAAGAAAGAAATGGTCAAATCATTAGTCATAGTTATATAGAAGAACAAACTTTATTAGATCAATTTTATAGTAAAATAGAAGCCGAGAAAGAAAATAAATCAAAAATTTTAGAATTAATTGGCATTGCTTTTAAAAAGTCAGCTTAGGTATTGACGAATAGAAAATTTAACGTTATACTAAAAATATAATTATTATTTAGAGGAGTAGATAGATATTTTTTCTAAAAGAGAGAATGGATATTGGTGAAACCATTTGAAAAAATTCTTTTGAAGACACTAAATGTAAGATAATCGTATCATCTGCGTTAAAGATAAGAGTTTGTGTAATGCAATAAAATAAGGTGGTACCACGGGTAAAAAGCTCGTCCTTAAGATGATATTTTCTTAAGGACGTTTTTTAATACCAAAAAGAAGGAGGAATATGATGAAACAATATAAGAATAACGAATTTAGAATGAAAGATGTAGGAAAAATAGTAACATTGCATGGATGGATTCATAAAAAAAGAAATTTAGGCGGACTGTTATTTTTAGATTTAAGAGACCGCAGTGGTGTAATCCAAGCATTAGTGCGTCCTGAGCAGGAGTGTTATAAAATAGCAGAAACTTTGAAAAACGAATATGTTGTAGCACTTACTGGAGTAATAACAGAACGTGAAAGTAAAAACTCAAATATGGAGACAGGAGATATTGAATTAGAAGTTACAAATATTGAGGTTTTAAATGTTGCAAATGAATTACCATTTGAAATTAGTGATACAACAACAGCACTAGAAGATACTAGGCTTAAATATCGCTATTTGGATATAAGGAGAAATACAATCAAAGAAAAACTTATTATTCGTCATAAAATTATGGCAGCAACTAGGGAATTTTTAGATGGGGAAGACTTTGTAGAAGTAGAAACTCCAGTTCTTTGTAAATCAACTCCAGAAGGTGCGAGAGACTATTTGGTACCTTCTAGAGTGAACAATGGAAAATTTTATGCACTTCCACAATCTCCACAATTATTTAAACAATTATTAATGGTAGGTGGAATGGAACGATACTTTCAAATTGCCAAATGTTTTAGAGATGAAGATTTAAGAGCAGATAGACAGCCCGAATTTACACAAATTGATTTAGAAATGAGTTTTGTAGACGAGAATGATGTCATGGATTTAGCAGAACGTCTTATTGCGCATATGTTTAAAAAAGTAAAAGGAATCGACATTGAATTACCACTTTTAAAAATGGAATATGAAGACGCAATTGAAAAATATGGAAGTGATAAACCAGATTTGCGTTTTGATATGAAAATTGAAGATCTTACTTCTATATTTAAAAATACAGAATTTGGTGTTTTTAAATCCGTAATAGAAGAGGGAGGTATCATTAATGCAATTGTTGCTAAAAATGCAGCAGATAAATATTCTAGAAAGAATATAGATACCCTTACGGAGTTTGTAAAAACATATGGTGCAACAGGACTTGCTTATTTAAAATTTGTAGATAATGAACTTTCAGGAAGCATCATTAAGGTTCTTTCTACAGAAGAATTAGTTGATGTAAAACAAAGATTAAAACTAGAAAATAATGACTTAGTATTTATAGTTGCAAATAAGAAAAGTATTGTAAAAACAAGTTTGGGAGCATTGCGTGTGAAGCTTGGAAAAGAATTGGAGCTTATCGATCCTGATGATTACAAACTTCTTTGGGTAGTCAATTTTCCAGTATTTGAATATAGTGAGGAAGAGAATCGATATATGGCCTGTCATCATCCTTTTACAGCCCCTCATGATAGCGATGTAGATAGATTAATGACAAACCCAGGAGTTTGTAAAGCAAAAGCGTATGATATTGTCATTAATGGATATGAAGCAGGAGGAGGAAGTATTCGTATTCATAATGCAGAAACACAGAAAAAAATGTTTGAAGCATTAGGTTTTACTCCAGAATCTGCGAAAGAAAAATTTGGGTTCTTTATTGATGCATTTCAATATGGTACTCCACCACATGGAGGGCTTGCATTTGGTTTAGATAGACTTACGATGTTACTTTCTAAAACAGAAAATATTAGAGATGTAATTGCTTTTCCAAAAACAGCAAGTGCTTCTGATTTAATGAGTGAAGCCCCAAATGTAGTAGAGGAAAAACAACTAAAAGAATTGGGAATTAAGATAGAAAGGTAGAAAAAATAAAATTTCTACTTTTTTTATAGAATTTCCCATTTTTTCATGTTATACTGAAATTGTAGTAGTGAGAGGGTGTTAGTTTTGGGAATGAATAATAATATTCGATTAGTAATTTTAAAAAACTTTGAGAAGAGAGGAAACGAAATTGCTTTAAAAATACAAGAAGAATATGGAGCAATTGAAGATTTAATTGTACCTTTAAAACAGCCAAGATTTGCAAATGGAGAAGGCAAAGCTGAATTAGGACAAACTGTTCGACATAAGGAAGTTTTTATTCTTTCAGATGTTGGAAATTATGGGACAACCTATAAATTGTATGGGCAAGACCATATTATGACTCCAGATGAACATTTTCAAGACATCAAGAGAGTGATTTCAGCAATTAAAGGGCATGCATCTAGTATTCATGTTGTGATGCCACTTTTATATGAATCTAGACAACACAAAAGAAAAGGAAGAGAATCATTAGACTGTGCACTAGCTTTACAAGAATTAGAAGATTTAGGTGTAAATGGAATTGTTACGTTTGACGCTCATGATCCACAAGTTCAAAATGCAATTCCAAATCTTCCCTTTGATAATTTTTATCCAACACATACAATATTAAAAAGATTTCTGAAGAAAGAAGCAATTGATTTAAAAAATATTTTTATTGTAAGTCCAGATATGGGAGCAGTTGAAAGAGCGAGATATTATGCAGAACTTTTGGGTTGTGATTTAGGAGTTTCTTATAAAAGAAGAGACTATTCTATTGTTGAAAATGGAAAAAATCCAGTTGTGGAACATAGTTATTTAGGAAAAGATGTCACTGACAAGGATGTATTAATTGTAGATGATATGATTGCTTCAGGGGAATCTATTATAGATGTAGCGAAAAAAATGAAAGAAATGGGAGCCAGGAGAATTTATTTATCTGCTTCATTTGCATTATTTACAGGTGGAATAGAAGTATTTGATAAAGCATATGAACAAAAGTTGTTTGATGGAGTATATACAACAAATTTAACCTATATTCCAGAAGCATATATGACAAGAAGTTGGTTGACCAGAGTTGATTGTATGCCATTTTTAGCAGATATTATTTATACATTAGGAAATGGAAAGTCAGTTCAAGAACTGCAAAATGGAAAAGAAAAAATATTAGAATTGATTCGAAATAGAGAAACGAAATAAAGCTTTTTAAAAGCTTTTTTTTTGACAAACAGAAAAAATGTGATAAAATAAAGTTCCATATAAAAAGGGTGATTTTGTGAATGTTTATATAACAAAGAATACAGAAGAAATTACAAGAATTTTGACTCAATTTGGAGAAACATATAAAGAGGCTCTTGGATATGAAGTTGGTTATTTAAATGCACATCTTAAAATGGATCAATTAGGCCTTCCTTTAACAGATGCTTTTTTTGAACAAATATATGAAGCAGCGGGATTGATAAGACCAAGTTGTAGTGTTTATAAAAACATGTATGATTTAATTAGACGAGAATTCAATTTAAAAAGGGATGTTGTGGAAATAGGAAGTGGCATTTTTCCGCTACTAGGGCATAGTTTAAGAGAATATCAATTAAAAATTGGAGGAGGAACAGTGACTGTTTATGATTCAAGAGTGTGGAAAGGATATCCAACAAAAGCAAAGCTTGTAAATAGATATTTCAATGATAAAATAAAATTAGAAAAAAGCAGTTTATTAGTTGGACTATTTCCTTGTGAAGCAACAGAAATGATAATCAAAAGAGCATTAAAAGAAAATTTAGATTTTTGTATTGCTTTATGTGGTTGTAGTCATAGTAATGATCCGTCTCTTACAACAAGGGAATATCATGGAATATTAATAGAACAATTGATGGAACAAGTACCTCCAGAAAAATTCTTAAAAGTCAAATATTTCCCAAAAACTTGTTTTGGAAATAAACATAATGGATATCCAATTTTACTTGTAAAAGATAAACCAAAAGTAAAAATTTTTGCACTTCCATCCAAAACGAGATGACAAAAGTTAAAGAAATATGATATAATGAAATTGCCTAAATGATATGGTAGCTTAATTAGAAAAACCTACTAATTTATAACGATTGGGAATCTAATGAATTTATTGTTGTTGAAAGCTTGTATTTATACAAGAATCCTGATATGAATTCTGTGATGCCCACCTGGGAGATCAGGTTTTTATCGTTGCGAGCACCGATTATTTGGGCTTTTTTTTTGACATCTTACAAAACTGTCACACTTTTTTTTGTACAGGACTATATAATAATGCTATAATAAAAAAGGAGGGATAGTATGGATAAATTAACAGGTTTGACAAAAAAAGAAGTAGAGATTAGAAAAGAAAAAAATCTCGTTAATTATGATACAACAGTTCCTACAAAAAGTTTGAAGCAAATTATAGAATCAAACATTTTTACACTATTTAACATTCTAAACTTTGGTTTAGCTTTGGCTTTAATTCTTGTAAAATCCTATAAAAACATCATGTTTTTAGGAGTTGTATTTTGTAATACCATCATCAGCATCATTCAAGAAATTAATGCAAAAAGAACAATTGATAAACTATCTATCATATCAGCAACAAAATCAAGAGTATTACGAGATAGTAAATTAGAAGAAATTGAAAACTCAGAAATTGTCTTAGATGATATTTTATATTTATCTCTTGGAAATCAAGTAGTTACCGATTCTATTATTGTAAAAGGAGCCGTGGAAGTGAATGAAGCTTTTATTACTGGAGAATCAGTCCCTATTTTAAAAGAAGAGGGAGAAGAACTACTTTCTGGAAGTTTTATTGTGAGTGGTAGTGCTTATGTAAAAGTAACCCATGTAGGAATTGATAATTATACCGCTAAAATATCAGCTGAAGCACATTATATAAAACAAGCAAATTCAATATTAATGAAATCATTAAAAAAAATTATAAAAATGGTTTCAATTGGAATTATTCCAATTGGGCTAATCTTATTTGCACGGCAGCTTGGAATCCCTGATAATACATTCAATGATGCTGTTGTGAATACCGTAGCTGCCATACTCGGAATGATACCAGAAGGCCTTGTATTATTAACAAGTACCGTTTTGGCTGTCAGTGTAGTGCGACTTTCTAAATATAAGGTATTGGTACAAGATTTATATTGTATTGAAACATTAGCACGTGTTGACACTCTTTGTTTGGATAAAACAGGAACGATTACTGAAGGAGTAATGGAAGTATATGCAACCATTCCTTATGATAATAAAAAAGCAGAAGAAGTGAATCATATTTTATCAGCTATTACAAATGCCTTAGATGATAACAACCCAACTTTTGAAGCACTAAAGAATAAATATCATATGAAAACAGATTGGAAAATAAAAACGACCATTCCATTTTCCTCAGAAAAAAAATATTCTGGAGTAGAATTTGAAAAATATGGTACTTATTTATTAGGAGCTCCCGAATATTTATTAAAAGAAAAATACAGTGAAATGGAACAAGAACTTGAAAAATATATTTTAGAAAATCGAGTTTTGTTACTCATTCATACTGATACTTGGACAGGAGAAATTCCCCAAAAATATGAATTAGTTTCTTTAGTCTTAATTAGAGATAAAATTAGAAAAGAAGCAAAAGAAACACTCAAATATTTTAAAGAGCAAGGGGTTTCTATCAAAGTAATTTCAGGAGATAACGTTATAACTGTTTCTAGTATTGCGAAAAGAGCTGGAATTGAACATTATGAGAAAATGATTGATATGAGTAAAGTAAATACACAAGAAGAATTAGAGAAAGCTGCTTTCCAGTATAATGTATTTGGAAGAGTTTCACCTATGCAGAAAAAAGAACTTATTATGGCTTTGAAAAATGGGGGACATATTGTGGCTATGACTGGAGATGGAGTAAATGATGTACTCGCTTTAAAAGAGGCAGATTGCAGTATCGCTATTGCTAGTGGGACAGAGGCCGCAAGAAATGTATCTGAACTGGTTCTATTAAATTCCAATTTTGATGCACTACCAGCAGTTGTAGCAGAAGGAAGAAGAACTGTGAATAATATTGAACGTTCTGCAACACTCTTTTTAACAAAGACAACATATGCTACAGTTTTAGCAGTCGTATTTGCTATTCTAGGGCTCCAATATCCATTTATTCCCATTCAACTAACTTTAACAAGTGTAGTCACAATCGGAATTCCTTCTTTTGTACTTGCATTACAACCGAATAAAAGCAGAATAGAAGGAAGCTTCTTAAAAAGTGTGTTTAGTAAATCGATCCCAAGTGCATTGACAATTGTATTTAATATTTTAGTAATTATGTTAGCAAATAAACTATTTCATTTTTCAGATGATCAAGTATCTACAATGTGTGTTTTTATGAATGGATTTGTAGGATTTAGACTATTATATCAACTATGTAGACCATTTAATCTTTTAAAGAAAACTTTATTTATTAGTATGATAATTTTAATGTTATTACAGTGTGTTTTCTTAAGAGAATTCTATTCACTTGTTTGGCCAAACTTCCGCATGATGGTATTGCTAGGAGGATTGATGATTGTTTCTTTGTTTGCCTTTCGTTTGTTTACAGATTTTATTGAATGGAGAATTCGTTGCAAAGAAAAAAAATGTAATTAAAATTTTACAAATATTAATTTTTAGAATATAATAAAACATCAGAAAAGAGGAGATTTTATGAAAAAGAAAAGCAAAATCGTTCTTTTTGCGCTTACCACGACTTTATTACTCTCTGGTTGTACTTTATCTAAAGAATCAATGCCAGAACAAGTAATAGAACCAGTCATTACTGTAAGAGAAGAGAATACAATAGTTGGGGGGCTTTCAATCTCTAAATCTGTTGTAACAGCACCTTCTACTGACTTAGAACAAGATGAAATTATTACTTATATAGAATCTTTAGATGGGGATAATCAAGTAGTTGTTTATCATGCAGATAGTATAACCACAAAAAAAGATACCTCAGCAGAAAATGTAGAACGTGATCAGAATTATAGTAAAGAAATATTTGAAGCATCTTTAAAAGAAAGACCAATGGTTCAAATTTATTATTGTGGAAGTGATAGAAAAGAAGAAAAAGAAATTGCTCTTTATTATCCAAACGTTACCTATGTAGGAGAAAATAAAAAAGTAGAAGATGTAATTTCTACATATTATAGGGCAAACTATGTAACGGGAACTTGTATTAGTGGACTTAGAAATGGTGTAGATGCAGTAGAAGGTTTTGATTTAGAAGGAACTATTGAAAGTGCGAAAAATCATCTTCCAGATATTGACAAAGAAGCTGTCATAGATGGATTAACAACGTTTTCTAATTATGTAAAAAATACAACATTATTTAAGAAAGCAGAAGCAGTTAGCGACAAAGTAGAAAATGCTCTAAGACCTTATGTAGAAGCAGCCATTCCTGCATTAGAAAGTGCTTGGGATAATGCCAAACCATATTTGGAAGAAGGAAAAGATAGAGTAACTGGAATTTATGAAGATGTAAAACCTGAGCTGGATGAGGCATATCAAAATGCAAAAGAATATGTAAAAGGTATTTTAGGAAAATAGGAATTTGTGTTATAATGAAAAAGAGTTTAAAACTCTTTTTTTAAAGGAAGATGGTTATGGAATTATTCGCACTTTTATTGACTTTTATTCTTGGGTTATTTATATTACTTGGAGCAATTATTGTATTGATTACAAAAAACAACGAAAAATTTGTTTCTTTTTCTCTGGCATTGGCTTTTGGAGTAATGATAAGTTTATCTATTTTTGAACTCTTTCCTGAAAGCTATGAACATTTAGAAGAAATGAAGAATGGAAGAATTCCTCTTTTATTTGGTTGTATAATAATTGGAATTATTTTATTAAAACTTTTAGACCATTTTATTCCGCATCACGCTTTAGATGAAGGACATCATCATAGCAAAAAAGAACACATGGAACATTTATATCATATAGGAATTGTTTCTAGTTTTGCTTTGGTTCTGCACAATTTGATAGAAGGAATGGCAATTTATGGAACAGCTTCAACTTCTACTCATCTAGGATTATTAGTAGGACTTGGAGTAGGATTGCATAATATTCCAATGGGAATGGTAATTGCTTCAACCTTTTATAAAAGCAGTGAAAATAAAAAGAAAACAGTTATGATTAGTTTCTTGATTTCTATATCAACATTTATTGGTGGCTTACTTATGTTCTTTTTAAATGGAATAATGAAAGAGGAATTGATCTTAGGAATATTACTCAGTATTACACTTGGAATGATTATTTATATTGCTTTATTTGAATTATTAGAGCAAATGATTCATTCAAAAAATAAAAAAGAAACAATTCTTGGAATTTTTCTTGGTATTTTTATTCTTTTTCTTAGTCTAGTGATTGGAGGACATCATCATTGATGTCTTTTTTTGTTTCAATCATTTCTTTTTATGATATGATTATAATAGTAGGAGGGTTTTATGGAGAATATTTTTATTGGAAAAATTATAGAATTCAACCACGAAGAAACAGCTTGGCTGCAATTAGTAAATAAACCAAGTATGGCAATTTCAAGAAGATTTTTAGGAAATTACCAAAATGGAGACATTATCATTTGCGAATTTTGTGAAGAAAGAAAAAAGGTAACAATACGAAAATTACATACCTTTAGAGAAAATCAAATGGGAGAAATCATTTTTGATAATGGAGAACCAATCATTTTGTTCTCTTATAAGAAAGGAGGAAAAATAAGAATTCCATGCAAATATTTTCCCAATTTATATGAAGGTGCAAAAGTACGTTTTAAGATAGATTTTCAAGAGGATGATTTAAAAGCCGTTATTTATCAGGTGTTGGGGAGTAAAGAAGATGGCGGTATTGATATCATGGATATTGCAGAACAACATGGAATTCCAACTGTTTTTTCTAAAAAAGCAATGAAACAGGCAAGATGCATACACGAGCCTAGAAAAGATCATCAAAATTTTGATCGAGCTGATTTAAGAGGGGAAACCATTTTTACAATTGATGGAATTTATTCTAAGGACTTTGATGATGCAATATCATTAGAAATGGATGGTTCAGATTATGTATTGGGCGTTCATATAGCAGATGTTGGATATTATATACAAAAGGGAAGTCCACTTGATTTAGAAGCGAGAAAAAGAGGAATGACTGCATATTTATTAAGTTCCGTTTTTCCAATGTTTCCAAAAATGATATCAAATGGAGTATGTTCATTAAATGAAAATGTGGATCGATATACAATAACCGTAAAAATGCGAATTTCTAAAACGGGAATTGTGAAAGATGTTACTTGTTTTCCAGCAGTTATTCATTCAAAAAAAAGAATGACTTATGAAGATGTTAATTTGGTATTAGAAGGAAAGCAAGTATTAGGGTATGAAAGTTTTAAAGAGACCCTCTATTCTATGGAAACGTTAGCAGAAGCACTTTATGCCTCTAGAATTCAAGACGGAGCGATTGATTTTGATAGTAATGAGCCAAATATAAGATTAGATTCTTACGGACATGTTGTTGATATAAGTGCGAGAAATAGAGGAAAAGCAGAATTGCTGATTCAAGAATTTATGTTAGCTGCGAACCGAAGTATTGCAGAACTTCTATTTCAGTCAAGTCTTGTGTTTCCTCATCGAATTCATGAACAACCTGATATGGTAAGATTACAAGTAATGAAAGGAAAATTAAAAACAATTGGAGTTTCTATTGATCCTTTATTTTCTGTTTCAGAAGAAATGCGTTCATTTGCATTCAACCGCATATTAGAACAATACCGTAATCATCCAAATTACAATATTATTTCCAATATGCTCATTAGTTGTATGAGAAGAGCAAAATATTCTTTAGAAGATACCGGCCATTTTGGGCTAGGCTTAAAAAGAAATGTTCATTTTACTTCTCCAATTAGAAGATATCCTGATTTAATGATTCATAGAATTTTAAGAAAAAATTATTTATTGGGTATTCCTCAAACAGAGAATGAAATAGCAGAAATGAAATTAGTAACGGAAGGCTGCACACACGCAGAAGGAAGAATTAATAAATGTGAAGAAAGAGTAGTTCGTTTAAAATGTAGGGAATACTTATTAGAGCATATAGGGGAAACTGTGGAAGCGATTATCAAAGATTGCACAGATAAAGGAATTTTAATAGAATTAAAAGGTTGTATTGAAGAAATGATTCCAAGGGCTGATTTGAGAGATAGTAGATATGATGCGTCAAAGTGCTGTTATACTTTTCTAAATTCTAAAGTACAATATGGGATTGGTGCCCCTTTAAAAGTAAAGTTAATGAGAAATAATATAATGCCAGATAGGGTGACTTTCAGAATTGTGGATGAAGAGTTTGCTCGCACCTATACTTTTAGTAATAAAAACTTTTATTAAATGAAATTATAAATATGTATTTATAATGCCATAATATAGATAAAATGAAAGAATAGAACTAATTATTAATGGCATTACAAAAAAATTAATATTACAGGAAATGATTGTTTCTTGTATCTGAATAGAGGCTAGAAATAGTTTCTTTTTTCTTTACATTTCGTTTTCAAACTTATCAAGCAAGTCTAGAAAAAATATGCATATTATGATATGATAAATAAAAAATAGATAAGGAGGAAAACTATGTTTCGATTTGATAGAAAAAAGATAAAACAAAATGGTTTATTAATCATTGTATTACTTTTTATAGTAGTCATATTAGTAATAAGTGGTTTCCTTCTAGGAAATGCAGAAAACAAATCATTAAAAGAAAGTGATTTGGAAGAAAATGGAGATAGTAAAATAAATTCCTTAGTTATTAATGAAATTATGTCTTCAAATGGTGGAGCAGCATCAGCACCTAATGGTGGAATTTATGATTGGATTGAATTATATAATGGAAATGATTATGATATTAATTTATTGAACTATGGGTTATCAGATGAAGAGACTAAAACGAAATGGGTTTTTCCAGATGTAACCATAAAGGCGAAATCTTATATGGTGGTATATTTATCAGGAACAAAGCAAGAAGGATTATACACCAATTTTAAATTAAGTAGTAGTGGAAAGGAAACTGTTTCATTAAGAAATAAAAATGGAAAAGTAATTGATGCCATAGAAACTGTTTCTTTAAATAAAAATCAAGTAATGGCTAGAAATAATGAGGGAAATTGGATTGTAACAAGTTTTTCTACCCCAGGATTTATTAATACAGAAGAAGGAAGAACCGCTTATATAGAATCTTTAAAAGCGGATACAAACGAGTTGGAAATTACAGAAGTGTTACCAAATAATGCAGGACATTTTACGGATCAATATGGAAATTATAGTGGTTATATTGAAGTAAAAAATAAAACGAATAAAACTATTTCGCTAAAAGAATATGGTTTAGGAGGAGATTTACTAGCACCTTTTAGATGGCAGTTCCCAAATATTCAAATTGGACCAAATGAAACAAAAATAATTTATACATCAGGAAAAAATGATACAGAAAAAGAATTACATGCAAATTTCAAATTGACATCTAAAAATGGAGTTGCCATTTTAACAAAGTCAGGAAAAATAGTGGACCAAATCACTTATACAAATTTAGAAAATGGAATGGCACTCATTAAAGAAAATAAATGGATTAGGAGCGGAAAAATAAGCCCAGGATATCCAAACACAACAGAAGGAGTCGAATCTTTTTCAAAAAAATATTTAAAGAATAAAGAAGGATTAATCATCAATGAAATTATGAATAATAATACTTCTTATTTGGTTCAAAATGGAAATGAATATTATGATTGGATAGAGATAAAGAATAATTCAAAGAAAGAAATTAACTTAAAAGACTATTATTTATCAACAAATGATAATAGGCTTACAGAATGGAATTTTCCTGATATTACCTTATCTCCTGGAGAACTTTATGTTGTAATGGCATCAGGAGATATAAATTTATCAAATAAAAGTTATAAGCATACCAATTTTAAATTATCAGAAACAGAATCACTTTATATTACAGATGGAAAAAATATAATAGATTCTATATTTATTTCAGACGTTCCATTAGAATATAGTATGGGGCGAGGAGAAAATTATGGATTTTTCTATTTTAGCAAGCCAACGCCAAAAGAGAAGAATGGAACTGGAATTCTACAAGTAGCCACTGAAACAGAAGTTAGTAAAGCAGCTGGTGTTTATAATAATATTGATGGAATCAATTTAGAAATAGAAGCAAATGGGACAATATATTATACATTAGACGGAAGTGTTCCAAGCACGAAATCTAGTAAATATACTGGTCCTATTTTTCTTAAAAACACAACTGTGGTAAGAAGTATCAATGTAGAAGATGGGAAAATAGATAGCTCAGTTACAACCAATAGTTATATTATTAATGAAAATCATACGCTTCCTGTTATGTCCGTTTCTATGAACCCAACTGATTTTAAAAGAGTCAGTTCTAATAGCTGGGCTGATTTAGAAGTAGCAAGCTATGCAGAATTTTATGAAGATGGGAAAAGTTTTTCTATTCCATGTGGATTTCAATTATTTGGAGGTTCTACTAGAGGGATGGCTAAAAAAAGCTTTTCTTTAAAATTCAAAAAGAAGTATGGAGAAGCCAGCTTACATTATCCAGTATTTGATAATAGAGACTTTTCTATCTTTAACACCTTGGTCTTAAGAAGTGGATCACAAGATAGTGAAAATGCCTTTTTAAGAGATATTTTAACAACCTCTTTAATGGAAGATAGTGAAGCAGAAGTTCAAAGTTACAAGTCAATGATTTTATATATCAATGGAGAATATTGGGGGGTATATAATATTAGAGAAAAAGTAGATGATGAATTTTTAACCAATCACTATAATGTCGATGGTAGCAAAGGCAATATTACAAGAACAGATTATTTAGTAAGTCTTGGAACTAGTAAAGATTATCAAAGTATTGTAAATTATGTTAGTACTCATGACATGAGTAAAAGCTCTAATTATGAATATGTGAAAAAAAGAGTAAATATAAATAGTTTAATTGATTTTTGGGTGGGAGAAATTTACACAACAAATAATGATATTATTAATAGTAGAGTTTTCTCGCATCCTGATATTGATAATGGCAAAATGCATTTTATTTTCTATGATTTAGATTATTCTATGTATTTTCCTGAAAACAACTATTATACATTTATGACGAATCCAGAAGGAATGAGCGATTTTAAAGTTCCAACAACTTTTATGATTAATATGTTTAAAAGTCAAGAATTTAGAAATGATTTTGTTGAAAGACTAAGTTGGAATTTAAAAAACATATGGAACAAGGAACATGTTTTAGAAAGATTAGATGAGATTTATAATAAATTAAAACCAGAAATGGAGCGAAATCAAAAGCGTTGGGGAATGACAATGAAAGATTGGGAAGACAGTATAAAAATAGTAAGAGAATATATTGAAAAAAGGGAAGGATACTTACTTAGGCAAACAAAAAATTTCTTTCGTTTAAGTGATGCTGATATGGATAAGTATTTTGGTGATATATGAGAAAATATAGACATGAATTAAAATATATTATTAGTCCAAATATGGCTTTATTATTGCAATCACAATTAAAAGCGATTATGGATGTTGATGCCAATTCGGTTTATCAAGATCATACTTATAAAATTAGAAGTTTATATTTTGATAATGATAGTTCAGATGCTTATTATGAAAAGTTAAATGGAGTGTTATACCGAGAAAAGTATCGCATTCGTTATTATAATGATGATGATAGTTTTATTCGCTTAGAACGTAAACTAAAGCACAATAATATGACTTCTAAAGATCAAATTAACATAACAAGAGAAATTTGTGATAAAATAATAAATGGAGAAGTAGAAGAATTAGAAGGTACAGGGCTATTAGAAGAATTTTTAAGTGATATGAAGAGAAAACATTTAAAACCATCTGTAATTGTAGATTATACAAGGCTTGCATATACTTATCCTGTCTCAGAAGTCAGAATTACGTTTGATTCCAAAATCAAATCGGGAATATATGATTATGAATTATTTGATTATGAACTTCCAACGGTACCAGTAATAGAGGATAAAGAAGTAGTATTAGAGGTAAAATTTAATGAAGTATTGCCAGAAACGATTTCTATGATTTTATCTACAATTCCAATGTATCGTCAAGCAGTATCAAAATTTGCCCTTTGTAGGAGTGTTAAGTAGGAGGAATTTTTATGAATTTTATGGATATGATAAAAAAAAGTGTGGTAGAAGAATTTACAGGAACAATTTCTGTAGATAAAATGGTTTTTTCTTTGCTTGTGGCATTTTTAATTGGATTATTTATTGTATATATATATAGAAAAACATATACTGGAGTAGTATATTCAAAATCGTTTTCCCTTTGTATTATTTTACTTTCTATGGTAACTGCAATGATTATTAGAACCATTAGTTCTAATTTGGCATTATCATTAGGTATGGTAGGAGCATTATCTATTGTTAGATTTAGAACTGCTGTTAAAGAACCCGTTGATACAGGCTTTATGTTCTGGGGGATTACAGCAGGTATTATGTCTGGTGCTGGATTATACCTAATTTCTATTTTAGCGTCTGTTTTATTAGGATTGCTATATGTTATTAGCTACAGTATGGGATTTAGAGTAAGTTCTAATTACTTATTAATTGTCAAATATGAGGCTAAAGCACATAGTGATGTCAATAAAATTATGAAAAAAATAAATAAAAAGAAATTAAAAAGTAAAACTCTTTCAAAAAATGTAATAGAACTTACATTTGAAATAGAATTAAAAGATATAAAAGAAGATTTCATAAATCAATTTGAAGGAATTGAAGGAGTAAAAACAGCGAGCTTAATTAGTTATCAAAACGATTTTGGAGCATAGAATAGGAGGCTTTTATGGAAAGAGAAGAAAAAAATGAATCGAAAAAAGAATTAGAAGCGTCAGTGTATTCCTCTCTTAATATTGGAAGCTTTCTAGAATTAAAGAGAAGAGAAAGGGATTTAAATAAACAAAAAGAGAGTTCAAATGAACCCAAAAAAGAAGTATTAAAAGTAACACCATTAGTAAAAGAGGAACCAAAAAAAGAGGTAATTACAAAAAAAGTTGTAGCATCAATTGAAGAGAAAAAAGTAGAGCCAAAGAAAGATATAACACCTAAAGATTCAAGAAAGACAATAGAAAAAGAAACAACAAAAACTCCTAGTATTCCTAAGAAAACTGTTGAAGAAACAAAGCAGGATCTTAGAGAATTATTGAAAAAAAGAAAAGAAGAGGAATTAAAAAAAGAACCTGTAAAAAAAGAAAAAAGTAAGCATGAAGAAAAAGAAGAGATAAAAAAGGAAGACACTAAATCGAATGAAAAAACGAAAAAGGAAATTCAAGAAGAAGAGCCATTAGATAAAAAAGACACAGAGAAAAAAGAGAAAACAAGTAAAAAGAAGTCTTCTAAAAGAGAACAGAAAAAGAAAGAAAAAAAACCAAAAGAAAAACCTACAAAATTAGGAAAAGGCTTAATTGTTGGAATTGTTATTTGTGTTATTATGGACTTATTTGCCTGCACTGGACTTTTTCTAACTTATGGCCCTATTTCTTATTTTAGAAATTTATTAGTAACATCGGCTATGACAACAATGAGTCATAAATATTTAGCAAGAACTTTTTATAGTGAAAAAACAATAGAGAAAATTTTAAGTAATAATACATTAACAGAAATAGATGAGAATACTAACAGTAGTGATATTAACTTTGAAGATGGAAAAGATACTGGGGAATATTCTTCTATTTATGAAGAACAGATTTTAAAACGTGATAAAGATCAATTGTATAAAGTTATTGAAATAAAAGAAAACAATTATTCTGGACATTTAATTGCAATTTATGATGCCTCAAGGGTAAAATTAGTAGGGGCTACCAATACCAATTATGGAGGCGCTTTCCTAACCGATATTTCAAAAAGAAACAATGCTAAAGTTGCCATTAATGCAAGTGGATTCTATGATGGAGGAAATAAAGGAAGTACAGCAGTAGGAACTGTTATTATGAATGGAAAAATTATAGCAACAGGTTCTTCTTCAGGATATGGAGGAGGACTTTCAGGCTTTAATAAGGATCATGTTTTGGTTTTAACCAGAGATGATCCAGCTACAGCAATCAAGAATGGTATGGTGGATGCAGTTGAATTTGGACCATTTCTAATTGTAAATGGAAAAGCAGCAGATATAAAAGGTGATGGCGGTTGGGGACTTGCTTCTCGTACTGTCTTAGCGCAAAGAAAAGATGGAATTGTTTTATTTTTAGTTATAGATGGAAGACAAGTTGGCCATAGTATTGGAATCGATATGGGAGGATTAATCAAAATATTGCAACGATACAATGCTCATAATGCGGTTAATTTAGATGGGGGAGGATCAACTACCTTGGTCGTAGAAGGAAAACTTACAAATCGTCCTTGTTGTTCTGTAGATCCTACTAGCAAACAACGATATGTTCCAAATGCTTGGATTGTAAAATAAGGTATTTTACCTTATTTTTCTTTGGAATAAAAAGAGGGGCTTTATTCATAAGACTAGAATTGTTTTATAAAGTATGATATAATGAATAGCGTTAAAGAATATAAAATATGGATGTGGTAGAATGTATCTAAAGAATATAAAAGCACATGGTTTTAAATCATTTGCAGATCATGTTGATATAGAATTAAATAATGGGATTACTGGAGTTGTAGGACCAAATGGAAGTGGAAAAAGCAATGTAGTAGATGCCATTCGTTGGGTTCTTGGAGAACAATCTGTGAAATCGCTTCGTGGAGAAGGAAATATGGCAGATGTAATATTTTCTGGAAGCAAATCTAGAAATGGAATGAATGTAGCAAGTGTCACATTAGTATTTGATAATAAAGATCATTATTTACCAGTTAATTATGATGAAGTATCTATTAAAAGACGTGTTTATAGAGATGGAACAAATGAATATTCTTTAAATGGAGAAAAATGTAGATTGAAAGACATTACAGAAGTATTGATGGATAGTGGAGTAGCAAAAGAGAGTTTTAACATTATTTCACAGGGAAAAATAGAAGAGATCATTAGTAGTAAACCAACTGATAGAAGAATTATTTTTGAAGAAGCAGCAGGAGTTTTAAAATATAAAAGGAGAAAAGAAGAAGCCTTAAGAAAACTAGATCGTACGCATGATAATATGAATCGTGTCAATGATATTATGAAAGAGTTAGAAGTTCAAGTGACTCCACTTAAAGAACAAAAAGAACAAGCTGAGAAATATTTGCAAGCAAAGAATGAATTAGAACAAATAGAAATCGCTTTGATTGCTTCTGACATAGAAAAAGTAAATGAAGAGTATCAAAATAAAAAAGACCGAATTGAAACTTTAAATAAAGAATTATTGAATGCCAATTTTGAAAAAACATCAGGAGATGCAAAAATAGAAGAATATAAATTAAAAACAACCAAATTAGAAATGGAAATTAGTGACTTACAAACTTCTTTATTAGAATATACAAAATTAGTAGAACAACTGAATAGTCGAAAAGCAGTATTATTAGAAAGAAAAAAACATGAAGTAGAGGATAGAAAGATTCATCAAGAAATGGTAGCTCTAAAAGAAGAAGAACTAAAATTAAAGAATCAAATAGAACTATTAAATCAAGAAATTAGTAATTTAAAAGATGCTCTACAAAAAGAATGGTTAAAAGTTGAAGGATATCAAAAAGACTTAGAAAAGCGAAAAAAAACAAAACGTGAATTAGAAGAAACTTTAACAAAGCAAGTAAGATTAGAACAGAGTCTGAATATAAAAATAGAACAATTACAAGATAGTATTGAACATAATGGAGCTCTTCCTTCATCCGTAAAAGCTGTTTTAGATCATCCCAAATTAAGAGGAATTCATAATGTAATTGGCAATATTATTGAAGTAGAAGATCAATATATAAAAGCTATTATGACAAGTCTGGGATTTGCTACAAGCTATATTATTGTGGAAGATGAGGAAAGTGCGAAAGAAGCCATCAACTATTTAAAGCAAAATAGACAAGGAAGAGCAACTTTTTTTCCAATGAATATCATTAAGCCGAAATATGTTGATATGGAGACTATAAAACAGATATCTGAATTAAATATCGCAATTGACATTGCTTCTAATCTTGTTCACTATGATAAAAAGTATGATGCAATTATTAAGAATCAATTGGGAAATGTATTAGTAGCAAATACAATTGATGAAGCCAATAAAATTGCTAGAAAGATAAATTATCGGTATCGCATTGTTACATTAGATGGCGAATTACTTCATGTTGGAGGATCTTTGACTGGAGGAGAAACTTCTAAAAATAGAAATGTGCTCACAGAAAAACAGGAATTAGAAACGAAATTAAAAGAACATGATAGTGTCGTTAAATCTATCCAAGAATTAGAAAATCAAATTAATGAGGCAGATACTATAACCAAAAGTATTGAAGATAATGAATATTTGGCGAATAAATCTTTCATAGAAATGGAAGAGATTATAAAAAATAAGCAGATTTTGATAGGTGATAGAACAGAAGAATTAAATCATTTGATAGAAGAAATAACAAGTATGAATCATTTGATGAATCAAACATTAGATGAAGAAGAACAGGAAATTTTAAATGATTTTTATTTAAAGGAACAGCAAAAGAAAAGCATTGAATTAGAACTTTCTAATAAAATGAAAGAAAAACAAGAACTAACAGAAGAATTGCAGGAGTTTGAGTTTGAGCAACGAAGAGAAAATAGTGCATTGAATGCGAAAAATAAAGAATTAAAAGAGTTGGAAATTGAAGTTAACAGAATGGATGTTAAGTTAGATCATTATTTATCTACTTTAAGTGAAACTTATAATATGACATTTGAAAAAGCAAGAGCAGATTATGCTCTTGGAATGGAAGAAGAAATAGCCAGAACTAAAGTTATGAATTTAAAAAGAAATATCAAAGAATTAGGAATGGTAAATTTAGGAGCAATTGAAGAATATGCAAGAGTAAGTGAACGCTATGAATTTTTAATTCATCAATCTGAAGATTTGATGGGAGCTGAAAATACACTACTAGAAATTATTTCAGAAATGGATTCTGTTATGGAACATGAATTCATGGATACTTTTAAAATGATCAGTGGCCACTTTGAAGAAACGTTTAAAGAATTATTCCATGGTGGAAATGCGGCACTAAAATTAACAGATCCGTCTAACATATTAGAAACTGGAATTGAAATTGTTGCTTCTCCTCCTGGAAAAAAATTAACAAGTATATCTTTATTATCAGGTGGAGAGAAAACCTTTACTGCAATTAGTCTATTGTTTGCTATTTTGAAATCTCGTCCAGTTCCATTTTGTGTATTAGATGAAGTGGAAGCAGCTTTAGATGAAGTAAATGTAGATAGCTTTGGAAAATATTTATTGAAATTAAAAGAAAAGACACAATTTATCTTGATTACACATAAGAAAAAAACAATGGAATATGCTGATGTGCTATATGGAATTACGATGCAAGAATCTGGTGTTAGTAAACTAGTTAGTGTAAAGTTAGAGGAATTATAAGCTGCATCTGAAAGTATTTGTTAATATATAATACACTTATAAATCTAGATAGTGATGAAATAGTATAGTTCGAAGCCCTTGAAGTAGCTGTAGAATATAATGAATTAATATAGTGATCGTGATAGCAAATAAAAGAATTTTATTTTTACAAGATATTAATAAAAATACAGTTATTGAAATATTAAATATAACACAAAAATGGCATACTATATCAGCATATGAATCAACGGGAGAAATCTCTAGAAAAGAAATAAAAGAGGATCATTATATCAAGAATAGGACAGAGAGATTAACAAATGATAAGAATATAATTATGATCTGAAAGGAATCTTGAAAGATTAGAATTATTATAATTGAAAATGATTTCGTCTAAAAAATTCAGAAATTTTTCTGAATTTTTTTTATGAACCAACAATATCTCCACCATTTGGATGTAATACTTGACCTGACATATATGAAGAATCATCACTTGCTAAAAATAGATAGCTAGGAGCTACTTCAAATGGCTCTCCAGCTCGTTCCATAGGAACTTTACTTGTATAAGCTCCAAATGTAGTTACTTCTTTTGCACTAAAAGAAGAAGGGATTAAAGGAGTCCAAATTGGACCAGGAGCAACAGCATTTACTCTGATTCCTTGTTTGACCAAATTTAAAGTAAGAGAACGAGTGAAAGAGACAATAGCTCCTTTTGTAGCACTATAATCTAATAATTGTTTATTTCCTTTATAAGCTGTAATAGAAGCTGTATTGATGATAGAGCTCCCTTTGGGTAAATATGGAAGAGCAGCTTTGGTTACATAAAAATAAGAAAAGACGTTTGTTGCAAATGTAGTTTTTAGTTGCATGTCACTAATATCCAGAATACTATCTTGTAAAAATTGAACCCCACAGTTATTTACTAAAATATCAATATGACCAAATGTTTGAATTGCTTTTTGAATTGCTTTAATTGCATTCTCTTCTTTTGTTAAATCTGTCATGATAGAAAGTGATCTTCTACCAAGCATTTGGATATGCCTTTCTGTCTCCATTGCATCTTCTTGTTCAGAAAGATAAACAAATATAATATCAGCACCTTCTTTTGCAAATAAATATGCAATGGATCTTCCTATACCACTATCTCCACCTGTAATAAAAGCGACTTTATCAGTAAGCTTTCCGCAGTGATTTGTATTTGGATTTTCGCTAATAGGCCTAGGTATCATATAGTTTTCTATTCCAGGTTGAAAATTTTGATGTTGATAGGGAAAAGTAATTGGAATTTCTTCACATTTTGTTTTTTTACTTATATATTGATAATGAGAATTCATAAGCATCAACTCCTATTAGTAATTATATTCTTTCGAATTTTATAAATACAAAAAAAGAGTGGCCCCCTGAAGACCACTCCTATAAAAGAATAAAAAGGGGTTGGCTAGTGTGATACTAGCGCCAATTCGTCTAATTCGAATTGGTACTGTATATACTAATAGAAAAAAGGTTATTTGTCAACCTTTTTTGTCATTTTTTGCAGAAAAAAATTTTTTTCGCTTGATTTACGAAAAAATGTTCGGTATAATATTTCTGGTGATTGTATGAAACAATTAGAGGAAATCAAAGGACTTGGTCCTAAAACAAAAAATACATTACAGAGGTTAGGAATCGTGACATCAGAAGATCTATTGTTCTATTATCCATTTCGTTATGATATTCTAAAGAAAAGCAATATAGAAGAATTAAAGCAAGATGATAAGATTGTAATTGATGGCTTAATAGAAAGTGTTCCATCTGTGTTTCATATTAATAGACGTTTAGATAAAATGAATTTTCGATTTGTTATAGAGGGAAAATTACTTCAAGTTGTTATTTTTAATCGAGCATTTTTAAAAAGCAAGCTTTCAGTTGGAACTACTGTAACTGTTATTGGAAAGTATGACCCAAAACATAATACAATTGTAGCAAATGATATTTATTTAATGCCACTACCAAAAACGCCTAGAATTGATCCTGTATATCATTCTTATGGAGGTATAGGAGGAAAACAAATCCGTTCTTATTTAGAGCAAATATTCAAAGAAGATATTTGTATAACCGATTATATTCCAGAAGGAATTCGTGAAAAATATCAATTTATGGATAAAGAAAGAAGTTTAAAACAAATTCATTTTCCAACAAATACGAATTCTTTGAAATCTGCACTTCTTAGAGCCAAGTATGAAGAATTATTTTTATTCATGTTAAAAATGAATTATTTGAAACAGGAGAAAAAACATGATTGTGGTTTAAAAAGAGAACTTTCATTTCAGAAAATAGAAATGTTTATAAATAAATTACCATTCACTCTTACTGATGACCAATTTAATTGTGTAAAAGAAATTTATAAAGATTTGAAAGAACCAAGAAGAATGAATCGTTTGGTTCAAGGAGATGTAGGAAGTGGGAAAACAATTGTAAGTTTTATTGCAATGTATATGAATCATTTAAGTGGCTATCAAAGTGCGTTAATGGCTCCAACTGAAATATTAGCTCAACAGCATTATAAGAAATTAGAAGAAATTTTTAAACTATATCAAGTTAATGTAGCAATTTTAACTGGAAAGACCAAAGCAAAAGAGAAAAAAGAAATTTATGAAGGTTTGAGAAAAGGAACAATTTCTATTGTTGTTGGAACTCATGCTTTAATTAGCGATGGAGTGGAGTATCAAAACTTAGGCTTAGTAATCACAGATGAGCAACATCGTTTTGGAGTCAATCAAAGAAGTAATTTAAAAAATAAAGGAACAACACCCGATATTTTATATATGAGTGCAACACCAATTCCAAGAACTTATGCATTAACAATTTATGGTGATATGGATGTTTCAAATATTCATACAATGCCAAATGGAAGACTTCCTATTATTACAACATTAAAAAAGAATTCTGAAATTAGGGATGTATTAGAAAGTATGTACCAAGAGCTGAAAAAAGGTCATCAAGTATATGTAATAGCACCACTAATAGAGGAAAGTGAAAAAATAGATTTAGAGAATGTGACACTATTAGAGGAAAAGATGAAAAAGGCATTTGGAAGATTTTATCAAATTGGTGTATTACATGGGAAAATGACTCCAAAAGAAAAAGAGGAGGTCATGTTGAATTTTGAACAAAATAAAATTCAAATTTTAATTAGTACAACAGTAGTAGAAGTAGGGGTTGATGTTCCGAATGCAACAATGATAGTGATTTTTGATAGTGAGCGCTTTGGTTTATCTGCATTGCACCAGTTAAGAGGAAGAGTTGGAAGAAATGATTTACAATCATATTGTATTTTAATTAGTGATATTGAAAAAGAAAGACTTTCTATTTTAACAAAGACAACAGATGGATTTAAAATTAGTGAAGAAGATTTTAAACTGCGTGGAAGTGGTGATTTATTTGGCGTGCGTCAAAGTGGTGATATGCAGTTCCAAATTGCTGATTTAAAAAAAGATTTTTCCATTTTAATGCGTGCAAAAGAAGATAGTGAAGCTTATATTTCCAATGGAAAAATAGAGGAAAATGAGATTTTAAAAGGGTACATAGAACAGATTAAGATACTTTCTTAAAGTAGCTTTTCTCAACTTGACAAAATTTTATTTTTACTGTATAGTTATAATAGCGTGATGGATGTCACGCAAGATAACTATTTACGGAATAAAATGTGGATAGTTGTCAACCAAAACCCCCTGAAGGAGCGCATAGCGCTCCATTTTTGTTACTATGAATTAAAGGTGATTAAAATTTACATGAAAAAGGTTAAAAAGTGTTAATTTTGATTAAAAAAGTTTAACAAAAATGCTACCTAAAATAGTATAAAAAAAGCTTGTAAAATGATATAATAATCATATATAAGGAGGTTAACTATGCTAGATAAATCGTTTCAAGAGATAACAAGCAATATTAAAAATGCTATTACCAAAACTCAATTAGAAATTATGACAGATGCTAATAAAAAATTAGTTAATTTGTATTATAATATAGGAAAAACATTAGAAGAAAATAGTAGTTGGGGAAATAAATTTATAGATAATGTAGCAATGGAATTAAAATTATCGTTTTCTAATTTAAAGGGTTTTTCTGTTCGTAATTTAAAATATATGAAAACCTTTTATAATGAGTATAAAGATGATGAAGAATTTGTGCAACTGGTTGCACAATTACCATGGAAACATAACATTACATTAATGCAAAAAGTAAAAGATAAAGAAATTCGCAAATGGTATATGAATAGATGTTTAGAAGATGGTTGGTCGGATAGTATTTTAATTTATCAAATAGATACTAATCTTTATGATAGACAAGTGAGCGCAATAAAACATAATAATTTTAAATTAACTTTAAAGCAAAATAGTGATCTTGCAAATAATATTATGAAAGAGCCATATGTATTTGATTTAATTGAATTAACCGACGATTACAAGGAAAAAGAATTAGAAAATAAAATGCTAGATAGATTAAAAAATATTTTACTTGAGCTAGGTAGTGGTTTTTCTTTTGTTGGAAATCAGTACAAAATAACAATAGATCATCAAGATTTTCATATAGATTTGTTATTTTATCATATTAAATTAAAATGCTATATTGCAGTAGAATTAAAAGTAGTAGAATTTAAGCCAGAATTTGCAAGTAAAATGGGATTTTATCTTACCGCTTTAGATGAAGAAATAAAAGATGAAAATGATAATCCTTCAATAGGAATTATATTATGCCAAACTAAAAGTAATAAAATAGTTGATTATACCTTAAAATATATCAATAAGCCTGTAGGTGTTAGCGAATATAAAATATTTGAACAATTATCTAAAGAAATCCAGAATAAATTACCCACAGAAGAAGAATTGAATTTACATATTGATATTGTTGAATAAAAGGTAATGGCTATTATGAAAAAAATATTTATAAAATATAAAATTTTAGTAAATGGTTTTAATCCAATTGGAGAATACTTTGTAGATGGTTTTTCCTTAAAAAAAGGACATCTAGATGAATCATACTTTGATAAAAATCACACTGTTACTAAGGATGGAATGGAAATAGATATGAATTTGTATTTTATATCCTGTTTAGTCGATTACGAAAAATTAATATATCGCTATCTAGAAAACGATGATTATATTAAATTTGAAATTCCTGATAAAATGGAAATAAAGAAAAGTAATTTTAAGGAATTATTAAATTCAAATAACGATATAATAGAAAGAGTGTATAATTTAGAACAAAAACTCAGAATAGAGTTTAACATACCTTTAATATTTCAGATAATACATATTGAATTTTTTAATGTTGATAAGAAATTTTTGTTTTATGCACAACAAAATAACCCCATATCTAATTGGAATCGTTTGACATATAACCTAGATCCAAATGAATTTAGTAACAATAGTAGATTTCATATAAATATAAAATCAATGAAAGAAGTAGATAATAAATATTTTAAAAGAGCTTTAGAATTGTATAATGATTCCTTTGAAAGTGATAAACTTTCAAATAGATATATTCTTATATTTAGTAGCCTTGAGGCGATATTTAATTTGGATTCCAAAGAAGTAACAGAAAAAATATCAAAGTTTTCAGCAAAATTATTAGCAGAAAATAAACCGGATTTATATAATCAAATATACAATGACATTAGGAGATTATACAAAAAAAGATGTGATTATGTACATGGAGCAAAGATTAACAACATTTCTGATAATGATGAAAAATTGTTAAGAAAATATTTAAGAAAAATAATTATTGCTTATTGGATTATTATTATGAATACTAAAAAGACCTCAAAACAAATATTAAAATATCTTGATAGTAATGAAAAACTTGAGGTACAAATTAGAATGGTTATTACAGCTTTAAATTCAAATGACTTTTCCTCGCAACAAAAAAATTTATTAAATATTTTAGAAAAAGAGTATAATATAGTATTCCCTAGTGAATTGAAGAAAAAAATTATAGATACTTGTGAAAAATATTAGGTAGCATTTAGGTAGCAAAATTTGAAATTTTTATATTTATGTTTTAATTTATTTTAATTAAAATTGGGAAAAAATAAACAAAATACAAAGAAAAATAAATGTTTTAAAACTAAATAAACCAAAATTTAATAGCCCCCTGAAGAGTCAGCGAAAGCTGGCTCACTTTTTGTTATTATGAACTAAAAATATTTAAAACTAATACAAAAAAGCTTAAAAGTATGTTATAATAGCTTTAGGATGATATTATACCTTAATAAATGAAAGAGTATCTCGTTATGGCTAAAGAATTTACTTAAAATATTTAATTGAAGGTGGAAGAGATATAAAGAACTTTTCTCAAAGAGAACTAGCGAGAAGAATTGGTTTAAGTAATACATCTTTAAATGATCTTGAAAATGGAAAAGTTAAAAAACCTGATATTGAAATATTACGAAAGATTGCTGAAGAACTAGATTTATCTTTGGAACAATTATTAAAAGCTGCTGGATATGATGCTTTAACAAATTGGTTTTCCAATGATGAATTTAAAAATAAATCTTCTAGAGATTTAAAAAATATTATTAAAGAAGCAAGAATTTTTAAATATGATATTTTGGATTGGGATAGTAATAAAAGAGAAATAACTAGACATGTAATGGAAAATTTAGATAGAGTGGCATACAAATTAGAGTTAATAAGAGATAATAGAGGAATAAATTATAGTTTAGATGATGCTATAAAAGATATTAATAAAGCATTAGAAGATTTGAAAGATGTTACTAAAAAATATGATTACAGTAAATTACCAAAAGACCTATAGAAAGTGAGGTAAAATATGCTTAATATAGAAAATATAAAAAATAATGTTAAAAATTTAAAGAAAAATTTATCGAGTCTAAATATTGATAGTATATTTCTAGAAAAAGATGGAAAATTGGATAAAGTTTTTTATAATGATGAATGTTTACATGAATTGAGAAGTTGTTCTAAAATATTAGTTGCAATGGCAATTGGTATTGCAATTGATAAAGGTATGTTTTCATTAGATACTATAATTTATCCATCTCTTGAAAGAATTGTAAATATTACAAATAGAAGCAACTTAGATAAAATTAAAAAGTGGAAAGTAAGAGATTTATTAACCCATACTTCAGGTTATGAAAAACAAATGATGTCGGAAAGTTATATACAAGACATTGATAAAAATAATTTATTAGACTATGCTCTTAATTATGATATTCCTTTTGAGGTAGCTACTAGATTCGCTTATAATAATGTTGAACCGTTTATTTTATCAGTATTCTTTCAAGAAAAATTTAATATTAATCTAACTGACTTTATTAAAGAAAATATATTTGATAAATTAGGTATCAGTGAATTTAGATGGGATAACTACGGAAAGTATTGTCCTGCATCAACTGGTCTTTATCTTAGACATAGTGATTTTCATAAAATAGGTTTGTTATTATTAAATAATGGGAGATATAATAATTGTCAAGTTGTTCCAGAAAAATGGATAAATGAGATGTGTTCTATTCAATTAGAAACACCGTCAGCATATAAACCAGAAAGATTATTGCCTAAAATAGGTGTAGGTTATTATACTTTTATTTCGAAAGATGGTTTTATTTTTAGAGATGGATCTAATGGTCAGTATATTATTGTTAATAAAATTAGAAATCTTTTAATAACAATAATGTCATCAGAAAAAGATATGAAGAATGTAACAGAAATTTTGAGAAGTTTGATATAGGAGGAGAAATATATAGTGAAGATTATAACAGTTTGTGGAAGTTTAAGGTTTTATAAAGAAATGATGGAAGTAACAGAAAAAATGGAATTAGAAGGAAATTGTATGCTAGTACCTATTTATAATCCTTCTCGACCTAATAAAGATGATTTTTCAGAAGATGAAGCTTTAATGCTTGATAAAATGCATAAAGAGAGAATAAAACTGGCTGATGCTATTTTGGTTGTAAATGTAGATGGTTATATTGGTAGTAGTACAAGTAAAGAGATTGAATTTGCAAAATCGTTAAATAAAGAAATAATATATTATACTGATTGTAAAAATTAAAAAAGATAAAAATGGTAAAAAAATAAGTACTATGATTGTCATTTATGAATTGGTCAGTCGCGACTGACCAATTGGAAAGGAATAGTTATGTTAGAAGAAAACAATAAAATGGTTAACGAAATAACAACATTAGTAAATGAGGTTAAATCTAAATTATCAAAAGAAATTAATAATTCGATAGTTTATGTTTACTGGAATATTGGTAGAATTATAGTATCAAATGAGAATGAATACAATAATCGTTTGGAATATGGTAAAGAAGTATTAAAAGGGTTATCAAATGATTTAACTAAATTTTTAGGTAAAGGATACTCTTATACAAATTTGAAATATATGAGAATTTTTTATAAAACATATCCAGATTTTGAAGAAGTAAGTCCTGAATTAACTTGGACTCACTATAACGAGTTAATAATAATTAAGGATGATGCAAAAAGAAAATTTTATGAAAAAGAATGTATTAATTCACATCGGAGTGTAAGAGAACTTCAAAGGCAATTAGATACTTCATTATATGAAAGATTATTACTGGATCGGTTATAATAAATTAGACAGAAAAAATAAGGACATGATAAAATAGAAAT
>CANRVY010000003.1 GCA_947643405.1 uncultured Mycoplasmatota bacterium | reverse complement strand
AAAATCTTATAAAAAATAAGATTTTTTCTTTTTAAATTTGTTTTGTTTCAAGAAAACCATGTTATAATAAAAAAGAATTGGAGTGATCATAATGGAAGGATTATATCTTGGATCTCATGTATCTTTTAAAAGAGAAGAGCAAATGTTAGGGTCAGTTGTAGAAGCATTGTCTTATGGTGCCAATACATTTATGTTTTATACAGGAGCTCCTCAAAATACGGCAAGAGCAAGTATTGATTTAGAACTAACTTCTTTGGCTCATAAATTGATGGAAGAAAATAATATAGATATAAAAAAAGTAGTTGTTCATGCTCCTTATATTATTAATTTGGCGAATGATAATGATAAATATGAATTTGCGATTCGTTTTTTAAAAGAAGAAATATCAAGAGTAGAAATGCTAGGAGTGGAACTTTTGGTATTACATCCTGGAAGTCATGTAGGACTTGGTAGTGAAAAAGGAATAGAAAATATTATTAGAGCTTTGAATATTGTAATAGATAGTAAAACGAGTGTAAAAATATGTCTAGAAACAATGGCTGGAAAAGGTAGTGAATGTGGAAAAACATTTGAGGAAATTTCTCTTATTTTAAAAGGAATGAAGTATCCAGATAAAGTAGGAGTTTGCCTTGATACTTGTCATATTCATGACGCTGGTTATTCTTTACATGACCTAGAAGACACCTTAACACAATTTGACAATATGATAGGATTATCAAAATTATGGGTTCTTCATATCAATGATAGCAAAAATGAAAAAGGCAGTCATAAAGATCGACATGAAAATTTTGGATTTGGAACGATTGGTTTTGAAAATTTGATGCATGTGATAGAGCACCCAAAATTAAAAGGAATTCCTAAAATATTAGAAACTCCTTATGTGAGTGTGGCTTTAGATTCAAAAGAAAAAATATATCCACCTTATAAATTTGAAATTGAAATGATTAAAAATAGAAAATTGAATCATAATTTAATAGAAGATATTAGAAACTATTATAAAAAGGATTGATATTTTTGTTTCATTGTATAAAAAAGTTCAACGCCTTTTTCATAAGTAGTAGGAGAAAGTTTTGTTTTTAATTCACTAAAAATTGGAGTAGGATTTCCGTATAGAAAGATTTTCCAATTTTTTTTTAATTCTGCATATAAAATATCTATTTCTTCATCACATAATGAAATAGAATTAGAAATTCCAAATTTTTTAATATCTTCTTTTGTAATTCTTTCTACATATTTTTCAATCAATTGTTCTTTCATTTTTTCACCTCAGATTATTATATGTAGGATGTATAGAATAATGTAGTAAATATTTCATAAAGTAATAATAAGGAGGAATTTATATGTTTGTTCCAAGTACCAACTATGTTCCATTATTAAGTGAGGAAACCATGAATTTACATGTTCAAAAATTATACAAAGGATATCTTGAAAGACTTAGGAAAATAACAAATGACGATCCATTGTTTGCTGTTTTAAATATTTCTAATTATCCACTTAGTCAAAGAGGAGATATTTTATATAATGCAGGAGGAGTCTTGAACCATGAACTTTATTTTGAAGAACTCAATCAACATGGAAATCATGAACCCAAAGGTCAATTAAAATTAGCAATCGATAAAAAATATGGAAATTTTGAAACTTTTAAACATGAATTTATTAAAATTGCCAAACAATTAGTAGGTTCTGGATATACTTTTTTAGTCCTTCAAAATAAAGAATTAAATATTGTAAACATGAGTAATCAAGAAACACCATATTCCTATGATATGGTACCACTAATGAACATTGATTTATGGGAACATGCTTATTATTTGGATTATAAAACAAATAAAGATGCCTATATAGAAACTTTTTTTAAACTATTAGATTTTGATGTGATTGAAAATCGGTATGAGCAAGCCACTCAAAACTAAAAAGTCTTGGCAAAAGCAAAGTTATAAATCATTTAAACGAAAAAAAGAAAGAAATATCACATCAATCATTTTAAAAAGGTACTATATATTAATTGGAGTCGTTATATTAGCAATGTCAGTTTTATTATTAAATTTAGCTTATGTGCAATTATTGAAGCGAAAGTTTTATATGAAAAAAGTAGAAGCACTCAATACCAAAATTGTGGAAGGTTCTTCAGCTCCTAGAGGTAGAATTTATGATAGAAATCATAAATTGTTAGTAGATAATGTTCCAGTCAAAACAATTTATTATAAAAAGCAAACTGGTATTACAACCAAAGAAGAAATAGAACTTGCTTATACTTTAGCGCAAGTTTTAGAAACAAGTACTTCTTCTTTAAAAGAACAAGAACTAAAAAAATTTTTTATTAAATCCAATCCAGAAAAAGCAAAAGCAAAAATTACAGAAGAAGAATGGGATAAATTGAAAACAAGAAAAATTACAAAAGAAGATATTGAAACTTATCAATTAGAGCGTATAACCAAAGAAGAACTAGACAATTACCAAGAATTAGATATGAAAGCAGCTTATTTTTATACTTTGATGAATAAAGGCTATTCTTATTCTGAAAAAGTACTCAAAAATAAAGATGTTACTGATATAGAGTATGCGAAAATTGTAGAGCTTAATTTAAAGGGAGTCAATGTTAGATTAGATTGGGAGAGAAGTTATCCTTATGAAAAAACGTTTCGTTCTATTTTAGGAACTGTTTCTAGTGCTGAAAGTGGAATTCCATATGAATTAAAAGATGATTATTTATCAAAAGGCTATTCTTTGAATGATAGAGTGGGAACTAGTTATTTAGAATATCAATATGAGGAATATTTAAAAGGAAAAAAGAATGTTTATCAAATTTCATCAAATGGAGAATATCAATTGTTACAAGAAGGTAATAGAGGAAACGATATTGTTTTAACGATCGATATCGAATTGCAACAGATGGTAGAGAAAGTGTTAGAAGAACAATTACTAATTGCTAAAAAATCTCCAAATACAAAATATTACAATCGTTCTTTTGTGGTGATTACAGATCCTAATACAGGGGATATTTTAGCCATGGCAGGAAAGCAGATCATTGAAAAAAATGGAGAATATTTATTTTATGATTATACGCCAGGAATTGTAACATCCCCTGTAGTAGTTGGTTCCGTAATCAAAGGTGCATCACATATAGTGGGATATAATACAGGAGCTTTAAAAATTGGTGAAAAAAGGACGGATGAATGTATTAAGGTAGCTGGGACACCGCTAAAGTGTTCTTGGAAAAGTTTTGGACAAATTGATGATTTATTGGCTTTAAAATATTCCTCTAATACTTATCAGTTTAGAACAGCGATGAAAGTTGGTGGAGGACATTATATTTATGATGGACCTCTTGCTTTAAATCCAGAAGCATTTACAACTTATCGAAATACATTTCATGAATTTGGATTAGGGGTAAAAACAGGAATTGATTTACCCGTAGAAAGTGTTGGACTTATTGGGAAAGATACTCAATCAGGTTTGCTTCTTGATTTTGCAATCGGACAATATGACACTTATACACCGATTCAATTATCACAATATATTTCTACAATAGCCAATGGAGGAAACAGAATACAACCTCATTTATTAAAAGAAGTTTATGATTCTACAAAAGAAAGTTTAACCGAGAAAATCTTTGAATATGAACCAGTTATTTTAAATAAAGTAAATACAGAAGAACAATATTTAAATCGTGTGAAAGAAGGATTAAAAATAGTTATGGAAAGAAATGGGACTGGATATACCAGTATGAATTTAAATTTAAAGCCAGCTGGAAAAACAGGAACTAGCCAAAGCATTCTTGATACTGATGGAGATGGAATTGGGGATACTGAAACGATTACTTCAACATTTGCAGGCTATGCTCCTTATGATAATCCAGTCATGACAATTGTTGTAGTTTCTCCTGATAGTTATTATCAAAATAGCAGTTCTGATTATGAATATCCTGTCACTCGCAAAATATCGAATGAAGTTTCAAAAAAATTCTTTGAAATTTGGAGATAATTTGCTATAATAGGTGTGAACTTATCGAAAAGGAGGGAAAATAGTATGGCAAAAAAAGGAGAAGCTAGAGAAAGAATCACTCTTCAATGTACTGTTTGTAAAGAAGAAAATTATCGTACAGAAAAAAATAAAAAAAATACGACAGATCGTTTAGAATTAAATAAATTCTGTCCAAAATGTAGAAAATCAACAACTCATAAAGAAAAAAAATAAGGAGATACAAAATGGGAAAGAAACAACCTATTGTAAATCATGGATTGTTACATGATAGTGTTAATTATAGTGCTTTAATAGAAGCACAAGCAAAGATGCCTGCTTTTGGTAAAGCTAGTAAAGAAGAAAAAACCAAAAGTAAAATCTCTTGGCAAAATGAAACCAAATTATAAAAGAACTACCAATAAGTAGAAAGGAGGACTTTTATGTTTAATATTAATGATATCAAAAATGGAATTACTTTTATTTATGAAGATAATATTTATCAAGTTTTAGAATTTTTACATGTAAAACCAGGAAAAGGTGCTGCGTTTGTAAAAGCAAAATTGCGTAATTTAAGAACTGGATCAACAGTTGAAAAAACATTTAATACTAGTATTAAATTAGAAAAAGCTATGATTGAAAAACAAAATATGCAATATCTATATAGTAATGGTGATGTTTGTAATTTTATGAATATGCAAACGTATGAACAAATTGAACTTTCAAAAGCTCAATTAGGAGAAAGTGAAAAATTCTTAAAAGAAGGAATTAATGTTGATATTAGTTTTTATCAAGGAGAATTGATTGGAATTATTTTACCTGATAAAATCGAATACGAAGTAGAAAAAACAGAACCAGCTGTAAAGGGAAATACAACAAATAATGCGATGAAAGATGCATATATGGAAAATGGTTTGATGGTTAGAGTTCCACTATTTATTGAGCAAGGAGAACATATTCTTGTATCAACAAAAGATGGAAAATATGATTCAAGAGCATAATACGAGAAATCGTATTTTCTTTTTTTAAAAATATGTTTCGAAAATTTATATCTGTGGTATACTAATAGTAAGGAGCATGTTATATGAATGAGAAAAAAGCAAGAGAATTCTGTTTGGCTGTAAAAAAGTTGAATGAACAATTTAATATGTCTTTTTTCTTTGTGACAGAAGGTGCAAGTATTACAGATAACAGAGGAAATGAAGCTGTTAAGCATGCAAGATTGTGTCATGAAGAATGGGAAAAAGCACATGGTGAAGATCCAAAGAAGGAGTGGGATATAAATGGATTATGAAACACAGATGGCAAATGAAGCTAAAAAAAAGAAAAATGGTCAATTATTTGGACTTATTTTTGCGCTTATTTTATTAGGCGGGGCAGGTTATTTTTATTATGGCTATCAGCAAGGGAATGGAGCAAAGAAATTTGAAAAAACTGCAAGTTCTTTATTGGATAGTGTAAATGAACTTTATAAAAGTGATAAAATGTTAGAAGAACCAGAAGATATTACTTATAATTTTCCAAATAAATCAATCGTTAATTTTGATGAGAGAACTTTAAAAGGTGGTACTATCAATCGTTATCAGAATGGTAGTGTAGAGTTTGCAATTTACAATTCTGAATGGTGTGCAACCAAAACAAGACTAAGTAATAAAATTGAAGTTACTGCTTATAAAAGTGGAGAATGTGTTATCAAATAAAGAAAATGTTCTAAAAAAGGTTGACAAACATATTATTTTATTGTAATATCTAATAGAAATGAAAAGGAAAGAAGAAGTTTCCACTTCTCACCCGAATACAAATAGTGTTGGGTAAAAGGCCATGAATGAACAGTAAAATAATGTTCAAGATTATTGTCTTTTTAGTGGATACTTTGTATTCACTTTTTTATTGGAGTGTGCATTTATTGCATTGATATAATATTTTGGAGGTGTCAGTTATCGCAAATAAAGAGAAAGATTTGTTTATTAATGAACAAATACGTGCAAAAGAAGTAATGGTTATAGGACCAAATGGAGAACAACTTGGAATTAAACCAATTAAGGATGCTCTTACACTTGCAAATTATGCTGGTTTTGATCTTGTACTTATGAGTCCTAATGCAAATCCGCAAGTTTGTAAAATTATGGATTATAATAAATTTAAGTATGAAAGCAAGAAGAAAAATAAAGAGAATTTAAAGAAACAAAGAGAAAATAACTTAGAAATGAAAGAATATCGTCTTTCTGTATCAATTGATATTCATGATTTTGATACAAGAGTTCGTAATTCTTCAAAGTATTTGGAAAAAGGACATAAAATAAAAGTCAGCATTCGTTTTAAAGGAAGAGAAATGGCACATCCAGAATTAGGAAAAGAAGTGCTACTTCGATTTGCAGAATCTTTAAATGAAATATCAGTAATAGAACAAAAACCAACAATGGATGGTCGTTTTATGACTATGATACTTATGCCAAAGAAAGAAAAATAGGAGGAATTTATATGCCAAAAATGAAAACTCATAAAGGAACTGCTAAAGTTTGTAAAGTTAGACCTGGAGGAACTGTAAAAATTGGTCATCCAGGAACAAGACATAATACAGGAAAGAAAAACGCTGCTTCAAATAGAGTGGGAAGAACAGCTTCACTTTTAAGTAAAAGTGATTACAAGAGAATTAAAGATATTATTTAGTATTAAAGGAGGAATTTAAAATGCCAAGAGTAAAGACTGGAACAGTAACACGTGCTCGTCACAAGAAAGTGATGAAACAAGCAAAAGGATATTTTGGAAGTAAACATAGATTATATAAAACTGCCAAAGAACAAGTAATGCATTCTGGAAAATATGCATATAGAGATAGAAGACAAAATAAAAGAGAATTTAGAAAATTATGGATTATTAGAATTAACGCAGCTTGTCGTGAAAATGAAATTAGTTATTCTAAATTTATTAACGGATTAAATAAAGCTGGAGTAACAATCAATAGAAAAATGTTAGCTGAAATAGCAATTGATAATCCTGCATCTTTCACAGATTTAGTAACAATTGCAAAAGATGCATTAAATGGAAAAGTTTCTGCTAAAAATGAAGTAAAAATCGAAGTGAAAAAAGAAGCTAAAAAAGAAGCTCCAAAAGCAGAAAAGAAAGAAAGTACAGATTTATCAAAGCTTACAGTAGCAGAACTTCGTGAAATGGCAAAAGCAAAAGGTGTAGAAGGATATTCTACAATGAAAAAAGCAGAATTAGTAGATGCTTTAAAATAGGTTTTTTAAAATCTATTTTTTTGTATACTTTAAAGAAACTAACCTTATAAAATTTTTGTAGACTTTGTGCATTTTGGTCTGATATAATATATTAAATAGTTTTCAGGAGGTTGTAAAGATGGAACAAGGAATTTGGAAAAAGTATGAAAAAACAGTTTGTAAACCAGAGGGAGAAAGAGCATCTTATCATGATTTATATGAAGACTTAAAAGATAGTAGAAGGAGTTGGGAAATTGCCCAAAGTCTTGATGAATGTAAAGCTCAACTTTGTGGTGTAGATTTAAGAACGACTGGTAGAGTGCTAGAGGCTGGAGATATTTATGTTTACTATGTTTTAGAAAAAGAAAAATTGATTCCGATTTTATATTTTAAAATAGTACAGGTTTATGATGATAATGAACTGATGCATTATATTGAATATAATGGAAATTCAGATTACTATAACTCGATTATAGAGATTGCAGTTCAATATCTTCCAGAAGTAATTAGAAAATTGAAAGAAATAGATTCAGAAAAAAATCAATTTTACATAGAGGAATTAGAAAGCAGATATTATAATCATCAACATATTTTAGAATTACAATCTAAAGTAGAATATACAGAAGAGGAATTGCTTTTCTTATATAAAATGTATAATTATAATTTTTCATTAGAAAGAATATATAAGACAATTGTTAGTTCAAAGATTGAAAGTAGAGATCTAGTAGTAGACTTTGAGCGTTTTTCAGAAGAAGGAAAAGCAAAGCTTTTCTTATCCATACATGGATTACTATTTGAATCTCCGATATCTATTTCTTCTAAAAAAGTAATGACTTTAATCGTAGAAAACGGAGACTTAAGTTGTCTTTGTTATGCTTCTTCAGAAATCCTAAAAGATAAAAATTTTATTATAGGATTATTACAAGTATTTGCTGAATGTGGTGAATTTAATCCAATGAATACTACAAAATTAAATGCTCTTCCAGAATGTTATAGAACTGATCCTGAAATTTTAAGTTTGATACTTTATTATGGGGGAGATCTTGTGGTTTCAGAGTGGTTAGCGAAATCTCCAGAAGAAAAACTAAAAAGTCCAGAGTTTGTTTATCCTTTATTAGAAGCTTTTATTCGAGGGAAAATCAGAGATGGTAAACCGTGTTGTGATGCAAGTAACCTATTAAGACTTTTACCAAACGAAATATTGAATGATATAGAAAATCATATTATGTTTGGACCAGAGCAAAATCCACAAAAAGGTTTATGGTCAGGAGAAGATTTAAAACAGATTAGTTATCAGAAATTATTAAACCATAGAGCTAAGGTTTTACAGTATAGAAAGGAACATTAATTTCATAAATTTGCGAGTCATGTTTTTTATATGATATAATGTAGAAGAAGAAGGTTTTTAACATGCATTATTTATTAGAATTATTTTTAGGTGGAAATTTAAATCAAACTTTGAATGAAGATTTTATGAAAAAGCAAAATAATGAACAATATATAGAAACGATTCATTCTAATCCAAAACAATCATCTTTAATAGAAATTTTGAAACAATTGATGAGAGAAGGAAATATTGATCGATTAAAACAAGAATTAGATACAATTGATGAAGAGGAACTTTATACTAGTTTTATTCATGGAATTAATCATAATGAAAGAGTTTTGTTTTGGGCTTATATTTTATCATTGCAATGTGGAATTGATGAAATCTGTGTAAGAATTGTTTTAGATGCTTCTAAGTATCATGATATTGGAAGGGTGAATGATTGTGTAGATCCTAGTCATGGGGAAAGAAGTGCTGAAGCAATCATAGAACTTGTAAATGATCCAATCTATGAAAATCAAAACTTTGTAAAATTGTTACAAAGTATTGTAGAAATTCATTCATTAGAAGATACTGATGCAGATCGTATCATGAGAAAATATGGAATTACAGACAAAAAAACTTTTTATACTTTATTTTCCATTTTAAAAGATGCAGATGCCTTGGATAGAATTAGAATTACTTATATGGAGGATACCATTTCTTGTTTAAATCCAATTTATTTAAGAATTCCTTATTCAAAAAAATTATTAATGGCAGCACATGAATTAAATGAATTTTATATGAAAAATGAAGAACATACAAAAGGAGGAAAACATGAAAAATATTTATATTGATTTTGATGGAGTAATCATGGATACTAATCGTGTTACATATGATATGTTAGATCGATTAGAAGTAGATAAAAGTGACAGTGAAAAAATGAGTGAGTTTTATTCTAATTTGAATTGGAAAAAGATACTTACTTTAACACCAATTATTAATGATGCATTTGGGTGTATGAAAAAACTTTATGCATCAGGAAAGTGTAACCTTGCCATTTTAACACATGTAAATTCTGTAGATGAAGCAATTGCGAAAATTAATTTCATTCGAAAATATATGAAAGATGTAACAATTATTCCTGTACCAAGAGAACTTTCTAAAACAAAAATGTGTTCTACTAAAGATTCTATTTTAATTGATGACTATTCAGGAAATTTAATAGAGTGGGAAAAAGAAGGCGGAATAGGAGTTCAATTCTCTACAGATTTAAGTAAAGACAAAGGATTCCCTGTCATAGACAAATTGGATTGTATTTTAGATATGAAATTTGCTGAAAAGGAGTAAATCTTCTTTTTTTTAAGGGTGATAGTATGAAAAAATGTGCGGTAATTTATAATCCAAAAAGTGGAAAACGAAAAAATAAGAAAGATTTCTTAAAGGTCATAGAAAAGACTTTAAATAGTTACTGCTATGAAGTTATCTTTTTTAAAACATCAAAGCAAGGAGATGCTACTACTATAGTATTTAACTTGGATGATGACTATTCTTTGGTTATTATTGCAGGAGGAGATGGGACTTTAAATGAGGGAATAACAGGGAATTTAATGCGCGAAAAAAAACTTTTGTTAGCAAGTCTTCCTATAGGAACTACCAATGATGTTGGATCTATGTATGGATATACAAAAAATTACAAAAAGGATTTAGAATTGCTTTTAAATGGAACAATAAAAAAAATTGATACTTGTTCTTTAAACTTGAAACCTTTTGTTTATGTTGCATGTCTTGGAAATTATGTAGATGTTTCTTATGCAACTCCTAGAAAACTAAAAGAAAGATTTGGAAAATTTGCCTATATATTGTATGGAATGAAAAGAATATGTAGTAAATTAAAACAATATTCTATCGAATATGAAATAGATGGTCAAAAAAAAGAAGGTGATTTTTCCTTTCTGTTTATCACAAATAGTAATCGTATAGCAGGCTTAGAACATCTTTATAAAAATGTGAAATTGAATGATAATATGTTTGAAGTTGCATTTTGTAAAGCGAGAACAAAAAGAGAATTAATTAAAATGATACCTGCATTATTAACTCCTGTAGTAAAAAGGGTTCCTAATATTATATATTATCGGACGAATAAATTAACCATAAAATTGAAGCATAGGATAGACGAATCTTGGTGTCTAGATGGAGAAGAATATGCTACAACGGAAAGAGTTTTTCATTTTCATGTTCAAAAAGAAATTGAAATGTTGGTTCCAAAAAAGAATATTCAAAAATTGTTCAAAGAGGAGAGTGAAATATGAAAATTGGTGTATTTGATTCAGGAATAGGTGGATTAAATGTTTTAAAAGAATTGATCAATCAATATCCTAAATTAGAATATCTTTATTATGGGGATACATTTTATTTGCCATATGGGGAAAAGAGTAAAGAAGAATTGATAAAACTAGGAGTTAGAATTATCCGCTTTTTTGAAGAAAATCACGTTGATAGAATTGTGATCGCGTGTGGTACATGCAGTAGCTTAGTGGATGAATATCAAAAATATACAAAAATTCCAATTGATAATGTGATTGATCCTACCGTAGAATATGTAAAAAAGTATTATCAAAAAGTTGTTTTACTTGCAACGCCAGCAACTATAAAAAATGGTATCTTTGAAAGAAAGTTAAAACAAGAAGGAATTGAAGTTTATCCTTTAAGTTGTCCAAATTTTGTACCTTATTTAGAAGGTTTATCAGAACAACTAGACATAGAAAAAGAACTAAAATCACTTCAAAATAATGAATATGAAGCAGCTGTTTTAGGTTGTACTCATTATCCATTATTAAAAGAAGAAATAGAAAGAATCTTGTTAGTTCCTACTATTGATATGGGAAAAGTGTTAAGTGAAACGATAGAGTTAAAGGAATCAAATGCTTCTTTAACAGTTTATATGAGTAAAGTGACTCCTCTTTTAAAGCAAAATGTAAATAGAATTTTAGAAAAAGACATTCCATTAATAGAAAGGAATTTACCAGTATAAATCACTTTATAGTAGAGATACTAAATATGGTGATTTTTATGAAAAAATGGATAGCTCTTTTCTTTTTTTGTTGGTGTATGATTGGTTGTATGCATGTTCCAACGATGATAAATTTTGAAGGGAAAGATAAAAAAGAATTAGAAGATTTTGTTAGTGATTATCATTTAGAAATAGAAGTAGAAGAAGTATATAGTGAAAAACAAGTTGGAACGATTTTAGAACAATATCCTAAAAGTGGGAAAATAAGAAAAAATGAAAAGATTAAAATTGTAGTTTCAAAAGGAATTGATTATGAAGCTTTAAAAATAAATGAATTAGGAGATATACCTATTATGATGTATCATGGAATTTGGGATATGCAAAATAATGACACAGACGATAAGAACGGAAATGTTGATCATTATGGTTATCAAAGAACGAGTGAAGCCTTTAGAAGAGATTTAGAATTTTATTATAAGGAAGGATATCGTATGATACGCTTATCTGATTTTGTTAATGGAAAAATTGATGTAGAATTAGGAAAAAGTCCTATTATTTTAACTTTTGATGATGGAAAACATAATATTTCTGCTTCAAAAAATGAACACGGAGAGCTTATAATTGACTCTCATTCAGCTGTTGGTATATTAGAAGAATTTAAAAAGAAGTATCCTGATTTTAAAGTAACAGCAACATTTTTTTTAAATTCTAGTTTATTTGAAAGTGAATATAATGAAGAAATCATAAAGTGGTTAATAGAACATGGGTATGATATTGGAAATCATAGTGCTGATCATGTTGATTTTACTAAAGTAAATTCTGAAGAAGCCTCCAAACAAATTGGAAAAATGTATTCTATTTTAGATGCAATAATTCCACAAAAATATGTTCCTATTGTAGCTTTACCATTTGGCTCTCCTTATAGCAAAGAACATATTAATTTTTCGCATATTTTAAATAGTAGTTATAATGGAAAAAATTATGATACGATTGCAACTTTAAGAGTGGGGTGGGAAGCCAGTCCTTCTCCTTTCTCTGATCAATTTGATTCTACATTTTTAAAAAGAATTCGTGCATATGATAATGATGGAGAAGATTTTGATATTGAAATGAATTTTCATATACTTTCTAAAAGTAAATTTATTTCAGATGGAAATCCTAATATGATTACAATACCAGATAGTTTAAAGTCAAATGTTGGAAAAACCACATTAAAATTGAATACATATTAAAAAAAGTATGATATACTGAACATAGGTGATATGTGTGTTTAAAAAGAAGTCAAGGCCTAAAGAAGAATATGTAAAAGTCATGATTGGTTCAGGAAGTAGTTCAACGTTTGTTAGCGTAAAAAAAGGAGAAAAAGTATTGATTGGAAGTGGTTTGTCTTCTATGATAATTCGTGCAGGTGAAACTGTATCAATTGATGAAGAAGCGGAAAAGCGTTTCCCAACGAGTCCAAAACAGAAAGTGAAAAGTATATTTAGGAAGTAGGTATGATGAATGATTGATACAATAAAAGAAAATGTAGAGATAAAATTAAAAATATTGGTTCAAGATGAGGAGGCTTTTAAAAGATATTTAGAGGAACAAGCAATTTTCATAAAAGCGGAAACGATAGAAGATACTTATTTTGAAAATCCAGATTATCCTTTTTTGTATATAGATGAAAAAGGACTCAAAAACACAAAAAAAAGACTTCGAGTTCGCAAAAGTAGTAGTGGAGATACCATTAATTTTAAAGAAAAAGTATTTGGAGAAAAAGAACAATTTTTATATTCTAATGAGATAGAAGAAAAATTAACTTCAGGAGAACAAATGATTAAAATATTAGAGTCTCTTGGATTCGTTACTAGTTGTCATTACCATAAAATCAGAAAAGTTTATCATGCTGAAAATTTTGAATTTGATGTTGATTTAATTGATGTTTTAGGGATGGTTGTAGAAATTGAATATCAAGGAAAACTTGATGACTTAAAGAATGGGATTGATATGATAAGAAATTTTTTGAAAGAAATTAATATCACAGATTATATTGAAGTAAGAACGACTTATCCAGAAATATTATGGAATGGCATGGATTGTTATTTATAAGAAAAAGGCATTTAATTGCCTTTTTTTGGTGGAGTTTTAAATTCTTCTTCTAATAATTGTTTTTGTAAATTTGTTGGAAATATCAATGTATAGATTTGGTGAATTCTAAAATCTAATTTTAATAGATGATTGTGGTCATTAGAATAATTCGAAATATAGGGAAGAGTAAATTCCTTTTTTATTTGATTTAAATATTGTCTTCCTTTTTTTGTGAATCCTAAAACTCGGATATAAGGGTGTTTTTTATAGAATTTTGCTTCTTTTTTTGTCAAACCGCAAAGAATGTATAAACAAATTCTTTTTATTTTACTATAAGTTTCACTTTTTGTTTTGACTATTTTAATAAATTCATCTAAAGAGTTTGAACCATTGATAGCTTTTTTTATTCTTGGTATTAATTTTTCATTTACTTCATGGTAGTGAATTAAATTTTCTTTTTCAGAGATTATTTTGTATTTTAAAAACGGAAATAAATTTTCAATATCAATGTTTTGGTGAATATATTTGCTAGTCAAGGATGGAATAGAAGCATCAATATTTTTCTTTTCTTTTAGTGCTTTTCGAATGCTACTAGCACTTCCTATTTGTTCTAAATTTTCACTATGATAATCATTTGTCCTTTGAATTGTAATTGGTATAATAGATGCATTTTGTTTTTGAATTTCTTTAATATAAGAGATTCCAAGTAAATCATTTGGAGAAGTTATTGTTATTCCAGATAATTCTTTTAAAGATTTTGAAAGTGCAGTAGGATAATTGAAACCTTCTTTTAGAAAATTTTTAACATTTTCATTATGCAATTTATTTGATTGAAGAATTGCTAATGTGGTTAATTTCTGAATGTCATTTTCTTCACTTCCGAAAACTAAGTATTCTACTTGTAAATCTTTTAAGATAGTAATAGCGCCTTGTGCAAAAAGATCGGCACTTCCAGTTGCAAAAATAAATGGTAATTCTACAACTAAATCTATTCCATAGAAAAGAGCTATTTCAGTTTTTTCCCATTTTGTTAAAATGCTAATATCAGCACGCTCTGTGAAAGGTCCACTCATAACTAAAACAATAATATGATTTGGATACATTTCTTTTATTTTTTTTATGTGATATAAGTGTCCGTTATGAAATGGATTATATTCACAAATAATACCAACTGCTTTCATTTGTCTCACCAAAATTATCATATCATATTTTTTTTAAAAGTTATTGTTTTTCTTAGTTTTATTTTAAAATTCATTTTATAAAAAGGAATTTATTATTTTTGGTAGTTTTTTCCTTTTGTATAAAAAAAGTAAAATTTTTCATAATAAAGTTAGGAGGGAAAACATGGAAAAAACAAAATATAAAGATTTGGTAAATAAACATACTCCAAAAGAAAATAGATTATATAATGGAATGATAGCTTTTATTATTGGAGGATTCATGGGGGCTTTGGGAGAATTATTAAGACAACTTTATGCATATTTTTTTGATATTCCAACATCAGAAGCAACTATGTTCATGATTATCACATTAATATTTATTGGATGTTTGTTTACTTGTTTTGGATTTTTTGATAAATGGGTAAACTTTGCGAAATGTGGACTTATTATTCCAATTACTGGATTTGCACATGCCATGATGAGTGCGGCTTTAGAATATCGTAAAGAAGGAATGGTAACTGGTATTGGAGCTAATATGTTTAAACTAGCTGGCTCAGTAATTATATTTGGAGTAGTGAGTGCTTATACATTTGGACTTATTCGTTTATTGCTAGGAGGGATAGCATGACATTTAGATATAATAATGTTTATATCAATGCGACAAGTACAGTAGCAGGGCCATATGAACAAAAAGGACCTCTGAAAAATTATTATGATGCAACTTATGATGATTTTTATATCAATATGGATACGTTTGAACAAGCAGAAAGCAAAATGATAGAAGATAGTGTTGATATTCTACTTTCTAAAATAGGAAAGACAAAATTTGATATTGATCTATTTTTATCTGGAGATTTATTGAATCAGATTGCTTCTTCTAGTTATGCAGCTAGTAGATTAGGCATTCCTTTTATGGGGGTTTATAATGCTTGCGCAACAAGCGTAGAGGGACTTATAATCGGGGCTAATATGGTAGAAAATAAGCAAATCAAGAATTGTATTTGTGCAGTAAGCTCTCATAATAATGCAGCAGAGAAACAATTCCGTTATCCAGTTGAATATGGTGGACCAAAACCTAAAACGGCAACTTTTACAACTACTGGAAGTGCAAGTGCTTATTTATCTAGTAATAAAGAACAAATTAAGGTAGATAGTTCTACTGTTGGAAGTGTAGTAGATCTAGGGATAAAAGATGTTTATCATATGGGAGCAGTGATGGCACCAGCAGCAGCAGATACTATCTTTAAACATTTAAGAGATACCAAAAGAGAAATTGGCTACTATGATTTAATATTAACGGGGGATTTGGGAGTTTATGGTAGAGATATTCTAAAAGAATATATGAAAACTGAATATGGAATAGAACTAAAAAATTATAATGATACTGCTTGTATGATTTATGATAGAGAAAAACAGCCAGTTTATGCAGGAGGAAGTGGTCCAGCTTGTGCACCACTTGTTACTTATAGTTATATTTTAAACAAGATGAAAAAGAAAGAATATCATAGAATTTTGTTGGTAGCAACAGGAGCACTACATTCTCCTACTATGGTAAATCAAAAGTTATCTATACCAGCAATTGCCCATGCTATTAGTTTGGAGGTGGTAGAATGATTTTTGTTAATTCATTTCTATTTTGTGGATTCGTTTGTCTGCTTGGACAAATGATATTAGATAATACAAAATTAACACCTGGACATGTTACTACAATTTTTGTCATTGTAGGAGCATTCTTAGATACCTTTAGCATTTATGATAAAATTATTTTATGGGCAGGTGGTGGAGCTTTAGTTCCAATTACAAGTTTTGGGCATTTGCTTTCCCATGGAGCTATGGATATGGCTTATGATCAGGGATTAATGGCTCTTTTTATGGGCATGTTTAATTTAACAGCTTCTGGAATTACATCTGCAATTATCTTTTCCTTCTTTCTTTCTCTTATATTTAAGCCAAAAGATTAGAATTTATATTTTCTAATTTTTTTGTATTATAAAAATTAAAACATGATATAATGAATGTAAGGGTGATTGTATGAAGAAAATATTTGGAGTCTTTATCTTTTTCATTACTTGCATTCTTATTCCTGTGGGAGTAAAAGCAAGTGACTATGGAATTGAAAATTTTAATATGCATGTCACAGTATTAGACAATGGAGATTTATATGTAAGAGAGGCCTTTTTAATGAATGGCACATTTAATGGAATGGATCGCGATATTGATTTTGAGAACATTTTAGCGTCCAATTTCACTGGGGATAAAGAGTCTTTTAATGGAAGTGCTATTTATAATGGGACTGACATAAAGCTTATTCAAATAAGAGCCATTCCTTATACAGATTCTATTTCTTGGAACAATATGGAAACTAGTGGAACAAAATTTACAAAAACTTATCATGCAGAAGCAGGAGACTTTGGAGTTTATACAGAAAATAAAACAAGTTCAGGAGTTAGTTATCGTATTTATAATCCCTCTTCAAAAAAGCATTTTTTCTATTTAGAATACATTATTAAAAATATGGCAGTTGTTCATGAAGATGTCGCAGAAGTAGGTTGGAATATATTTAATGATAACTTTAGAGAAAGCATACATCATTTTAAAGCAGATATTTATATTCCAAATAATCAAAATTTATTAAAAGGATATGCTCATGGACCATTAGTTGGAAATATAGAATTAGATGGAACCGATCACATTATTATTACTGTTGATGACTTGTATGCGAATACAGCAATAGATACTCGTTTTGTATTTGATAAAGAAGCAGTGAAAGGTTCTACTAAGTTTTCTCATGTAGAAGCTCTTGATACAATTGTAGAAGTGGAAACTGAAAAAGCAGAAATTGCCAATCAAAAAAGAGAAGAAGCAAGAAAACAGGTAGCGAGAGATAAAAAAATAACATTGTTTATGACAGTTGTTTCTGGAGTTTTAGGAGTAGCTTGGATAATTGGATTCGGATTTTTAGTGTACTATGTTTATAAAAAGCATGATAAAGAATATGAATCAACTTTTAAAACTCAATATTTTAGAGATTTCCCAGCAGACTATAATCCTTCAACAGTCGGATATTTATTTCATCAAAATATTAGAAATGATGATTTGTCAGCTTGTTTATTAAATTTAATTTATAAAAAAGTAGTGACTTTTGAACCATTAGATAAAAAAGATTATAAACTTGTATATCATGAAAATGATACTGAGATGACGGATTCAGATAGACAATTAATTAAGTTGATTTTTAAAGAAAATGAAATTACTTTAAAAGAGCTTAAGAAAAAAGCAAAATCTGGTTATTCTTCTTTTATCAATAATTTTAATAAGTGGAAAAATATGGCAATGATAGAGGCAAAGAATGAAGATTTTTATGAAAATAAAACAGGAATTAAATTAAAATCTAGTCTTTATTCAGTACTTGGATTAACACTTGCTGTGCTAGCATTCAATTATATTTTGGTATTTGGTATTATTTTATTTGTATTAGCTCTTGTATCATTAATTTACTTTTTATCATTTACCAAAAAGACCCAAAAGGGAAATGAACATTATCTAAAGTGGAAAGCTTTAAAGAAATTTATGGAAGATTTTGGTACAATGGACAAAAAAGACTTACCAGAGATTGTTTTATGGGAAAAATATTTAGTTTATGCAGTAAGTCTTGGATGTGCAGATAAACTTTCTAAGACAATGCAGCTTAGAATTAATGAATTTAATGATGCAGATTTAATTGATATTCATTATAGTATGAGAACGATGAGAGATATGATGGTATTTAATCGAATTATGTCTTCTACTGTAACAACAGCAATGAATAATGCTTATTCAGCACAATCAATTGCAAATTCTTCTAATTCCTCAGGAGGCGGATTTGGTGGAGGCTTCTCTGGAGGAGGAGGATCGTTTGGTGGAGGCTCAGGAGGCGGACGCTTTTAAAAAGCAGAATATGGGTAAGAATATTTGTTTGAGGAAATGACAATCATTATTACAGAAGAAGTATATAAAGGATTTCAAGTTGGTGATGTGGTCATAGATGGATAAAAGTGTTATTAAATTAGCACTTTTTTTAGTAATTATATTTATTTTCTGTATGATATTTACTCGAAAGGAGAAATATTTATGGAAAATAAGAAGCAAGAAAAAATTTATTTGAGAAAGGATGGGAGATATTTTATAAAATATAAAAAAGGAATAAAAGAGGATGGTAAAACAGATTATGGATTTATTTATGCAAAAACAGAAGAAGAGGTATTGAGAAAATATAGAGAAATATTAAAAATAGAAATTCCTATTGATAAAACTTTATTTAGTGGAGATATCTATAATTGGCTTAGAAGTGTTAAAATATCTTGTAAAAAATCATCTTATTCCAACTATGAATATATGGCTTATGCACATCTTATACCAGCATTTGGAAAATATAAACGAAAACAAATTAATAAGAATATTGTTAATGAATTTACTGAGAAATTGTTAAGTCAAGGACTAGCGCCAAAAACAGTAAAAGACATACTTATTATGTTACAACAAATATTAAAATATCATAATGTAGATATCAGTATTTCGATGCCTAAGATTCCGAAAAAAGAAATTCAGATACTTACCAAAGAGCATCAATTATTATTAGAACAAAAATTAAGCTGTTCAACAACAGAAGAAAGTATGGGAATTCTGTTATGTTTATATACAGGTCTTAGAATTGGTGAGTTATGTGGTTTAAAATGGGAACATATTGATTTAGAAAATAATGTTATTCGGGTTGAGAAGACTTTGATACGTGTAAAAAATGATAATAAAAATATAAAAAATAAAACAATTGTAATATTAGATGAGCCTAAATCTATATCATCTATTAGAAATATTCCCATTCCAAACTTTTTAATTTCAAAATTAGAAAAATTAAAAAAGGGAGAATTGTGCTTTTTTCTAACAGGAACAGAAGACTTTATTGAACCAAGAAGTTATACAAATCATTATAAAAGTATTATGAAGTCAATTAATATTAATGAATATAATTTTCATGCATTAAGACATACCTTTGCAACGAGATGTATAGAAAGTGGTTGTGATCCAAAAACGTTAAGCGAAATTTTAGGTCATTCGAATGTGAAAATTACATTAGATCGATATGTACATCCAAGTTTTGATAACAAAGTAAGATTGATGAATAGCTTAAATCCTATGTGCAATTTTAGGTAAAAATAAAATCCCAAAGTTTTTCACTTTGAGATTAAAAGACTTGTTGCGTTCACAACTTAGACGTTATTCTATAACAAAAAAAATGATTTGTCAAATTTCACCATTTATATATTGTAGTCATATCTTTTTTAATATTTATAATCTTGACTGTTTATAAAAAATTCTCAAAGTGAAAAACTTTAAGAAAGTTAAGGGGGAATTATGAATGGAAAAGACTACAAAAAAATATGTGGAGTATTTATACCCAGGCTTATTGATGACAGAAACTAGCAGTGTAGAAATTGGACATAGCGATCCTATGAAAGTAGAATTGAAGAAACGCGCAATTGGTTTTCGATTCTATGAAAAGGATTTTATAGACATAGATGGGGAACAATTTGAGGGTAAAATTCATAATAGAACAAATTGGTTCTATATTGGAAAAAGATTAACTATTGAAGAAGTTCAAAGTCGTTTTGGAAATATGCCAAAGTATGAAATATTAATCAGCAATATGAAATGTAATCAAATATCATCAGTATGTATGACTGAATATGGTAATTTTATGCCAATGGAAGAAGATGATGTCACATTAGAAGAGTATGTAGCAGAACATAATAAAGAAGCTAATGCTTTTAAAATGTTTCAAGCATTAAAACAACATGTAGGAGAGAGAGTTTCTTATCAAGGATGGTGGTATGGAGCAGCGCAAGAAGAAACTGATGTATTAAGAAATGTAAATTTTTTTACAAATGTAGAAATAGGATGTTATGGAATACCATTTATTGGATATGGTTCTGCTATTTCATCTATTAGACTAGAAGAAACAGGAGAAGAATTATATTCTAATCCATATATTGAATATGGATATGATAGAAGAGATCCCGAAAAAATAGAAGAAGCAAGAAGAAAAATGTTTGGGGATACCATTGTGGATAAACAAAGGGATCGTAGGATAAAAGCGGAAACCATTAGAAATCAAGAGAAAGAACATGCTGATTTAGAAGCTAAGAAAAAGAAATACACAATTATGAAAGATGGTTTGGCTTTCGTGAAAAAAGAAGATGCAGAAGAATGGATGCAATGTGTGGATTGTAATACAAATGATGCATATTCTTGTTGTATTGTAGAAACAGCCTTATTATGTTTGAAAAAATTACAAGAAGGTGCAACTTGTGAAGAGGTAGAAAAAATATATATAGAAATGGGATTGACAGGATACATGGCAGGTGCTGTTTCTAGTATGATTGCTCATTTTAGTGTAAGGGGAATAGAATTCAGACAATATTGGAATAAAAAATTTGGTATTACAGAAGAAGAAAAAGAAGTTGTAAATCCTGCTGTATTGGTATTATCATCAAAAAATAAATAGTATTAAAAAAGTTCACAAAGCAGTATACTTTGTGAGCTTTTTATAAAATGTTTTTCTTATAGTAAAATACTTTAGGATTTTCCTCTGAGTGGTTTTTATAATACCACTTTTTTTTTGTTTGTCAAATTTTACCATTAATTGGAAACTTAGAAGTCAAAGTTAGCAATAGTTATTTTATATGCTGCTTTTAATGAAAAAATTCCTAAAGTATTTTACTTTGAGAAATGGAAGGGGTTAGAATTATGAGCAGTGGAAAAATTTGTGATGAAAATGCTAGAAAGAGATTAGAACAAAAAAAATTTTTACAACAAATGAAAAAAGATATAGAAAATTTGGAAAATAAAATAAAATTTTCAAAATTTTCAAATTTACAAATTAGAACTATAAGAAATTTAAAAATATCATTACGTGCTATGCAGTTAGTTGCACCTTATGTATTGACAGCAGGGTTAATCGCAGGTGGATTTAAACTTCTTGGAAGTTGTCCATTCTATCGTGATATACAACAACAGAATTTAAACATTATGAAAGAATTTGATAGTTTAGGAAACATCAGATATGAAGAACAATATAATGAATTTTCTGGAGATTCAGATATGTTATACTTTTACGGAAAATGGGAAAAATCAAATGATGGTTTTTACACTAGAACTGTGGAAAAGTATAAATTAAAAGGATTAACAGAAGAAGAAATAAGAGGATTATTTGAAAAAGAGAAAATGACTTTACAAGATATATTAGGTGCACCTTTTTCTTCCATTCAAGAATCTAATAATAATGTTTCTGAGGAGGATATTGAAAAAGAAAATTATTTCCAAGCCATTATTTACCATGAAGATAAAGAGGACTATATTTTTGTGAGAGAATCTTCTTCTGATAATATTTTAATAACTATATTATATATTTGTGTAACTGGTCTAGGAGAATTATTGCCATTTTATATTAGAACTGAATGTTCAAGTTTTGATTTTGAAAATTGTGTATCGAGAATTAAAGAAAGATATCAACCAATTGATATTCCAGTTTTAACAAAAAAACTAGAAATCAAAAGAGAAAACTATGATAGGTTAATGAGGTAATTGATATGCTAGGAAATATTAAAAAACCAAATGAAATTGTAGATGCATCAATTTTTAATTTTATAAAGCCTGGAGCAAATGATTCTTTATCTAGTATGAGTGGAATAGAATTACAAGATTTATTATATTATGTAGAAAATTGTTATTTAGAATTAAGAAGTCACTTAGGATTTGATGATAAAGTTACTTTTGGATTGGAATTAGAATTTGAAAATGCGGTTAGAAAGCGAATTGAACAGAAACTGGAAGAATATCGCTTAGATGAGGCTTGGCAATTAAGAGGAGATGGTTCTTTACATAATGGAGCAGAGATTAATTCTCCTATATTAAAAGATGTATCTGATTCTTGGAGTCAACTCAAAAAAGTTTGTCAAATTGTTTATAAACATGCATCAATCGATAAACATTCAGGAGGGCATATTCATGTAGGAACCCAAGTTTTAGGAAATAAAACGGAATCTTGGAAGAATTTTATCAAGTTATGGTCTGTGTATGAAAATATTATTTATCGGTTTGTATATGGAGATTATTTAAGTGCAAGACCTAGTATGGAAAAGTATGCAGAACCAATGGCAAAAAACTTTTGGAAAGATTATCAAGGTATGTTGGAATGTGATTCATTAACTTTAAATGATATTCTTAGAAAAGTTTCTCATCAAAGATATCAAGCTGTAAATTTTAATAATGTGAGTAATTTTGATTGTTTTCAAACAAAAAATACAATTGAATTTAGATGTCCTAATGGAACTTTAGAACCTGTCATTTGGCAAAACAATGTTAATTTATTTGTTCATTTATTACAATATTCTAAAAGTACAGGATATGATGATGATATGGTTCAGAAAAGAAGAAGGATAAATAAAGATCGTTATTCAAGCTTGAATTTTTATGGTGAAATATATTTGCAGCAATCTTTAGAATTGTGTGATATGATTTTTACAAATAATTTTGATAAGGTATATTTTCTAAGACAGTATCTAAAATCTTTTGAAATTGGAAATAAAGAATTAGCCAAGCCTAAATTGTTTGTGAAAAAGTAAAATGTAAAATCATGAAGAATATTTCTTGATGATTTTTTTATAACTCTTTTAATAGTATAAAAAATAGTATATTCCATTTGAACATACTATTGATATTTTAACTAAATTTACATCATTTGATAATTTGATGCATTATACTTTGTATTGTAAGAAGTTGAACTATTATTAACCATATTTTCTAATCTTGTGATTCGACGTTCTAAATTATTAATTTGACTATTTAAATTATTAATTTGTCCTTCTATATTACTGTAATCGTTATTTCCTGTGCTTGTTGTATAATTATAATTTGGCATTGTAGGCATTGGCATCATATTAGGAATTCCTGGCATGATACCTGGCATAGCAGGGCCTCCCATCATTGGGTAAGTAGGATAAACTGGATTATAAGCAACATTAGCGCCACTTCCACAGTTTCTATCTTTTTTCATTTTACACACTCCTTTATTTGTTCTAATTCATTATATGAGTTTATTTTCATTTCGTGACATGATATAATAATTATGGTGATTACATGAGATTAAAGCACGTAAAAGGAGCTCATGAAAGAATAGAGGCTTCTAATTATATTATTCATAATCCAGAAAAAGAAAGAGGAAATTATCAAAATTTATTTCATAATGCCAATCCAATTTATATTGAAATAGGTACTGGGAAAGGGAATTTTATTGTAGAGAAGGCCAAAAGAAATCCAAATATTAATTTTATTGGAATTGAAAAATTTGATAGTGTTATGGTGAAAGTCGTAGAAAAAATAGAACAAGAAAAATTACCTAATTTATTACTGATTAGAATGGACGCAACTGAAATCGAAAAAATATTTGATCATGAGATCGATTTATTGTATTTAAACTTTTCAGATCCTTGGCCAAAAAAAAGACATACTCATAGGAGATTAACTAGTCCAATTTTTTTGAAACGCTATGAAGCAATTTTTAAAGGCCCTATGAAACTAGAAATGAAAACAGATAATCGTCATTTATTTGAATATTCACTAATTTCATTTAATGAGTTTGGATTTAAATTTGATGATATTTCTCTTAATTTACATCAGGATGATATAGAAGATAATGTTGAAACAGAATATGAAAAAAAATTTTCGTCTATGGGATTTCCAATTTATAAAATTCATGTTACAAAAGAAATTTAACACATTTTTACACATCTCTTTTCTTTTTTCTTTTGTATTTCTTAAATTTTTGATATAATCATAGTAAGCAGGTGGAAAGATGAAAAAAGTAATCTTATTATTAGCTTTATTAACTTGTGTATTTTTAGTAACAGGTTGTACAATGGTACGAATAGATACTAGTAGTATTGACAATACTATAAATGTAATCTTATCCAAAGAAAATAAGCTTTATAACAGAGTTGGAAAGGGATATAAATATTATATTCCTAGAGGTGTTATCTATATTGATACTGATGAATTCAACGATAAATTATATTCCAATGGAAATTATTACTATTTATATATTGATGCTATTAGTTATTATTATCAGAAGAAAGTAACTTATCAAAAAAATGAACAAGCTTTCTATTCAAAAATTATTCATACAAAAAACAAAGATGGCTATGTAGAAATTATAGAACAAGATAAAAAGTATTTGGTTCGCTTTGCATATAACTATGCAAGAATAGAAACACTTGTTGATAAGAAAGATATTAATAATGTCATTTTAAATGCTTCTTATATTTTGTCAACTGTAAAATTTAATCATAATGTGATTAAATTAATGTTAGATGATGAATACTTTACCAATAAAGAAGAAAGTTATGATCTGTTTAATTCTACAGGTAGTGACTTTAATGATAAGAAAGTAGTAGAAGCAGAAAGTGATAATTAAGTAGAGGTGAATATAATGAAATTTCTAGAAAAAGTAAAAAATATGTTTACAGAAGAAGTAGAAGAAGAAATAACACCTGTTAAGACAGAAATCCAAAAAGTAGAAATTCCTGTTTCAGCACCTATTAAAAAAGAAGATTCAAGTACTTCGAATGCTGAAACTGTTACTAAAACTGAAATTGTTAAACCAGAGGAAAAGCCAAAAGCACCAGTATTTTTTGATGATAAAGATTTTGATAAATTACCAACAGCTTCTAATGTAGAAAAAAAAGAGGAAAAAGTAGAGCCTGTAAAAACGCCAGCTCAAAAGTCCTCTGCAGAACCTGTTCGAAAAGAAGCATATGGAGGTAAAAAACCAGCTTATACAGCTTCTACTTTTAAAGAAGAAAAGAAAATGTTTAAACCAACTCCAATTATCTCTCCTGTATATGGAGTATTAGATAAAAATTATAGGAAAGATGATATTGCTCCTAAAAAAAGGGTGGCCCAAAGTAATGGACCAAAGGAACTTACTGTAGATGATATTCGGAATAAAGCATTTGGGACTTTAGAAGATGAGCTAGAAACAACACTGTTTGGGAATATGCCTCCAATTACTGAAGATTTAGATGTAGAAACAGATATGGAATTAGATTTGTTTGATGAATTGGAAGTAAATGAGGAAGTACCAAGTGAAATAGAAAATAATATCATACCTTCCAGGCTAGAGCGTAATAAAGAATTAGAACTAATAGAAGAAGTAGATGGTTTAGAAGAAATGGTAATTAATGAAAGACCAGGGCAAGAAGAGACTGTTCAAGAAGAAACCTTTATAGAAAATACAAATCAAAATATGATTGAAGACGAAATGGATAAGATTTGTAGTGAACCAAGTGAGGAACTCGAAAATGATACAAATTTAACAGAGAGTGACTTATTTAATTTAATTGATTCTATGTATGAAAAGAAGGAAGGTGAAGAATAGTGGAAGCAATGGAATTATTACCAATCATATTATATATTCTTTTGATTATATTAGTAGTAGTAGCTATCGTATTTCTAGTACGCCTGATTAAGATTGTTGGCAAAGTAGATAGAGTAGTCGATGATGTTGATAGAAAAGTAAAAAAGTTAAATGGCTTATTTGAAATTGTAGATAGAACTGCAGATACATTAAATGTAGTAAGTGATAGAGTAATAAGTGGAATTGTAGGAACAATAAACACTATATTTAGAAAGAGAAAAAAGAAAGGTGAGGATACTTATGAGTAAGAAAAAAAGTGGATTAGGAAAGTTTTTATTAGGAGCAGGAATAGGAGCGGGGCTTGGAATTTTGTTTGCTCCTAAAAGTGGAAGTGAAACAAGAAAAGAATTGAAGCAAAAGTTTGATGATATGATTCGTAAATTAAAAGATATAGATGCAGAAGATGTAAAAGAGACAATAGAAAATAAAATTTTTGAAATTAAAGAAGCAATGGCTGATTTAGATAAAGAGAAAGTTTTAAAAGTTGCCAAAAAAAAAGCAAAACAAATAGGTGAAATGGCAGAAGAATTGGTTGACTATGCAGTAGAAAAAGGAACACCAGTTTTAGAAAATGCTGCAAATGCGATTAGGGAAAAAGCAATTGAAGTAACAAAAGATGTTCTAGCAAAATTAGAAAAAAATGAAAAATAGAGCTTTTAAAAGTTCTATTTTTTAATATAGGAGGAAAATATGAAAATAGTAGTGGAAGGAAAGGGAAAACGGTTAGTTACTCCTGATTTGATTATGTTACATTTAAATTTTGCAATGAAAGGAATCACTTATGAAGAAGTATTAGAAAAGGGAATTGAAAATATATAAAGTTTTATAGCGTTGTTGATTCAAAATCATTTTAATAAAGATGATATGGTTTGATTATAATAAAGATATTATGGCAAATCTAATAGCTAATTTATCAAAAATGGAAAATGCTCCAATGAGTCAGTTATCTTTTGGCGTAAAAGATGAAAAAAATATAAAACGAAATATATTGAAAGAGGCTTATAAAGAAGTAAAGGAACGAGCTTTGGCAATCGCTTTAGCTGCTGGAAAGACTTTGAAAGTTTGTGAAAAGGTAGATTTTAAACCATTATTTTCAGCATCATATATTTCTTCTTCTATGTTAGATGGAACTATGATGAGGCAGTCTGAAGTTTATTATTCTGGGGCAGTAGAAAAGATTACAAATGTTTTTGTATCTGAAGATATAGAATTAACAGAAACTGTCTATTCTCTTTAGATCGCAGAGGAAAGTGTTAAAGATTTAACGCTTTTTTTGATACTTATATGGGTTTGGCTTTTATCCTTTGCATTTTTTATTGTGATACATGTAATAAAGAGAAAGGAGAATTGCTATGAAACAAGTATTTCAAATGTTCGCAAGTTTTGCAGTTACTTTTTTTACCTATATATTTGGAAAAATGGATATGGCACTGATTACCTTATTAGTAGTAATAGGAGTAGATTTAATATCTGGGCTTGCCAAAGCCTATATCATAGGAAACTTGAGTGCTAGTAAAGGGATGAAAGGATTAATAAAGAAAATTAGTTACTTATCTATAGTAGCAGTGGCAGTAATTGTAGATCAACTTTGTAAAAGTGGTGATGTAATTCGGACTTTTGTTATTTATTATTTTGTGATTAATGAGTGTCTTTCCATACTAGAGAATGCAGTTGCAATGAAACTTCCAATTCCTAAAATATTAGTAGATAAACTTGAACAATTAAAAGTATCTGCAGATAGTAAAATATAATATTTAGAATAGAAATAAAGTGCTAAATAAAATTTTTGCGCTTTATTTTTTGGCAAAAATTTCTAAATCTCATAATGAATCATAGAATGTCTTGTAAATATTTTGTAAATAATTATAAAAAATGGTATAATAGAATCTGTGAAATAAAGGAGGAGAATTATGCAAGGATTAACGCGTGATGAAGTTGAACATGTAGCAGATTTGGCGAATCTTGTTTTAACTGAAGAAGAAAAACAAAAATTCTCTCGTCAATTGAGTGATATATTAGCAGATATTGAAAAAATTGGCGCTGCTGACATAGAAGATGAAAATAAAATTTTAATTGCTCCAACAGAAAATCATGATTTGTATCATGATGATGAAACTGTAGAAAGCTTAAAAAATGAAGAAATAGAAAAGAATGCAAACAAAACAAGTGGAGATTATATTTCAGTACCAAAGGCTTTAGATGACTAATTATTTATCATTATCTTTGAATGAAATTCATTCAAAATTAGTAAATAAAGAAATAAAGCCACTTGATTTGGTATTAGAAGCATTCGATAAAATTGAAAAAAATGAAAAATTAAATTCATTTATAACACTTAATAAAGAAAGTGCAATAGAAGAAGCTAAAAGATTAGAACAAGAAGAAGTAAAGGGTCTTTTATTTGGAATGCCAATTGCAATAAAAGATAATATTGTTACTAAAAATTTAAGAACAACTTGTGCTTCTCATATGCTAGAAAACTTTGATCCAATTTATGATGCAACAGTAGTTGAAAAAATAAAAGTCAATCATATGATTATCATAGGAAAGACCAATATGGATGAATTTGCTATGGGATCAACAGGTGAAACAAGTTATTTTGGAAATATTTTAAATCCTTGGGATTTGACAAAAGTGCCAGGTGGTAGTAGCAGTGGAAGTGCTGCAGCAGTAAGCGCAGGAATTACTCCATTTGCACTTGGTTCCGATACTGGTGGAAGCATTAGACAACCATCTAGCTTCTGTGGTGTTGTTGGAATGAAGCCTACATATGGAAGAGTTTCTAGATATGGTCTTATTGCATTTGCGTCCTCTTTAGACCATATTGGTCCAATCACAAGAACTGTATACGAAAATGCTGTACTTTTAGAAGCCATAAGTGGTGAGGATACTAATGATTTAACTTCTTCTAATAGAGTAGTTCCACATTATATAGATTATTTAAATCAAGAAATAAAAGGACTAAAAATTGGAGTTCCAAATTATTATATGAGTGATGTTATTAATGAAGAAGTTCGAAATAAAATGAAAGAAATCATTATGTTATTAGAAAACTTAGGATGCAAAATTGATTTTATTGATATAGATTATTTAGAATATGCAATTCCACTTTATCAAGTAATCGCTTTGGCTGAAGCGAGTAGCAATTTGGCTCGCTATGATGGGATTAAATTTGGACATGCTACAAACTCTTATCAATCTTTAGAAGAATTTTATAAAAAAACTCGTAGTGAAGGGTTTGGAGATGAAGTTAAAAGAAGACTTATGATAGGGTCTTATGTTTTAAGTGGAAAGAATGCCAATATTTATTATGAAAAAGCCTTAAAAATAAGGAGAAAAATGGTAGATAGTTTTAAGCAAGCATTCACCAAATATGATTTGTTAATTGGTCCTACAAATACTGATGTAGCTTATTTATTGGGAACAAAGCAAGATGACGCTTTAAAAAGCTTTTATGATGATTTATTAACGATTCCTTTGAATATGGCAGGATTACCAGCATTATCCCTTCCAGTTGGGTTCAATCATGATCACATGCCAATTGGAATGCAGATTATTGGAAATTATTTTCAAGAAGAGACAATTTATGCTTTGGCATCTGCATTGGAAAAAACTTTAAATTTAGATTTGGAGAGTGGTAAAAAATGCTAGTACCAACAGTTGGAATAGAAATTCATGTAGAATTAAAAAGTAAGGGAAAAGTATTTTCAAAGGGAAAAAATGAATTTAACACACATCCTAATACAAACGTAACTGTTCTCGACTTGGGTTATCCAGGAACACTACCACAACTTAATAAAGAAGTTGTTAATATGGGAATTGCGGCTTCTTTAGCATTTCATGCAGAAATTGCTAGAGAAATGCATTTTGATAGAAAAAATTATTTTTATCCAGACCTTCCTAAAGGATATCAGATTACACAGCAAAAAACGCCAATTGGAAGTAATGGATATATAGAAATAGAACAAAATGAAATAAAAAAACAAATTCGCATAGAACGATTACATATTGAAGAAGATACTTGTAAAAGTATTCATACAGAACATGCAACTTTATTGAATTTTAATAGAGCTGGGGTTCCTCTTATTGAAATTGTAAGCCGTCCTGATATTGCAAGTGCAGAAGAAGCTGTTTTGTATGTTGAAAAATTGAGAGAAACCTTATTATATTTAGGAATTAGTGATGTTAAAATAGAAGAAGGAAGTATGCGCTGTGATGTCAATGTTTCATTACATGAAGAAGGAGCGCCACTTGGGACAAAAGTAGAAATTAAAAACATTGGTTCTATTAGTAATGTAGGAGTAGCTATTAATTATGAAATAAAAAGGCAAACTGAAATGTTAGAAAATAATGTAAAAATAGTGGAAGAAACAAGACGTTTTGATGATAAAACAATGACAACAATCGCTATGCGAACAAAAGAGACTGGAAATGACTATCGTTATTTTCCAGAACCAGATTTACCTTATATTCATGTAAGTGAAGAATGGATAAAAGAGGTAGAATCTAAAATGCCAATTATGCCTGAAGTATTAAGAGTGGAATATCAAAATTTGGGCATAAATGAAAAAAATATTAATGCTATTGTAGCTAATAAAAAAATGTGTGATTTCTATGAAGCAATGAAAGAACATATGAATCCAGTTGTACTTTCTAATTTATTAACTGGAGATATTATTGGAACGATGAAGAAAAACGACTTAGAATTTGAACAAATTAAATTAAACAAATCCAATTTGAAAGACTTTGTAGAAGCTTTAGAAAAAAATGAAATTTCATCAAAACAGGGAAAAGAAATTTTACCAATCTTAATTATGGAAGGTGGAGACTATGCTACACTTACAGATAAGCTTGGAATAAAGCAAATTAGTGATAAAGATTCTTTATTAGAATTAATTTCTAAAGTCATAAATGAAAATCCAGAATCAATAGATGATTTTAAAGCAGGAAAAGATAGGGCTATAAAATATTTAATGGGACAAATTATGAAAGCTTCTAAAGGACAAGCAAATCCAGCCTTGGTTAGCAAATTATTAATGGAAGTTCTAGAAAATTTATAATTTGCTAGAAAAAAAGAAATATAGTATAATAAGAATACAAATGGGGTGATAAAATGGCATCTATTTTGAAGTTTTTAAAACGTCATATTATAGCAGTCATTATAGTTATAATTTTATTAATAATGGGAATTGCAGCCTTTCTTTTTGCTCGTCAGATATTAGGCTCAGGAAATGAAGGAACAATCTATGGAAATAGATTAGATGGAATTGAAAAAGTAGGGCTTAAAAATGAAACATTAGATAAGATAAGTACTGAAATTAAGAAAAATGAATTTGTCAAAAAAGTAACTCATCGTATCGAAGGAAGAACTATTAATTTCACAGTTGAGGTAGCACAAAATACGACTATAGAGAATTCTAAAAAAGTGGCAGAACCATTTTTGGTAACATTAAATGAAGAAGAAAAAGCTTTTTATGATATTCAAATTTTTGTAACATGTAATGAGACAGAAAGCGAAGGATATCCGATAAATGGATATAAACATAGAACGAGTTCTGAATTTGTGTGGTAAGGACTAGAAAAGTCAGGGAAGCTAAGTGGAGGTTTTTATGAAGAAAAAAAATATTATCATTATAAGTGTTCTTGCTGTTTTAGCGCTTTCTATTTTTGGAATTGGCTATTATGTTTTAAATAGATCTGATAAGGATACAACTTTAACAATATTAGAGAACCGTTGGATAGAAAGCAATAAAAATAAGTTGATTGATTTATCAATTGTAAATCAAGTTCCCATATTAAATTATAATGGTAATGGATTAATATTTGATTTTTTAGATTCTTTAGAAAAAGATACAGGACTTTCTTTTAATAAAGTTTCAATAGCAACAACAGATACGCCAAAAACAGAGTATTCTATTATGGCAACAAATCAATTAATGAAAAATGATTTATTATTTTATGAAGATTGTTATGCAATTATTACAAAGGAAAATGTAAAATATAATACATTATATGATATAAAAGGAATTACTTTAGGAGTAATGGATTCTGATTTGGATCGTGTTAATAAATATTTACAAGGAAGTGTTATTACATTAAAGACATATGATAAGGTGGAAGACTTAGTTGCAAGTATTGGAGCAGATGTAGATGCAATTGTACTACCTAAAACAACTTATTTAGAAACAATTATTAAAAATAATTTAACAATTTCTTATAATATTACAGAATATCCAATTTATTATGTTTTAAGGTTGGGAAAGACAGAACGATTGAATACCATTTTAAAAAAATATTATAAAAAATGGTACAATGAAAATTATGAATTATCCTATAATACTTATTTATCTTCAACTTATTTTAATTTTAAAAATATTGATGATAAAGAAAAAGCGAAATTTAAAGGTAAGCGATATGTATATGGCTTTGTAAGTGATGCTCCATATGATATTATGGTAGGTTCTAAATTACGTGGTTATAATAGTAGCTTTCTAAAAGAATTATCTCTTTTAGCGGATATTGAGATATCATTTCAGGAATACAATAGTATTTCTAGTATGATAAAAGACTTTAATGCAAATAAGATTGACTTAATGTTTGATAACTATGAGCCTATGAAATATAGCTTAGATGTTACAAATACAGTTTCTACTTATGATGAAAGAGTTGTAATATTGTCTCACAATAGTCAACCATTAACAATAAATTCATTTGCTTCTTTGGAAGGAAAAAATGTGATAACTGTAAAAAATACGGTTACGTCTTATTACTTAAAAGTAAGTAATGTAAAAGTTGTGGAGTATGATTCTTTGGACCAATTAATGAAAAAAGTGAAAAAGGATAGTATAATAGCGCTCGATTATGAGAACTATAAATATTATAAAGATAATAAATTAAAAAAATATAAAATTGATTACATGGAATCTTTAGTGGATGATTATGGATTTGTTATTCGAGATATTAAAGATAATAAAGTCTTTGGAGAATTATTTAATTTCTATTTATCTTTTGTAAATGAGAAAAATGTATTAACTGATAGTTTTTATGAGTTATCAAAAGAAGATAAGAAATCAATTAATGGGAATCGCTTATTACTATTCTTTACAACCTTTGGAATTTTTGTAATTGCAATTATTGGTTATTTAAAATTAGGAAAAGGTAAGACAAAAAATAAAAAGATTTCTAAAGAAGATAAATTACGCTATATTGATTCTTTAACATCTTTAAAAAATCGTGTATATTTAAATGACAATATTGAAAAATGGGATAATTCAGAAGTATATCCACAAGCTATTATTATTGTTGATTTAAATAATGTTGCTTATATTAATGATAATTATGGTCATCAAGAAGGTGACAATGTTATTAAAGAAGCTGCCAATATTTTAATTCGTGGTCAAATAGAAAATAGTGATATTATTAGAACAAATGGAAACGAATTCTTAATTTATTTAGTGGGTTATGATGAAAAACAAGTAGTTGCTTATAATCGAAAATTAAATAAGGAATTGAAAGAACTTTCACATGGATTTGGTGCAGCGAGCGGTTATAGTATGATTAATGATGCAATTAAAACCATTGATGACGCTGTAAATGAAGCAACACTAGATATGCGAAACAATAAAGAAGAACTTAATAATTAGGAGGTTACAATGAAGCAGATAAAAACTCTTATAAAGAACCTATATCAGGTAACAATGAAGCCAGAAATGAGAGTTTTACCAGGCAATTTAGCCTTCTTTTTTGTTCTATCTATTGTTCCTATTATTACATTAATCGGTTTTATAGCTTCTTATTTTTCTATTTCTATTGAGTCATTGGTCGATTTTCTATTATCAACCCTTCCAAGGGAAGTTACAAAAGTATTACTCCCCTTTATTGAAGGAAAGGGGATTGATGGAAATATTGTCTTTTATATGATTACAGGATCTATTGTAGCATCAAATGGTGCTCACTCTCTTATTTTAACTTCAAATATTCTGTATGATATTCCGCATTCTGAATTTTTAAAAAGAAGAATAAAGGCTTTATTTTTAACAATTCTTATGGTTAGTTTATTTTTCTTTGTGGTTGTATTTTTAGCTTTTGGAAATATTATTGTTAAGTTTATTTTGGATTTAGAATTTATGAAGCAAGTTAGTAAATCTGTCTATTATTTGTTTGTATTTTTGAAGTGGCCAATTGCATTTTTCTTTATTTTCTTTTTGGTGAAAATGATTTATACAATAGCACCAGACGAGCGAATTCCAAGTCGTTATGTAAATAACGGAGCTATTTTTACAACTTTAGCATGGTCACTTGTTACAGCAATTTATTCTTATTATGTAGCAAATTTTACAAATTATGACATTTTTTATGGAAGCTTATCTAATATTATTGTATTAATGATGTGGATCTATATTCTTTCTTATATTTTAGTAGTTGGAATTGCAATTAATACAGAAGGTTACAAAAAAGATGTGAATAAAATAGTATAGTTAGGACAAAATAGAAATGGATACATATTTTTGCTGATATGTACCATTACAGACTACATAGTAATAGTTATCGAACAATAAAATACTATGGGAAGAGTGATGATCACTCTTTTTTTTTAAATTTGTCATATTATAAAAATGAAATTGCAGATAATAAAAATTTAGTCTATAATGGATAAAGAGGTGACTTGATATGAAGAAGAAAGATTTTTTGAATCTGTTTTTCTTAACCATTTTAGTATTCGGAGTGATTTTCTTTTCTATTTATCCAGATAAGTTATTTGGTTCTGTAACAGATTGGGGAAGTCAACATACGATGCTACCAGAATATTTTAGAACACTTTTTTATCAAACTGGTGACATTTTTCCTGATTTTATGATGCATTTAGGTGCAGGACAAAATATTTATAATATTTCCTATTATGGTTTTTTGAATCCAGTTGTATTACTTTCTTATTTATTTCCATTTATAAAAATGGTAGACTTTATGACAATTGCTTCTATTGGAGAAATATTATGTAGTGTTTATTTATGTTATTATTGGCTTACAAAAAAAGGCTTTTCTCGCTCTATTACATTTATTTCAACACTTATTTTTACTTGCGCAACTCCTCTTATTTTTCATGCTCATAGACATATTATGTTTATAAATTATATGCCGTTTTTATTGCTTGGTTTAATTGGGGTAGATAAGTATTTTGAAAAAAATAAGCGAAGTCTTATAACTTGTGGCGTATTAGGAATGATTTTAACAAGCTACTATTATAGTATTGGGGGCATTTTGGTACTTGTAATTTATGGAGTCTACATATATTTAAAGAAAGAAGATCATGTTATGATAAAAAAGTTTTTATTAGATGGCATGAAATTCCTATATCCAATTGTTTTAGGAATTGGATTATCTGCAATATTATTGATCCCAACAGCTTATGTTATTTTAAATGGAAGAAGTGGAGGAAAAGAGCCAATTGCATTAACAAAATTATTCATTCCTCATTTTGATATTAATGCACTTGTATATAGTTCTTATTCTATTGGATTATCAGCCATTTCGATATTTGCTTTATTTCATACTTTTTTAACAAAGAAAAAAGAAAAAATCTTTTTAGGAATTTCTTTATTTACAATTTTATCAATCCCATTTATTATGTATGCCTTAAATGGAATGTTATATGTAAGAGCAAAAGTATTGATTCCTTTTTTACCTCTTTTTGTTTTATTAATTAGCTTTCTATTGTGTGATTTGGAACAAAAAAGATCAAACATTAAATTGGAAATTGTCGTTCTTACTTTATTTGCTTTTTTCTGGGCATGGAGAGGTTATCATCAAAACTGGTTTTTTATTGATTTAGGTTTTACTTTTCTATTTTTATATGCTTATTATAGATGGCAAAAAAAGTTTCTGTATATGCTTCCTATTGGAATTTTATCGATAGGAATGGTAATTGTTGCAAACCATGGAGAAAATTATGAATTGAAAGATAATTATAATAGAGTTTTCAATAGCCAAAAAATGGATACTATTAAAAATATTATTGAAAAAGATAAAGATTTTTATCGTTTTAATGATTTGACAGATACATTACTTACTTCTAATAAAGTTTATCATCCTTATTATTACTCCACATCTTTATATTCATCAACCTTTCATCAACCTTATAAAGACTTTTTTTACAATAAAATGGGAAATGCTGATACCTATCGAAATCGATTGGTAACATCTTCTTCTAATAATATTTTCTTTCAAAATTTAATGAATGTAAAATATGTGTTTGCGAAAATTGGAGAGCAGCCAGTTGGATATGAATTGGTAGAACAAAATGGTGAATACGGAATTTATAAAAATAATAATGTTTATCCACTAGGATATGTAACTACTAATATTTATCAGAAATCATTTTATGATACATTAAAATATCCATATAATATGGAATTATTAATGGATGGGGCAGTTGTAGAAAACCAAGGTGAGAATTCTTTTTCAAGTAATATAGAGAAGTATGAAATAGAATATCCTTCTGCTATTGATGGATTAGAAGTAATGAAAACAGATAATGGATACACCGTAACAGTTAAGAAAAATATAACTTTTGATATTCCTTTAAAAGAAATAGTAAAAGATAATCAAATTTTAATGATTAAATTTAGGGTTGATAAGTCTCAAAGTTGTAAAAAAGGAGATTTATCCATTTCAATTAATCAAATATCAAATAAACTTACTTGCAAACAATGGATGTATCATAATGAAAATTATGATTTTGAATATGCTATTTCAGGAAAAGAAATAGATCATCTTTCTATTTATATGAGCAAAGGTACTTTTGAAATTGCTGATATAGAAACTTATATATTGGATTATCAAACCTTCAAAAATAATTCAAAAGCAGTAGATTCAATGATTATAGATTTGAAGAAAACGAAAGGGGATAAGATTTCTGGGGGAATTGATGTATCCGAAAGTGGCCATTTTGTTTTATCTATTCCATATGATGAAGCATTTCAAATCAAAATAGATGGAAAAAAGCAGGAATTTTCTAAAGTTAATGATGTATTTATTGGCTTTCCATTAGAAAAAGGAAAACATAAAATAGAAATTACATATAGAGCGCCTTGGAAAGATATCGGAGTTATTGTTAGTATTATTTCGGTGATATTATGTGGCATTATGATTTATAATGATAGGAAGCGAAAATAAAGCTTCTTTTTTGTACGAAAAAACGTTCGTAATTTGATTTACAAATAGAATATAGATTGCTATAATAAATATGGTGATATCATGGAGAGGATTATTTTTCATATTGATGTAAACAATGCCTTTTTATCTTGGTCCGCCATTGATTTATTAAATAAAGGATATAAATATGATATTCGAAATAGTTATGCTGTGATTGGTGGAGATGAAGAAGCGAGACACGGAATTGTTTTGGCTAAGTCTAATGCAGCTAAAAAAATGGGAATTAAAACAGCTGATACTTTATATAGTGCCAGAAAAAAGTGTCCTGCGTTACGGGTATATCCTTCTAATTATACTTTTTATGCAGAAATGTCAAAAAAACTATTTGAATTATTAAGTAAATATTCTCCAGATATTGAAGTAGCATCTATTGATGAATGCTATTTGGATTATGGAAAAGTAAAGAATTTATATGGAGATGAATATGAATTTGCAAAAAAAATTCAAAAAGAAATATATGACACTTTAGGGTTTACTGTAAATATAGGAATTGCAAATAATAAATTATGTGCGAAAATGGCATCAGATTTTTCTAAACCTAATAAAATCCATACTCTTTATAAAGAAGAAATCAAAGAAAAAATGTGGTCACTTCCTGTAGATGAATTATTTGGGATTGGAAAGAAAACAGCACCTAGATTACATCAGTTGGGAATTCATACTATTTATGATCTAGCTCATTTTGATTCTAAAAAATTAGAATATTATTTTAAAAATCAAGCAATTCATATGATACAATTGGCAACTGGAATTGATGAAAGTCCAGTTGTGAGTGAAGTATCGGCACCTGAAAGCATTGGAAATGAGATTACTTTAGATAGAGATATATCAAATAGAATGGAGCTTTATAATTGTTTGTTAGGACTTTCTGAAAATGTAGCGCTTCGTCTTAGGAGGCAAAAGAAATATGCTTATGTCATAGCTGTTATTTTAAAAGATAAGTATTTTAGGAGGACTTCCCATCAAAAAAAATTGAAAAATGCAACCAATATTACATCTGAGATCTATGAAGTGGCATGTAGTATTTTAAATGAAATGGAATATGATTCCGTTCGTTTAATTGGAATTCGGTTAGACCAATTAGGAGATATTTCCAATCATCAAGTTTCATTATTTGAAGATATCAAAGAAAGAGAAGAACATAGTGAATTAGAACAGACTGTTGATGAATTGAAAAGCAAGTTTGGGATTTCTGTGATAAAAAAAGCGTCATTATTAGAACAAAAGATTGACAAAAAATATTTAAAATAGAAAGTAATTTTTTTCATTTTCTTGTAGAATTCTTACTGTATTGATATAATGATAATAGGTGGTATTATGAAAAAAGCATTATTAATATTAGATTTGGAAAAAGTATTTATGAATGAATATACAAATGATTTGCCAAGCAAAATAGAAGATTATGTCGCAGCTACTTATTATGATAATATTGTAGTTGGAAAATTTATTAATCATTTAGATAGTATTTTTATAAAAAGATTAGGCAATAGTAAATGTCTCGATAAATCCGATTGTACATTAATGGTACAGTTTTCTAAACCTTATGAAGTGATGGAAAGAACTGCTTATACGATGTATACAGAAGAATTAGATTCTTATTTAAGAGAAAATAAAATTAAATATGTTTATTTATGTGGATTAGATACAGATAGAAGCGTTTATAAAACTGCATTAGATTTATTGGAACGCGGATATTATGTTTATGTCATTAAAAGTTTGTGTAGAAGTAGTGCAGGAACAAGATATCATGATATGGGAATTAGTTTATTAGAACGTCAAATTGGAAAAGATTATGTGATATAGTTAGGAGAATCTTGATGAACGAAACAATCATAAAAGAAATAAGTGAAGAATTAAAAGTAAAAATTGGACAAGTAGAAGCAACATTAAAATTATTAGAGGATGGAAATACCATTCCTTTTATTGCACGTTACCGAAAAGAAGTAACTGGAGCATTAGATGAAGAACAAATTAGAAAGATTTCAGAAGTTTACACCTATCAAGTAAACTTATTGAAACGTAAAGAAGATGTTATCAGGTTAATTGATGAAAAAGGACTTTTAACAGAAGAATTAAAAACTCAAATTTTGAGTGCGAATAAATTAGTTGAAGTAGAAGACTTATATAGACCTTATAAAGAGAAAAAGAAAACTAAAGCAACAGAAGCAATAAAAAATGGATTAGAACCGCTTGCTAAAAAAATACTTAGTTTTCCTCTAGAAGGTAGTCTAGAACTTTTAGCAAAACCATATATTAATGATGCAGTTAAAGATGTTGATAGTGCCATAGAAGGTGCAGGCTATATCATTGCAGAGTGGATTAGTGATAATGCAAGTTATCGTAAATATATTAGAACGAATAGTTATTTGTATGGAATTATTGCAACAACAAAGAAGAAAAATGCAGAAGACCCAGAACTGATTTATTCCATGTATTATGATTTTAAAGAAGCTGTAAAACAATTAAAAGCACATCGTACGTTAGCAATTAATCGTGCTGAAAACGAAAAAGTAATAACTGTAAATTTAGAAGTAGATGAAGATAGATTTATAGAATATCTAAAAAAGAAGATGATTAAAAATGACAAATCTTTTGTTGTTTCTATTGTTGAAAATGCAATAAAAGATAGTTATAAGAGACTGATTGCGCCATCTATTGAAAGAGAAATCAGAAGTGAATTAACAGATAAAGCAAATGAAATTGCAATTGATAATTTTGGTAAAAATTTGGAAAACTTGTTATTACAACCACCAATGAAAGATAAAATGGTATTAGGATTTGACCCAGCATATCGTACTGGATGTAAATTAGCAGTCATAGAGCCAAATGGAAAAAAAGTGGCTATTAAAGTGATTTATCCACATGAACCTAAAAATTTATACGAAGAAAGTAAAAAAATAGTATTAGAATTAATAGATCAATACAAAATTGATATTATAGCAATTGGTAATGGAACTGCTAGTAGAGAAAGTGAAGCATTTATTGCTGATGTTATTAAGTCTAGCACTCGAAAAGTAGAATATATTATTGTAAGTGAAGCAGGAGCTAGTGTTTATTCAGCTTCTAAACTAGCAATTGAAGAATTTCCTGATTTACATGTTGAAGAAAGAAGTGCGATTAGTATTGGTAGAAGACTACAAGACCCTTTGGCAGAATTAGTAAAAATCGATCCAGAAAGTATTGGAGTAGGATTATATCAACATGATGTTCCAGATAAACGTTTAAAAGAAGTTTTAGATTTTGTTGTAGAAAAAGCAGTAAACTTAGTTGGAGTAAATATTAATACAGCAAGTGCCTTTTTATTAAAATACGTTTCAGGAATTACAAAGAAAAATATTGAAAAAATTATTGCTTATAGGGAGACAAAAGGAAGAATTGATTCTAGAGAAGAATTAAAAAAATCTAAAATTTTAAGTGATAAAACATATGAACAAGCAATTGGATTTTTAAGAATTGTAGATGGTATCAACCCTTTAGATGTAACAGGAATTCATCCAGAAAGTTATGAAACTACATTAAAATTATTAAAGCTAGTTGGTTGCACGATTGAAGATATTGGAACAGAAAAATTGATTTCCGCATTAGAAAATATTAATATTGAAGATACTTCTAAAAAATTAAAGACAGATATTTATACTTTAGAAGACATTATAAATTCTTTAAAGAAACCAAATAGAGATCCTAGAGATGAAATGCCAAAACCAATTTTAAAAAGTGATATTCTTCATTTAGAAGATTTAAAAGTGGGTATGAAATTACAAGGAACTGTAAGAAATGTTGCTCCATTTGGAGTATTTATCGATATTGGACTTAAAAATGATGGACTTGCTCATATTTCTAAGTTAGCCAATCATTATGTGAAAGATCCAATGGATGTAGTCAGTGTAGGAGATATTGTAGATTGTTATGTAGATGAGATTCTACTAGATAAAAAGAAAGTATCACTTTCTTTGATAGAACCATAAAGGAGGAAGGAAAGTGGCAGAAAGTTTAGTACAATCATTTTTGCAAGCTTTTAGTGGTATCATAGATATGCCTTTTGGGAAAGAGATTATCATTTTTGTAATTTCTTTAATGCCGATATTAGAACTGCGTGGTGGTTTAATTGCAGCATCATTATTAAATATGAACCCTGTTACTAGTTTTATTGTTTGTTTCATTGGAAATCTAATTCCAATACCATTTATTTTATGGTTTATAACACCAATCTTTGATAAATTGAAGAAAACAAAACATTTATCAAAGTTAGTAAATAAAATAGAATCAAAAGCGAATTCTAAAAAAGAACAAATCGAAAAGTATCAATTTTGGGGTCTCCTATTATTTGTAGGAATACCACTTCCAGGAACAGGAGCTTGGACAGGTTCTTTAATTGCTTCGATGGTTGGGATGAATAAAAAGAAATCATTATTGGCAGCAATTTTAGGAGTAACTTTAGCAGGAATTATTATGTTCGTTTTGTCATTTGGAGTATTAAAAGGAATCATAAGCTAGTATTCCTTTTTTTTTGATGATATAATACTATAAGGTGATAGTATGGAGCAAGCTCTTAAAAATCAATATTATGATTTAATTGAAAATAAAGATTATGATACGTTATCATTGATAAATTCTATTTTTAGTGAATTTGATACATTATTACTTGTGAATCGTGGAAAAAATCATAAAGAAGAATTTTTAAATTTAATTTCTGTGTTGGAGTTTACAGAAGAAACATTATATCAGAAAATGAAAATAGATATAGAAAATGGTGTATTTTAATGTTTGATGAAAGAATAAACTTACAACATGAAATAGAAGAAATTCTATCTAAGAAAAAATTTACAGAAGAAGCTAAAAATAAACTATTACAGTCTATATTATTTGCTTATGATAATTATAATCCGCCCAAATATATTAGGAAAACAAGAGAAGAATATATCAATGAATATCTTAGAGTATTAGAAAATATGGCTGGATATGCTGTTATAAAATTAGAAGAATTAAATTTAGATTATTATGAGCCAATTAATAGTTTCCGAGAAAGCATAGAAAAAGTAACGAACAGAAGGGGAAATTTAGAATATGTAAATGGAGAATATGTCCCAGTTCAAAATGGCTCTTATGCTTGTCTTACAAAAGGATTAGCTTATTGTTGTGATAGAACAATGTATTCTCTTGATGAAGGAAATATATTTGAAGAATTAATGACAATTCACCATGAAATGACTCATTTGAGTGAAGGTGAACGACCATTTAATTTAGGAAGTCGGGTGCCACTTTCTTTTGAATTACGAAAAATGTTCATTGAAGGTCATGTAGTAACAAGAGAATCTAATATTAAAACTAGTAGTGACTATTACCAAATTGAACGTATTTCTGATCAAAATTCCTCTTTCAAAATTGAATCAGAACAATCTTATCCATTATATGGAAAATTATATCAAACTTTGGAATTGATATTTGGAGTAGATGTATTAGAAGAATTCGCTTCAAATAATAGCAGGGAATTTGATATGTTTGAAGAGCTTAAGAAAAGATTTCCAGAATTACCAGTAAATGAGATTTTTGCTCATATTATCTATATTATTAGTTGTAAAGAAAATACAGAAAAAAAAGTATTGATAGATGTAATTAAAAATATCGATAGTTTTAGAGCTTTGTTATTAAGCCGTGGTGTTGTTGGAATAAATAGAGAAGAACAAACAATTGCCAATTTAGAACAATCAATATTAGGTAAGCAAAGTGAAATAGAAAGATTAACAGCATTGTTTAGCAGTCCAGAAAAACTTCAAAGACAATTTCAAAAGGAATGTGAAGCAATCAAAAACGAGATAGAAGAATGGTACAAAACAAAAGAAATAACTGAGGAAGAGTATCAAAAGATGATGAAAGAATTTGAGATAGAGGCAACTTTAGAAAATTATAGTAATGTAAAAAAACAAGAACTAGAACAAACAGTTGAAGATAAAAAAAGAGAAGAAGAATTTCTCAAAAATTCAAAAGAGACTTTATCAAAACTAAATAATGAATATCAAATGCTTTTACAAGATGACTTTGGGAAAGTGTTAGAACAAATTTGCATACAAAGTCCTTCTTTAGAATCTTCATTTTCATTTTTAGAAAAAATAGCACTTGAAAAAATCCGAGGAGAATATGCAAGGTTATCAGATGAAGATAAAAAAGGTGAAAAAGGAAGTATTTTATTAGCACAAATACAAAAATTATTTGATTTAAAAGAACATACAATAATTGTAGATGAACAAAAAAAAGCCAGTTTAGTTTCCTAGACTGGTATTTTCATGCATTGCTTTTTTTAAAATATCAATAGAATTTTGTAATTGTTCCAATTCTTTTTCATTTAAGTCAACGAGAACTCTTTCTTTAATTCCATTTTTATTTAAAATGCAAGGACTCCCAATATAAATATCATTGGCGTCATCATAAGCTGATACAGTGATGATGCTATTTTCATCTCCTAAAATAGCATTCGTAATTCTAACTAAGCACATTCCAATGCCATAATAAGTTGCTCCTTTTCTATTAATGATTTCATAAGCTGCATTTCTTACACTATGACAGATTTCATCACATTCTTGTTCTGTTAAAAAATTTTTAATATTCTGGAGTCCAACATTTGCATTACTCCATGGAACAAACTCACTATCTCCATGTTCTCCAATGACATAAGCATGTATGTTTTTGGGACTGACTCCTAATTTTTCACCAACCATGTAACGAAGCCTAGCTGTGTCCAAACTTGTTCCAGAACCAATTACTCTGTTTGTTTCAAGGCCTGAATATTTCCAAGTCATATAAGTCATTACATCTAATGGATTAGTTGCTACTAGAAAAATTCCATCAAATCCATTTTCCATAACTTCTGTAACAATGGATTTAAAAATTTTACTATTTTTATGAATTAAATCCATTCTTGTTTCTCCAGGGTTTTGGTTTGCTCCAGCACAAATGCAAACAATAGAAGCATCTCTGCAATCTGCATAACTTCCTACTTTTATATTAATTTTAGAAGGCGCAAAAGCAAGACAATGGTTTAAATCCATTACTTCTCCTTCTATTCTTTTTGTGTCTAAATCAATTAAAACTAATTCGTTTACAAATGTTTTTTGATTTAGTAAAGCATAAGCATAGCTCATTCCAACATTTCCACATCCAATTAATACAACTTTGTTATTCATAAATATTTTCCTCTCTATTTTCTTTATTATAACAAACTTATATTTTTCATTCAATATATTTTACTATTTCTTGACAATATAAAATGGTCATTATAAAATGAATTTAGAAAGTAGGATGGTGTATGAAAAAGAATTATAAAACTTTTTTAATTGCAGTTATTGTTTTGATTATTGGGGGACTATTTGGAATGGGAATAAAGTATTTCTATCAGTCATGGAAATTTCAAAAATTATATGATAGTATTCTAAAAGAAAATCAAGAAATTTTATTTTTGGGTAGACCTACTTGTGGATTTTGTAATTTATTAAAGCCTATTTTAGATGATACAAGTAGGAAATATCATTTTGAATATCGTTATATTAATACAGATGAACTATCAAAAAAACAGTTAAACAAATTGTTAGAAAAGCTTGAAATTAGAAGTTCTACATTTTCAACTCCTAGAATATTGATAACAGAAAAAGATAAAATTCTAGATTCTTATATTGGTTATATGGATGATATTAGTGTATTTCATTTCTTTAAAAAGAATGGGTTTATTCAGGAAGAAGAAGAATTTATCAATCCTTATCCAAATATTGAGCGACTCAGTAGCAATGACTATTTTAAATTGATAGAAGAAAAGAAAACAACAAAAATTGTAGTTGGAAGAATTGGAGATACAAAAATAAATGCGATGTTAAAAAAAGCAAATAGTAAGAATTTGAATGTGAAATTTTTAAGCCCAAGTGTTTTTTTAACGGAAGAGGAATATAACAAGTTTGTAGCCACAATAAAAGATATGAAAGAAGAAACTCGACTTCCATTACTTTTAGAAATAAAAAATGGAGAAGTGGTGAGCATGAAAGAAGATGCGAATGAAAGTATGTTAAGATAAGGAGAAAAAAATGGAAATATTGAAAGTAGAAAATGTGTGTAAAACATATGGAAAAGGAGAAACCTTAGTAAAAGCTTTGGACCATGTCAGTTTCTCAGTAGAAAAAGGAGAGTTTGTTGCAATTGTAGGAGCTAGTGGAAGTGGAAAAAGTACACTTTTACACATTTTAGGTGGGGTAGATAGACCTACTAGTGGAAAAGTATATGTAGAAGGGGAAGATGTTTATAAATTAAACGAGACAAACTTAGCAATTTTTAGAAGAAGACAAGTCGGACTTATTTATCAATTTTATAATTTAATTCCAATTTTAAATGTGACAGAGAATATCACATTACCAATTTTATTAGATAGTAGGAAAGTAGACCAAGTTTATTTAAATGAATTAATAGAAACTTTAGGGTTACAAAATCGAATTAGTCATTTGCCAAATGAATTATCAGGAGGCCAACAGCAAAGAGTATCAATTGGAAGGGCTTTGATGAATCATCCAGCACTTCTTTTGGCAGATGAACCAACTGGAAACTTAGATAGTAAAGCTTCAAAAGAAATTGTTGAATTATTAAAATTGTCAAATAGGAAATATAAACAAACCATTATTATGATTACCCATGATTATAATCTTGCTTTAAATGCAAATAGAATTATCACCATTGACGATGGAAAAATCATAAGTGATGAGAGGATATAATCTATGAAAGTACTTTATCAATTTACAAAAAAAAATTTGATGCAAAATAAAAATAGAACTATTGTGGCTATTATAGGTGTTACTCTAACTTGTATTTTGATGTTTAGTCTTGGAATTGGTGCTTCAACGCTAAGAGAATCTATGAAACATAGTATTAAAGTTGAAACAGGAATTTATCACGTGAAATATGATGAACTTCCTTTTAAAGATTATGAAAAAATAAAACAGAACCATAATGTAGAGACAATAGAATATGAAAAAGTAGTAGTAAATACAACAATAAAAAAAGAAAAACGAGAAAGAGAAATAGAACTGATTGATCGAAATAATTATACACTTAATTATTTTGAACTATTAGAAGGAAAATACCCAACAACAGAAACTGAACTTTTAATCAGTAATAGCCTATCACAAATGATGGGAAAACAAGTTGGTGAAAAATTAATTTTAGATAATCAAAATTATACGATTGTTGGAATCATAAATGGTGATAACTATTATAGCAATAATGGAGTAAAAGAAACTGTGTATATAAATAGTGGTTCCATAAAAGCAGACGATACAGTAAATTTTTATGTTACATTAAAAAATTTGGGTGGTTCTTTAGATAATATTTTTGAATTATCAAATGAACTTGGTTTGAAATCCGATGTAGTTGGTGGAAAATTAGTTCATGAACACGAAACCATCAACGAAGCATTATTAGAATTAAATGGTGTTGTTAGAAGTTATGGAAAATTAGCCATCTTAATACTCTGCTTGATGTTACTTTTAACGGTATTAGGTATAGCTTCTATTATTGTTATTTATAACTCGTTTGCTATTTCTGTAACGGAAAGAAAGAAAATGTTAGGAATTTTATCTAGCATTGGAGCTACTAGATGGCAATTGTTTTTATCCGTTATGATAGAAGCAACTATTATTGCTATTATTGCAATTCCCATTGGTTTTCTATTAAGCTTAGGAATGATGCAATTATTGCTTATGTTTATTAACTATGTCATGCGTGATATTAATTTTTATCAATATACTTTTTCTATTTATCCATTATTTTTGGGAATGCCACTTGTATTTATTATTATAACAATTTATCTATCAGCATTTTTTCCAGCTATGCGCGTCTTTGAAATGACACCAATGGAAGCAATTCAGTTAACAACAGATATTAAATGTAACAAAAGATCTTTAAAAGGAGGATTCTTAATCGGAAAAATATTTGGATTTGAATCTAAAATTGCTTATAAAAATAGCAAGCGAAACAAGAAAAAATACCGAATTACAATTTTATCTTTATTTATTAGTATTGTATTATTTATTACATTTTCTAGTTTTTTTAATACATATTTAAAAGATGCAACAGGAGACCAAGAATTAAATAAACATCGTAATATAGAAATGAGAGCAGTGGGGAAAAAAGAACAAATAGAAAGCTTTTATAACGATTTAGTAAAGGGGTGTAAAATAAAATCTCGCAAATATTATCAACCAGTAATAGGATTTTATGAGAGCGATGTAACCCCACAATTTGCGCCTACTTATGAAGTGACCGAAACTCCATTTGGATTAGCAACTGACATTGTAGTATTGGAAAATGAGGATTATCATGTTTATTTAAAAAAACTTGGTTATCATAAAGAAAAACCAATTATTATTAATTATGCAGTATTGAATGAATATGGAAATGAAGATAATCCAAATGAAATTACAAAGCAGATATCTTCTAAAATATTTGAAAACTTAAAGGATTTAAACTTTCAGTTATCTATTTATATGCGAGAGTTTAGTTTGCAAAATAGGAAAACGATACCATTTACCAATATCACAGATTTTTATGAAACAAAAATTTTACCAGATGGATATGAAACTTATTCTTCTAAAGTGCAAATCATAATTTCTGCAGATATGTATCAAGCTTATTTAAAAGAATCGGCATTTGATTTTAAAAATTATTCCCCTATATATTTCATTGAATTAGATACCAAAAATTATTATAAAATAGAAAAGAACATGGAAAAGATAGTCTCTAAATATTCTGACCTTTATATTGAGTATTATAATGAGCCTTATGAAATTTATTTAGTAAGGCAACATATATTTCTATATCGATTTTTACTTTATTTTGTAATTGGCTTTATTTTAATGATTGCAATTACAAGTGTCTTTAACACGATTTATACTAGTATGCAACTTAGAAAAAATGAATTTGCAATGCTACGAAGCATTGGGATGACACCAAAAGGATTCCGAAAAATGATTTTCTTTGAAAGTTTGTTATTTGGGATAAAATCTTTAGTATATGGAATTTCGTTTTCATTATTTATTATTTGGTTATTTTATAAAATTCAAAATATTATTCCAAATAATCCAAATCCAAAAATGCCATTTCCAACAAATTATATCATCGTTACAGTAATTGTTATAATGATAGTTGTATTTGCTTCTATGTTTTACGCAACTAGAAATTTAAAAAAAGATAACATTGTAGATGTATTAAAAGAAAACAGTTTTTAGGTAAGAAAAAAATGATAGTCAAATATCATTTTTTAAAAGAATATTGCAAGTTCACTAAGCGTATCGGCCAAATTAATAATACTATAAATTCCATATAGTATACTAAAGATACCGATAATTAATCCTGCGATAGCCATTCCTTTTCCTTTTCCATTGCCTTTGCTTACTTGAACAAGTCCAGTTCCAGATAGAATTGCGCCTGCTAGACCTACAAGACCAGCAAAGTTAATAAGTAAAGAAACCATAGAAACGATAAATCCAGCAAGCGCTAATTTATTGTTTTCATCATAATTTTTTGTATTTCCATTGTTTCCTTTTTTAGAAACGTATTTTCCACATTCTAAACAAACTTCACTGTTTTCTTTTAGTTCAGCACCACAATTCTCACAAAATTTTTGCATTTAAAAATACCTCCTTTTTATAGTATATCATATTTTAATATTTTTTTGAATGAGATTTTTGTGAATTGGATTGACAGCTGAAACAAAGTCAGTATATAATCATTATGAAATAGAGAAGGTGTAAAAATGAATGAAAATAAAAAAGTTGTTATTGCAGTTTCAATAATATTAGGATTATTGTTATTATTAATACTAGTAGGAGTATTACAAAAAAATTCTAGTAAACAAAATGATTATAGTGTTGGAAATACAGACACAAATACATATACTGGAAAATATTCAACAGATTATGAGAAGGCTTTTGAAGGAGAGGGGAAGAAAGTTTTATTTATTGGTAGTTCTAGTTGTGGAGTATGTAGTGAATTTACTCCATACATGAAATACTTAAGTGAAGCTTATGGATTTACTTATTATTATATTGATGCGGCAACTATGAATACTAATACTTTAGAAAGTGTTTTAGAAAAAGTAGGGAAAAGTTTAGAAAATATTGGAACTCCATATATGGCATTTATAGAAAATGGAGAAAAATATGAAGAAGTACAAGGATATTTATCAGAGTCTGGTTTATTTTCAACACTTCAGAAAAATGGAATTATAGGAGAGAATGAGGTTTATATATCTAGTTCTGAAGCATCATCAAATAATTCTACTGGTAGTACAGATGATTATGAATATTTAACATTTATTGATTATGATAAATATGAAGAAATTTATAATTCAAAAGAAAAAGCAATTGTTGTATTGGGACAAACAGGATGTGGCGCATGTACAGCTTTTAAACCAGTTATTAATGAAATTGCGAAAGAATATGATTTAACTATTTATTTTGTAAATTTAACAGATTGGACCAAACGAGAAACATATGACTTAATGGGATCTCTATCTTATTTTAAAGAACGAGAATCGTTTGGAACTCCACTTACTTTAATACTTGAAAATGGGGATAATATAAGTGAACAAGAAGGTCATAATAGTAAAGCAGCAACAATAGAATTTTTGAAAAAAGAAGGTTTTATAAAAGAGAATTAAAAACTAATTCTCTTTTATTGTTATTTGATATATTTTTTGTTTAGCAGCTGGCTTGATATGTGTATCATAATATGCTAATATTTCCCTCTCATCTTTAGAAGTTTTTTCTTGTGCTTTTTTTCCTAATAAACATTTTGATTCCCACGATTTTGCAGATAAACCAGCACTTAATAATTCTTCTATTTCCTTTTGATCATCTTCTAACGTTAGAACAGGAAAGAGCAATTTAATTCCATATTTATCTGCAAGTTCTTCAAAACGTTGTAACATTACAGGTTGTTCAATTAAAAACTTTTGACTCATCCTGGCACCTTCAGCAATATATTTATAACCATAATGTTGTGCAATTGCAATAGCATTTAAATACATTGCACTTCTGCAAGAGAGGCATTGTATTTCTGAGTCAATTGTTCCGTGACCTATTTCATTTTGCAAAGTAGATTTCCATGTATGAAATAAAGATTGAAATTCTTTTTCAATATTAACGGAAGAAAATTGATATGGAAAATGATAGCCGTCAATATTTGATAATGTTTTTCGATAAGTTATATATGGTTTATTTTGGTCACGCATATGGCCATTATCGAAATGTATAAAATGAACTTTATATCCTAATTTTACAAGTCTAACAGCAGCTAATGTACTATCTTTTCCGCCTGAATACATAAGTAAAACATCTTTATCTGTTCTAGGAACTTTTAATTTTTTTATTAATGATAATACATTTGGATTAATGAATGTGACAGCACTATGATAACCATAAGGAGTTTCTTCATCTATATCATTATTTTCAGAAGAACTTGGGATTTGATTTTCAGTTTCAGAAATAAAGGTTAGGTTTGTTAACAAATGGTTGAATGTACTTTCTATAGGAAGAGAGTGTTCTTTTAATTGAAAATCCATATCATATAAAAATGTATTTTCTTCGATTTGAAAAAGTGAGTCTGGATCAAAAGCCATTTCAAATAAATTATCCCATTCAGCATTTTTAAAATTAGCTTTAGAATAGAAATTAGTATCAAGAAGTCCATAAAATAGTAGTGTAATAAAAATGCTGATATTGGAGAAAGACTTTTGATCAAAATAATTTGGTACATGAATAAAATCAATTTCATTATGTATTTTTTCGCATAGAAATTTTTCTTTAAATTTAATGATTAATTTAATTCTTTGCATACAATCACCTAATGCTTTTTATTATATCAAAAAAACTTATATTTTTTTGATAAGTTTTTATTTTTTTACTTGATTACTAACATAGTTTTTGAGTTGGTATTCACTGAGACTACCTTTTCCTGTAATTGAAATCGAAACAATTTGTTTTTTGTCATCACACTTTAATGTGTAAACTACTTTTTTATAAAGTTTTTTATCAAATCCATATGTTTCCATTTCTTTATTTGTTAAAGTAATAGCTTCACTTTTTTTACAAGTGTCATCTGATGAACTGATTTCAATTAATCTGGTAAGTTGGTCTGCCTTTAATTTCATAATTCCAATTGCTTCTTCTTTGGTATAACGATTTTTCTTTTTTGCTTCTGTTCCTAAATAAATAAAAACTGTAGATAAAATAAGACAACAGGCACTAAATATAATGAGATAAGCAATTTCATGTTTTTTGAAGTGTTCTTTCATATTGTGACCTCCTTATATAATTTTATTATAACTGATTTTATTGGAAATTGCTAGTGTGATATAATGAATAAGGTGATTAATATGCATTTGTTTGGCATTATTTTAAGTGCATTCATTCTGCTTGGTAGTTCCATATTAGGATTTGTACTTCCTTATAGAGAGGGGAACTCATTATGGACAATTTTTAGTGTGCTTTGGTTATTTGTAGAACCAACAAAAATATTTTTCCGAAGAAAATACAACAAAATTATTTCTGATTGGTATTATATAATATTATTATTTTTTGAATTTATAATTTTATTTTTTATGTGGAACCGAAATGAATGTTCTCTTTGGATGGTTTATATATGTTTACTATTATTAGTAATCATAAGTTTTTTTTCTAAAAAAGAAAAATATATTTGTGAAATGAATTTTTCTGGATGGTTATATTTCATGATAGGAATAATTGCTTTTGCAACTTATTTTAGTCAAATTAGTATGAATATTTTTGAAGCTCCAATTGGAATAGCACTTGCTATCTGTTCATTTGTTTTAGCACTTACAATGAATAAGTTTTCAAAAGAACAAGAAAAGATTGTCTGTATTATTTTGATGTTGTTTGCACTTTTCTTAAAACAACCTGTTTGTTTTCTTTTATTCATACGTATATTCTTAGACTTTGATAGTTTCTAAATTCTTACAAATCAGTAATAAATCTTTTTTTTATACTGTTCTATGTTATAATAAATAAAGTGAAGGAGGTATAAAAATGTCAGCTTATATAGAACCCATACGATTTGCGTTGCTTACATTTCCATTAATTGCATTTCTTTTTACACTTCCTTATATTTTTCATCAATATCATAAGTATGGATCTGTTTTATTTCTTAGAGTAGCTATTGTATATTCCTTTATTTTATATTTAACTTGTATTTATTTTTTAGTTATTTTGCCACTTCCTTCTATAGAAGTTGTAGAAAATATGACAACAGAATGGGTTCAGTTAGTACCATTCGCTTTTATTAGAGATTTTATACTTCAGAGCAGTTTTATATGGAATGATCCTAGTACCTATTTAGAAGTTATAAAAGAGCCTTATTTCTATCAAGCTTTCTATAATATTTTATTAACACTTCCATTTGGAATTTATTTAAGATACTATTTTAATTGTTCTTTTAAGAAAACATTTTTCTTTACCTTTTTATTAACGCTTTTTTTTGAACTCACACAGTTATCAGGACTATATGGTATTTATCCTAGACCTTATCGATTATTTGATGTTGATGACTTATTTTTAAATACCTTAGGAGGTATAATTGGTTATGGAGTAACACCAATTTTTAGCCATTTTTTGCCAAAACGAGAGAAATTAGATGCCCTTTCTTATATGAAAGGAAAAAGAATTTCCGTTTTTAGAAGAGGTATGGCAGTTTGGATAGACTTATTTTTAGTAAGTTTGGTGACAGTTTTGTTTGCAATGTTAGGGGTAGATAATTTATTCTTGCAGTATCTCTTTTCTATTATTGTTATTTTTATGATCGTACCAATCATACGAAATGGATATACCTATGGAAAAAAATGGATGAATATTAAAATAGTAACCATAAATGATGAAGTTCCGTGTTGGTATCAGTATTTTATTCGATATGGAATTTTGTATTTGTTTTTATTACCAGCTCCATATTACTTTATTTTTCTAACTTCATTATTCAGTCATTTATCAGGTAAAGCTAGAATGATATTTTGGATATTTGTATCAGGATTTTTATTTTTTTCATGTATTATGTTTTTCCACTTTTTAATTACCTTATTTACTAAGAAATTATTTTGGTATGAAAAAATGAGTGCGACTAAAAATAGCAGCACCATCGAGGTAGAAGAATGCGAAGAATCGTAAAACCATTATGTGACTGGTATCAAATAAGCAAAAGAGATTTGCCATGGAGGAAAGATACTTTGCCTTATCATATTTGGATATCAGAAATTATGCTTCAGCAAACTAGAGTAGAAGCAGTGAAAGTTTATTATGAGCGATTTATGAAAGAACTTCCAAATATAGATGCTTTAGCAAATGTAGAAGAAGAAAGATTATTAAAGCTTTGGGAAGGTTTAGGATATTATACAAGAGCTAAAAATTTAAAAAAAGCAGCCGTTAAGATTATTGATGAATACCAAGGAAAAATGCCAAATACTTATGAAGAAATCATTCAATTACCTGGAATAGGAGAATATACAGCAGGAGCAATTGCTTCTATTGCATTTTGTGAAAAAGTACCAGCAATTGATGGTAATGTTTTTAGAGTTATCATGAGAATTCAAAATTCCAAAAGAAATATTAGTAAGTTGTCTACAAAAAAAGAATTGTTTCAAGAATTATCTGAAAGTATGCCAGAAAATTCAGGAATTTTTAATCAAGCTTTGATGGAATTAGGGGCAACAGTCTGTGTTCCAAATGGAGAACCACATTGTAATATTTGTCCTTTGAAAGAAATGTGTAAAGCCTTTCAAGAAGGAACTATGTTAGAATTGCCTATAAAAGATTCTAAAAAAGAAAAAGTAATGGAAGAATATACTGTGTTCATTTTGTTAAACTATAACAAAGTGGCCATTCATAAAAGACCAAGCAAAGGTTTACTTGCATCTTTATATGAATTTCCAAATGTCAATCAAAAATTAAATGTAGAAGAAGCTTTAAAATATTTAAAAGAAAAAGGATATACAGTTTTAAGAATTTTAGAGATGGAATCATCAAAACATATTTTTACTCATAAAATATGGCAAATGACCAATTATATTGTATATATAGAAGAAGCAGAAGATAAGAATGATTGGATTTCAGTAACTACTTTGTTAAAACAGTATGCTTTGCCATCCGCATTTAAAAAGCAATTAGAACTTTTAAAAGAAGAAGTAAGGAATCGATAAGTTTCTTGCAACGATAACAAGTTTATGTTATCCTTATATTTAGATAAAAGGGAGGTCTCTATGAAAGTATTACTTTATACAGAGGGGTTAAAGCAAATAGAAAAATCTGGACTAGGAAAAGCAATTAAGCATCAATTAAAAGCGTTAGAAGAAAACCATATTGACCATACAACAGATTCAAATGATACTTATGATATTGTACATATTAATTTTTATGGTCCGAACTCTTTTGCGCTTGCCAAAAAAGCAAAAGATGCTGGGAAAAAAGTGGTTTATCATGCACATTCAACAGAAGAAGATTTTAAAAATTCATTTCTTTTTTCAAATCAAATGGCACCTATTTTTAAATGGTGGATTACCAAATGTTATAATTTAGGAGATAAAATTATTACTCCAACTCCTTATTCTAAACGCTTGTTAGAAAGTTATGGAACCATAGACGCTCCAATTGTTGCGTTATCGAATGGAATTGATGTAAGTTTTTTTGAACATGATAATAAAAAAGGACAAGCTTTTAGAGAATTTTATGGATACCAAGAACATGAAAAAGTAATTGTTGGTATTGGTCTTTACATAGAGCGAAAAGGAATCTTGGACTTTGTAGAATTAGCCAAACGACTTCCTGAATATAAATTTATTTGGTTTGGATATAGTCCTTTATCAGCAAGTCCATTAAAAATTAGAAAAGCAGTCAATACACAATTACCGAATTTGCACTTTGCAGGATATGTAGAATCTACGATGATAAGAGATGCTTTATCTGGAGCTGATTTGTATCTATTTCCAACTTTAGAAGAAACAGAAGGTATTCCTATCATTGAAGCTTGTGCAGCTAAGATTCCATCTTTAATCAGGGATATTCCTGTATTTTCTGAATGGTTAGAAGATGGAAAAAATGTTTATAAAGCAAAAGATATTGATGAATTTGAAGAAAAAATAAGAGGAATATTAGAAGGAAAACTGCCATCTTTGGTAGAAGCAGGATACGAAGTAGCAAAAGAAAGAGATTTAAAATTAATAGGAAAAAAACTCATTGAAATTTATGAAAGTGTATTAGATGAAAAAAATGAATAATTTTTTTCTTTTTCGTGCAACATTTTTGAATATTCAATTGTTTTATATGTGAGAGGAGTGAATGTATGCATGCCTCTTTGGTACAAAGAGAAGAAGAGTTTATTTTAATTTACCAAAAATATGTAGATATGGTTTACCGAATTTGCTTTCTATATTTTAAGAATCATTCTGATACAGAAGATGTAGTTCAAAATGTTTTTCTAAAATTATTTACTACGTGGCCTCTATTTAAAGATGAAAATCATAGAAAAGCATGGCTGATTGTAACTGCTAGTAATATGTGCAAAAACAATGTTAAACAGTGGTGGAAACAAAAAGTCACAGTAGGTGAATTTGATATTGCTACTCATGAAAAGAAAGATGAAACCTTAGAAACCTTACTAAGCCTTCCTAAAAAATATAAAACTGTTTTGTATTGTTATTATTATGAGGGATATCATACTAGTGAGATAGCAAATATTCTACATATGAAAGAAGCAACTGTAAGGTCTTATCTACATAGGGGGAGAAGTTACTTGCGTGAACTCTTAGAGGGGGAAAAATATGAAGAATAAAATGTTTATTCAAGCTTTAAATAAGGTGGAGCCTAGTAAGAATAAAAAAGATAAGATGTTAGAAAATATCCTTTCTAGAAAACCAAAAACAAAATATTCTATCAATTATGTTTGGAAGGTAGGAATGGTATCGCTTTGTTTTGTTTTCTGTTTCTTAATTGTAAATGGCTTTGAAAAAAAAGATGTGGGAATTAATCCGACTTCTATAGGACCAAGAACTGCAATGGAAGAGTCAAATGAGTTTTGTTATCAGAATATCTGTTATAAAGAAATAGGGGTTTTGAAGAATAAAGCAGGGGGAAAATATTTAGATACAGTATATGATAACAATACAAAAGTAATCATTTATCAAGGGGAAGAAAAAGATACGATTATTGTAAAAAAAGGAAACTCTTACTTCTTGTATCAAAAATAGAAAGATAAAATATTGGGAGGAAAATATGAAAAAATTATCTAAAATTGTAGTAGTAATGATGGCATTTGTTATGATGTTATCTATTACTGGATGTGGAGAGAAAAAAGAAAAGAATTTAGAAGGAACCTTACCAGAATTAATGAGAAAATTATATAAAGGTGCTGGTATTAACGAAGAAGAAGACTTTATGTTTTTAGAAGATAAAGAAGTTACTGAAGAAAATTTATCTTATTATTTAGGGGTAAAAGAATTAGACTATAAAGAAGCTTTGGCATCTGAATCTATGGTTGGTTCAACAGCACATTCAATTGTATTAGTTCGTATGAATAAAGGTGCTGATATAGAACAAGCGAAAAAAGATATTAAAGAAAAAGTAGACCCAAGAAAATGGATTTGCGTTGGGGTAGAAGATGAAAATGTGATTGTAGATAACATTGGTGATGTCATTGTGTTAATTATGAATAATGACTATGCAAAAAAATTAAGTGAAAGTTTTAAAGAACTAGGAAAATAAGCCTTCTAAAAAGAAGGCTTTTCTTGAAAGGGGTATCTTATGTTATTTTCAAGTATTTTATTTTTATATTACTTTTTACCACTTTTATTATTTTGTTATTTTATAGTTCCAAATAAGTGGAAAAATATAGTATTACTCATTTCTAGTTTATTCTTTTACTTTTATGGAGAACAGTTACATATATGGGTTTTATTACTTTCTTGTTTTATGAATTATCTATTAGGAATTGTAGTAGAAAAAAGCAATCATAAGAAAGTTATTCTAGTTATAACTGTAGCTATGAACTTAGGATTATTGGGGTATTTTAAATATGTAGATTTTTTTATTGACAATACGAATACAATATTTCAAACCGAATTTGGTTTATTAAAAGTAGTAATGCCAATAGGAATTAGCTTTTTTACATTTCAAACATTAAGCTATGTAGTTGATGTTTATAGAGGAACTGTGAAAGCAAATAAAAATTTTTTGGATTTTGCGACCTATGTATGCTTGTTTCCACAACTAGTAGCAGGTCCAATTGTTCGATATAAAGATGTAGCAGAGGAATTACAATCTAGAAAACATACCATGACTAATTTTGAAAGAGGTATTCGAAGATTTGTAATTGGTTTAGCAAAAAAAGTATTATTAGCCAATGTGATAGGAGAACTTAGTGTTATTTTACTAGAAGCAAATGAAGCTAGTATGGTTGGCTTTTGGGTCATTGCACTTTCTTATACTTTACAAATTTATTTTGATTTTTCTGGATATAGTGATATGGCAATTGGATTAGGAAATATGTTTGGATTTCATTTCTTAGAAAATTTTAACTATCCTTTGATAGCCAAATCAGTAACCGATTTTTGGAGACGTTGGCATATTTCTTTATCTAGCTGGTTTCGTGATTATGTTTATATTCCATTAGGTGGAAATCGTGTTTCGAATGGAAAGTGGATTCGAAATATTCTTGTAGTGTGGTTTTTAACTGGGTTCTGGCATGGAGCAGCTTGGAATTTTATCATATGGGGAATTTATTTTGCGATACTTTTGGTTTTAGAAAAGAAAATATATGGAAAGTTTTTAGAAAAACATAGAATATTTGGTCATTTCTATACTGTATTTTTCATACTTATTAGTTTTGTTATTTTTAATGTAAATTCAATCAATGATGGGATATCATTTTTTAAAAACATGTTTGGATTAGGAGGCTTGCCACTTTTAACAGAAGAAACTGGTTATTATATAAGAAGTTATATTGTAATTCTAGTAATTGCACTCATTGCTTCTACTCCGATATTAACCAATATGTTTCATAAATTAAAACAAAGGAAAGGATTGAATCTATTCTTAAATGGAATAGAACCATTTTATTATGTTGCACTTTTACTGATTGTGACTGCCTTTTTAATAGATAGTTCTTTTAATCCATTTTTGTATTTTAGATTTTAGGTGAAAATATGAAAGAAAAAGTAACAATTGTTTTATTTTTAAGTATCATTTATGGATTCTTTCTTTTCAATTTTATCATGAAGGATGAAGAACTATCGTTTGAAGAACGCAGGCATCTAAAACAGTTTCCAGAGATAACGATTTCTACTGTATTAGATGGAAGTGCATTCAAAGAATTAGAAACATATACGTTAGACCAATTTCCATTTCGGAATACCTTCCGAAGTTTAAAAGCAAATGTAGAATATTCTATGTTTCAAAAGTTAGACAATAATGGAATTTATATAAAAAATAATAAGATATTTAAAATAGAATATCCATTAAAAGAGACAAATGTAAAACTTTTTACAAAGAAAGTAAATCAGATTTATGATAAATATTTGCAAGGAATGAATGTTTATTATATGGTAATTCCAGATAAAAATTATTATGTAGAAGATGAGCATCTTAAAATGGATTATGAGAACTTATATAAACTGGTAAGAGAAAATATGAAAGAACTTTCTTATATAGAAGTGCGCGACTTACTTTCTTTAGAACATTATTATGATACAGATACACATTGGAAACAAGAGAAAATTATTCCAGTAGCACGTAGATTAGAAGAAACAATGATTGGGAATGTTTCTAATCATCAATATGAATTTCAAGAGTATAAACCTTTTTATGGAGTTTACTATGGACAAGCAGCAATTGGAGGAAAAGGAGAAACATTAACATATTTGACAAATGAAGTAATTAGTCAAGCCTTTGTAGAAAATAAAACAAATTTATCTTTCCATGAAGTATATAATCTAAAAGAACTTGGGAAAATGGATTCTTATAATGTATTTTTATCTGGTTCGACACCTTTTATAACAATTCAAAATGAAAAAAATAAAAGTGGAAGAGAACTGGTGATATTTAGGGATTCCTTTGCTAGTAGTTTAACGCCATTATTAATAGAGAGTTATTCTAAAATTACGCTCATTGATTTACGATATATGGGAGCTTCTAAATTAAATGAAGTCATTACATTTGAAGACCAAGATGTTTTATTTCTTTATAGTACCATGGTGATTAATCAAAGCGTTATGTTAAAAGATTAAAGAAAATTATATTTATAAAAAAGAAAAAAGTGCTAATAAAAATGGATTATTAGCGCTTTTTTTGTATCAAAAATACAATGTTTGAAAGTTTATGAAAATATATTTACATATTACATTCTAATAGTTATAATAATAAACTGGAGTACTTAATTGCGTTGTGCTGTCCTTCTAGGAGGGGCTTGATAATATGAGAAAAGATAATGTCATATCAACATTGATTGTAATCAATTTTATAGAAGTTGTCTTAGTATTTATTTTAGTATTATTTGTCTTAACAAATAACTAAAAATTATCAGGGGATTTTGGTCAAACAAAAACAAGCACCAACCTTGAAACAACGTGCTTGTTCTATTAAAAAAGATAGGACAGTACTTAATTTCATAATTAAGTATCTCCGTTTTTTTATGAGAGTTCTCTCATAGTTACATTATAACATATATCTAGTTTATTGTACAACTGACTTTTTAATAAATGTAAAATAATGAATTTAGAAATAGAGATTCTGTTATAAAACACAATGAAAAATAGGGAATCTATTTCATGATTGAATAATTTTATAGGTTTTTATCAGTCAAAAATACAATGTTTGAAAGTTTATGAAAATATATTTACATATTACATTCTAATAGTTATAATAATAAACTGGAGTACTTAATTGCGTTGTGCTGTCCTTCTAGGAGGGGCTTGATAATATGAGAAAAGATAATGTCATATCAACATTGATTGTAATCAATTTTATAGAAGTTGTCTTAGTATTTATTTTAGTATTATTTGTCTTAACAAATAACTAAAAATTATCAGGGGATTTTGGTCAAACAAAAACAAGCACCAACCTTGAAACAACGTGCTTGTTCTATTAAAAAAGATAGGACAGTACTTAATTTCATAATTAAGTATCTCCGTTTTTTTATGAGAGTTCTCTCATAATTACATTATAACACATTTTATTCGGTATGCGCAAATTTATAATTTTGGATTTATGATAAAAGTAGATTGATTTATGAATTTATACTTTGTATAAAAACGAAGCTGTCTAGATAAACGAAATAAAGATTCATCTTTGCCTTTACATTCTAACATAATATCAACATTGGTATTATAAATGGAAAGGATTTTCAAAAAGGAAATGAATTTGTGAGCATCAATAATTATATTGTGTGCTCTTTTTTCTTTTTGACTTTTTGGAGAAGAAAAATGCATTTTAGGAGATAAAGATGTATCTTTCCATGTATTTAAAATACGTTCTAAAATTGGTTTTATATCTTTTTTTTCATGATTGCAAAGATGATGATGATAATCTAAAACCATAGGAATGTGGAGTAATTCACATAATTTTAAAGTTTCTTCGGCTGTAAAAGTTTTATCATCGTTTTCAAGTAGAATCATTTTTTGAATTTCTTTAGGAAGCATTTTATAAGTATCATGAAACCGTTTCATTGCACTTTCCTTATTAAGAGTGCTGCTTCCAATATGTAATACCACATGTCCTTCAATGCCTATTGCTTGATAAATGTCGTATTGAAACTTTAACATTTTGATACTTTGTTCTACAATATCCTGATTGACACTATTTAATACGCAGAATTGGTCAGGATGAGAATCTATTCTCATGTTATGTTTCTTGATAAAATTGCCAATTTTTTGCCATTGTTCTAAAAAAGGTGTGATGTAGTCAAAATGGACTTCTTTATGTGTAGCTAAAGGAATTAAATTGTGACTGAATCTAAAAAAGAAAATTTTATTTTGAAGATTGTATTTTAAAACTTCCAATAGATTGTCTAAATTTGTATGAATAATGTTTTTCAATTTTGCTGATTGTTCTTCTTCCTGAAGTTTTGAGTAATGAGTATAAGTAATGGTGTGATTATAACTAATGTCATCTATTGTTTTCGCAATTGCCACATATCCAAGTCTTATTTTCATAGAAATCACCATTTCTAATATGCTCTAAAAAAGATATTCTAATCATGCGCAAAAAAACATATACTTTTTTAGGTGATACCATGACTCCAGAAGAAATAAAAAAAGAAATGAAATTAAAACGTAGTAGAAATTTAGAACCCAAAAAAGAATCAAAAAATATTGGAACAGTTATTATAATAAAATTTTTTATTACAATTTTATTAACGCTAGGGATTCTGATTGGTCTAAAACAGTCTAAAGACTTTAAAAAAGTTTTTTATGAACAAGTTTATGATACCAATTTTACTTTTGCTTATGTAAATAATGTCTATCAAAAATTATTTGGAAGTCCGATTCCTTTTTCTGAATATTTGAAAGAACCAGTAAAAGCAACCTTTAAAGAACAACTTGTGTTTAAAAAAGAAGAAGCCTATAAAGATGGGGTAAAACTTACAGTGGATGAGCATTATTTGGTTCCTGTTAAAAATAGTGGTCTAGTTGTTTTTATTGGAGAAAAAGAAGGATATGGAAAAACAGTCATTGTGGAACAAATGAATGGAACCGATTTATGGTATGGTGGATTAAAAGAAATCAATGTAAAATTATATGATTATGTAGAAGAAGGAAGTCTACTTGGTGAAGTAGAAAAAAATAATTTATTTTTAGTATTTAAAAAGGAAGGTAAGGTTCTTAATTATCAAGAATGTATGTAGGGTAGAAGTTCACCCCTTTTTTTATGTCGTTTCTTTTTTCACACTTATTACAGGAAATTTTAAAAGTTTTACACTTTTTATGGCAATTTTACTTTTCCATGAACTGGGACATATTTTGATGGCACTTTATTTTAAGTGGCATATAGAAAAAGTAAAACTTTATCCATTTGGAGCACTTACATTATTTGAAGAACATTTAAATAAACCAATCAAAGAAGAAATGATGATTGTATTAGCGGGGCCTATTTTTCAACTATTTTTTTATCATCTTTTTTCTGGTTTAAATTGGAATCATTTTAAAGAATTTCATTATTGTTTGCTCTATTTTAATTTACTCCCAATTATTCCTTTGGATGGTTCTAAAATAGTGATGCTCTTTTATCAATATTTTTTCTCTTATTGGCGAAGTTTTTATTTTCTATTTTATATATCCATTTTAATGCTTCCGCTTTTATTGTTCCAATTTGGATTTTCTTTGGTATTTCTTTTAATTTTGATAACTTTATTTATGGACATGGTAGAATTTTTTCAAACTAGGAATTTTTGTTTTAGAAAATTTCTGTTGGAACGAATATTATATCGATTTATTTTTTCTAAACGTAAAGTCATTCATGATGGAAATATCAAAAAAATGAAGCGAGATACCAAACATCTATTTTATCAAAAGGGTCACTTTGTAAGTGAAGAGACTTACTTACAAAAAATGTTTGACTTTAAAGGGAAAGCGTGGTAAAATCTATAAATGTGTAGAGCCTCACTCTACAACCGCACTGAGATAGGTTTTAAACACATTGTGTACCTTAAAGGCGAGTCTTAGAAAATGTTAGGAGGTTAAAAATGAAAGCAGTAATTGAAACTGGTGGAAAACAATACTATGTTGAAGAAGGAACTGTACTTTACATTGAAAAAATTGATGAAGAAAGTGGTTCAAAAATCAAATTTGACAAAGTATTAATGGCAAATGGTGTTGTTGGACATCCATATTTATCAAATGTAGAGGTAACTGGTGAAATTTTAAAACATGGTAAAAGTAAAAAAATAAAAGTGTATAAATATAATGCAAAGAAAAATTACCATAAAACTCAAGGTCACCGTCAACCATATACAAAGGTAGAAATTAAAACAATTAAATCTAAATAATTATGATAAAAGTAACGGTAGCAAAAGATAAGATTAAAGTGTTTGGTCATGCTGGATATGAAGAAGCAGGAAAAGATATTGTTTGTGCATCTGTATCTAGTATTGTTACAACAACAATCAATGCAGTAATAAGAATAGATGAAGATTCTATTACTTATGAAGAGAAAGATGGAATGGTTATCATTGATATTATAAAACATACTTCCATTACTGATACTTTAATTTTAAATATGGTAGAATTATTAAAAGAATTAGAGAAGGAATACTCTAAATATATAAAAATTTCATAAGAGGAGGTGTTCTGAGTGGAAAAGTTAATGCAATTAAATATACAATTATTTGCCCATAAAAAAGGTCAAGGTTCAACAAAAAACGGTCGTGATTCCATTGCGAAAAGATTAGGCGCAAAAGCGGCAGATGGAGAATTTGTAACTGGTGGTTCAATTCTTTATCGTCAAAGAGGAACAAAAGTGTATCCAGGAAACAATGTAGGTATTGGTAGTGATGATACTGTTTATGCAAAAGTAGATGGATATGTAAAATTTGAACGTGTTGGCAGAAGTAAAAAGCAAGTAAGTGTTTATCCAAATAGATAGGATGTAAAGAGAAACCAAGAAGCCGTTGCTTTTTGGTTTTTTAAATGATATACTTTAGTTGTATAATAATGAAGGGAGGCTAAACCTATGTGGAAATGGTTAAGAGGTCTTTTAATCTGGGGGTAGTTGAGTTTTTACTTTATTGTTAATACATCATATTGGGAAAACTTTTAGATGGTGGTTTCTATCTAAGAGTTTTTTCTTTACGTCAAATAGCAAAAAAATTTTTTGAATCATTTTAGAATTGTTATTCTATTTGATATAATAAAAATATCATATGTGAGGTGAGTGTATGAATAAAACAGATTTGGGAAAAAACTGTTTGATTAGTATTAGTGTTATTTTGCTTTACTTTTTTTGGCCAACTGTATTAAAAGCTTTTTGGGAAACATTTGGTGGAGGAACATCAGTAACACTTGGAATGTTTATTTATAATGTAGTTGGATATGCTATTTTAGTTGGAATTTTGGTGGCAATTTATTATAAGCCACTAAAAGAAAATTGGATAAAATTTTGTAAAGATAAGAAAAAAATAGTATCTATTTTAAAATATACTGCCATTCTTTTTATTGGAGTTTTGATTTGTAATTCTATTTTGAAATATGTATTTGATGTTGGTGTAATAGAAAATGAAGCTGACTTATTAGTACAGTTTGAAAAATCGCCAATTTGGATTTTACTGATGGTAACTGTTTATTATCCAATTGTTGAAGTGATTGTATTTCAGAAAACAATTCGCCAAGTAATAGAGAAGCCTTGGATATTTATTTTTGTAAGTTCTATTTTCTTTGGTTACTTTAATATTGCATTTTCTAAAATTACATTGGAGACTTTGTTAGGAACTTTGCCTTATATATTCTTAAATGCAGTTTTAGCGTTTAGTTATTATAAAAAGGATAATATTATGGTACCAATTGGGACAAAAATGCTATATAATTTGGTAGTTACAATTATAAGTTTTCTATAGTAGAGGAGGAACTTGCATATGAAGTTAGAGATGTTTCAAGGAGAGGCTTTAAAAATATTAGATAGCCAAGTAGAGTCGTTAACAGTGCAGGTTGGTGCTATTGCGGGAAATGCAAATAATGCGACAAATTTGAATTATGTTATCATAGGATTAGTGGTTGTCATTATTGTTTTAATTGTGATAACCTTATTAGGAAATAAGAAGTAGTTTATCATTTTGATAGCTATTTTTTTTATGTTTTTTAGTGTATAATAATAGCATTGGAGGCGAAAAGTATGTTTGTAGATGAAGTCATATTAGAATTATTAGCTGGAAATGGTGGAGATGGCTGTATGGCTTTTCGCCGTGAAAAATATGTGGAAATGGGAGGCCCTTATGGAGGAAATGGTGGAAAAGGTTCTGACATCATTTTTGAAGTGGATGAAGGATTAAATACATTACTAGATTTACGTTATAAAAGATTAATCAAAGGAACTAAGGGTGAGAATGGAGAAGGAAAAGGAAAACATGGAGCGGGAGCAGCAGATATTGTTATTAAAGTACCTCCAGGAACTGTAGTAACTGACTTAGAAACTGGGTTTGTGGTTGCAGATTTGACTCAGAAAAATGAGCGTGCAATTATTGCCAAAGGTGGCCGTGGTGGAAGAGGAAATATTGCATTTGCGACTCGCTCTAATCCAGCGCCATCTTTTGCAGAAAATGGAGAACCAGGAGAACAAAGAAAAGTAAAGGTAGAATTAAAATTGCTTGCAGATGTTGGGTTAGTAGGTCTTCCTAGTGTAGGGAAATCCACATTTATTTCTAAGATTTCTGCAGCTCGTCCTAAAATAGCAGAGTATCATTTTACGACTTTAAAACCAAATCTAGGGGTTGTAAAAACGAAGGATGGCAGAAGTTTTGTCGTTGCTGACCTTCCTGGGTTAATTGAAGGGGCCTCTTTAGGAGAAGGACTTGGAGACCGTTTTTTAAAGCATATTGAAAGAACAAGAATTATTGCTCATATTGTAGATATGGGTTCTGTAGAAGGTAGAGACCCAATTGAAGATTATCAAATTATTAATAAGGAATTGCAAAGCTTTCATGAAAAAATGATGGAAAAACCACGAATTGTGATTGCCAATAAAATGGATGTAGAAGGAGCAGAAGAGAATTTAAAACGTTTTATGAAACAGATAAATGTTCCTATTTATCCAATTTCAGCACTTATGAACAAGGACATTGATAGTGTACTTATTGCGTTAGCTGATTTATTAGAAACAATTCCAAAACAACCTCTTTATGAAGAAAATAAATTTGAAAGTCATGTTTTATATAAATTCAAAGAAGAAAAACCATTTTCAATTGAAAACGCAGGAAATGGAGTTTGGATAGTAAGAGGAGAAAAAGTAGAGAAATTGCTTCGTATGACCAAATTTAATACAGATGAGTCAGCACTTCGTTTTGCGACAAAGCTTCGTAAAATGGGAATTGATGAAGAACTTAGAAAATTAGGAGCATTAGAAGGAGATACCATTCGTATTTTGGATTTAGAGTTTGAATATAAAGAATAAAAAAGGGTAGAAAGGATTTTATGACAGAATTAGAAAAATATCAAAGGTTGTTATCAGAAGATTATCCATATTTTATTGATAAGTATTTGGCTTTGGGAATTATGCAAAAATTAAAGACAAGAGGACAATTTTGTGGAGCTGATTATACAAAATTATTTCCTGTTAGATATCGCTATTCAAGATATGACCATTCTATTGTGAGTGCGTTAATGACGTGGCATTTTACCCATTCTAAAAAACAAACAATAGCAGCTTTGTTACATGATTTAGAAATGCCTGTTTTTAGTCATTGTATTGACTATGTAAAAGGTGATTATGAAAAACAGGAAAGTGCTGAATTGGATTTGAAAGATATTTTACTATCTTCTAGAGCATTATTATCTTGTTTAAAAGAGGATGGAATTTTTGTCACTGATATGATTCCAATCACACAATATTCAGTTGTTGATATTGAGCGCCCTGGAATTTGTGTAGACCGATTAGATGGTGTTTTGCACACGAATTTAATTTGGTTACAGACATGGGAATTATCGGATGTAAAAAAAGTATATGATAACATGAAACCTATGATGAATGAAAGTGGAAAAACAGAGATTGGATTTTCTTCCGTAGAAGCAGCGGAGTATTTTTATAAAGGTGCTTATACATATAGCATTGTATTACAACAAAATGAAGATAAATTAATGATGCAATTAATTGCTGATGTATTAAAGGGTTTAGTTCAAAATGGATTGATAAATGTGGAAGATTTCTATCATTTAAGCGAAGAAGATATTATAAGAGTGATTAAACAAAGTGAGTGGAGTTCTTTATGGGATACTTTTAATCAATTAACACAGATTGAAAGGAGTGAAACTATCCCTGAGAATCCTCTTTATATGATAGAAAGCTTTAAAACAAAAAAGAGATATGTAATCCCTTTATGTGAATATCATGGAAATATTGTAAGATTAAACGCGATTTCAAAATCATGTCAAGATTTATTAACTAGTTATCAAAACTATCAAGATTCTAAATATGCTTATATTAAGAAAATTTAAAAATATTATTTTGGATATTTGGAAGATAATTCGCATCAAATTCATAAGTATAATATCCATTTTTAACCGGTTTTATAATTCTCCAAGGTTTTACAACTTTTTTTAGTAGAATTTCATGATTTTTATTGGTAATAATTACTAAGATGGGAATTCGCATAAAAAAGGTATGAATACTGTTACAATGTGGAAAACAAAGTGGTTTTTTGACAGTCTTTTGAAACATAAGACCTAGAAAGCGAGAATGGAAAGAAGTACAATAAATAATCGCATTATTTTTAGTTGACATATTATCACCATGTTTACTATAACATAGAAAAAAATATTTGACAAATATCTTAAAAAAGTATAAACTTAATATAGAGTAATGGGAGGTAAAGAAGTATGAAAGGATTGAATCAAAGAGGTCAAGCATTGGTTGAATATTTATTGATTATTGCAGTCATTAGTGTTGTAGTCATTAGTATTGTAAAATTATTTGGTGGTTATTTGCAAGATTCTATGACAAAGTCCTCATGTTCTTTACTAGATAAAGTTTATGTGGAAGGTGCGAAACCAGGAGAAGGTCAATGTGTAGATAAATAAGCGAAAGCTTATTTTTTTTATAAGTATTTATCGTAGTATTCTTCTAAAGTTAAATTTTCTTCATAAATGATTTTTGCGATTTCAGTTCCTACATAACGATAATGCCAAGGTTCATATTTAAAACCAGTAATTTTTTCTTTTCCTTTTGGATATCTTAAAATGAACCCATATAGATGAGCATTTTCTTTCATCCAAGGAAATTCTAAAGAGTTTTCGAAATCATCATAATCATCATTTGAACCTGCTACATCAACAGCTAATCCTGTTTGATGTTCAGAATGTCCAGGCTTTGCAGAACATTCTAAGGCATATTCTTTTCCTTTGGTAGCTGTGTATTCCTCAAATAGTTTTTTCTGATAATGGAAATCTCTATAAGTAGAAGTCGCAATAATTCGATATCCTAAAATAGAAGCATCTTTACTTAAAGCTTCAAAAGCATCTTTTGCATCTTTTCTAAGCTGTTTATTTTCATATGCATAGAAATTAGAAATGGTTTCTAAATCGTTGGGAACATAATTTTCATTTAATTGATAGGTTTTATTGACTAGGACAACAAAAGAGTCAGGATTGTCAACTGGTTTGATATTTTTATAAAAATTATTTCCAAACAAATCGATATCTTTGGTATAGAATAGTAAAATTAAAATCACAATGACAATATAAATCGCATATTTAAATGTTTTTTCATTCATAGTAATCACCAATATATTATATGCGAGAAAGAAAAAAATAGGAGCAAGTCCTATTTAATATAATAAGCATAATATTCTTCGTATGTTAATCCTGAACTGTAAATTTTAGAGGCTGTATCAACTCCTAAGTAGCGGTAATGCCAAGGTTCGTATTGATATCCTGTCAGTTTTTCTTTTCCTTTTGGATATCTTAAAATAAATCCATATAAATGGGCATGTGATTTTATCCATTTGAATTCTTTGGTGTTTTCAAATGAAGCAAGTGATTTTCCAGGACCACTTACAATATCAGCTGCAAGACCAGTTTGATGTTCTGAATATCCAGGACGAGCAGAGTAGGTATCTGCAAGTTCTTTCCCATCTTTGGCACTATAATTGTTGTATAATTTATTTTGTGTTTGATAGCTTCTATATGGAGATGTAATATAAAGAGTCAAGCCTTCTTTTTTTGCATCATCTGCCATTTTTTTAAATGCGTCATAAGCTTCTTTTTGAAGGTATTGTTGAACTCCATATTTTGCTTCAATTTGGACCATGTTATCTGGCTCATAATCTTTATCAAGAGCATAATATTTATTTACTAAAATCAAAGTATCTTTTTTTAAATCCGCACTTTTTGTATTTGTATAATAATCATAATCTAAATTGCTGTTCACATAAGAAATCGTTGTATTCACTTTTGTATTATGTTCTTCTTGATATTTCATGTAGCGACTTAAATTTTCTTTTATGAAATATTTAGCGCTAAAAAATTCTTCAATGGATTCATCATATTTCATTGTAACAGTATCAATATCCTGATTGACAAAAGAAATGACTTTGCTGATTTCAATAGAAGGATTTTCGGATTTATAAGCAATATATCTTTTTAATCTGCTTGGCTCAAAATTCTTATCTTCAAAAAAATCCATAATTTGTTCTGTAATTTCAATGTTTTCATCTTGCAAATTATGGTTTACAATCATAATTAAAACGTTGAAGTCTAATGTTTCATTTGTTTTATAAAAATTTAAATATTGAGCGAATTTAGAAGCTTGAAAACTTTTCTGTTTGATTAAAGGATGTAGATTTTCCTTTTTTAAAAAATAATCTTGGTCTTGCTTTGAAAGTGTTTGTATCCATTTAATTTCTGTTTCAGAAAAGTTTTTAAACTTAGAAGTAAGCGATTTTTTTGTTAGAAATATAAAACCTAATACTAAGATTAATACTACGATACTGATTATCACTATATTTTTCTTATTTTTCATATTATCACCTTTTATCATTATACGCCAAATAAAAAAAATAGGGAATTCCCTATTTCAAATAATAATCATAATATTCGTCAAATGTAATACCTTTTTCATAAATTTCAGTAGCTATATCAATTCCAACATAACGATAATGCCATGATTCATATTTATAGCCTGTGATAGCTTCATTTTCTTCTCCTTTTGGATATCGTAAAATAAAACCATATTTATGCGCATTTTTACTCATCCAAGTAAATTCTTCTGTTTCTTCAAAATTAGCCATTGGTTTAGAAAAAGAGGAAACATCGATTGCTAAACCTGTTTGATGTTCAGAGTGACCTGCATGAGCAGCATATTCATCAGCAAATTTTTTTCCATTTGTTTTTTTATATCCCTGGTATAAATTGTCTTGCCATTCATAATCTCGGTAAGAAGAATTAATGACAATGGTATATCCTTCTTTTTTAGCAGCATTGAATAATCGAATGAAAGCACTATAAGCTTCTTCTCTTAAACTATTATTATCATAAGCATAGATTGCAGAACATGGTACCAAATCTTCTGGCTTATAATCTTTTTCTAATGCATAATGCTTGTTGACCAAAAGGAGTAGGTCTTTTTTTGTATCTGCTTTTTCTGTATTTGTATAAAATTCATAATCTGCATTCGCATTTACAATACTAACCGCATATTCTGTTGTAACACTCTCTTTGATTTTTTCTTTGGAGTCAATATAAGATAGATAACGTTCTAATTGGTCAAATTGAAAATATTGTTCTTTTAATAATTTAGGAATTGCTTCATGATACTCTCTTTTTAAAATTGTTTTTAGTTCTTTCTCTTTGGTGGATTCTAAAATTATTTTTACATCATCTTTTTTATAACCGATTTTTTCTAATTTGTATTCATTGGTATTTTTTAGTTTAATGTCTCTTGTTATTCCAAATATCCCAACAAAAACTGCTATAATAATAGCTACAAGAATAATAATGCGGTCATATCTAATTTTTAGCTTCTTTTGTGTCATATGCTTCACCATTTTCATTATACTATAGATTAGAAGAAAAGTACAAATAAAATATACTTACATTTTAGTAATTAAAATAGGTTCATATATTTTATTTTATCTACAAAAAAATACATATTTTTTATTTTGCTTCATAGTTTTAAATAGAGGTGGAACATGAAAAAGTTAATTCTTTTATGTATGTTTTTATTAGTAGTACCAGTTTATCAAGTAAGAGCAGATGAAGTTGCTTTGGCTCCAAATGCAAAATCGGCAATTATGATAGAAGCTAGTACAGGGACCATTTTATTTGAAAAAAATGCACACGAAAAGTTAGCTCCTGCTTCTATGACTAAGATGATGTCGATGTTACTCATTGTAGAAAGCATTGATAAAGGCATGATTAAATGGGATGATATGGTAACTGTTTCAGAAAATGCATCTGGAATGGGAGGAAGTCAGATTTTACTTGAAACCAATGAACAGATGAGTGTGAAAGATTTATTTAAAGGAATTGCAGTTGCAAGTGGAAATGATGCGGTAGTAGCAATGGCTGAAAAAATAGCAGGGACAGAGGATAATTTTGTTTCTATGATGAATAAAAGAGCAAAGGAATTGGGTCTTAAAAATACCAATTTTAAAAATCCACATGGGTTAGAAGAGGCCAACCATTATTCTAGTGCTTATGATATGAGTGTGATAGCAAAAGAGCTTGTAAAACATGAAGAGATTTTAGAGTATACTTCTATTTATGAAGATTATTTAAGAAAAGGAACAAATCGAGAATTATGGTTGGTTAATACAAATAAACTCGTTCGTTTCTATAAAGGTGTGGATGGACTTAAAACTGGTTATACAAAAGAAGCGGGTTATTGTTTAACCGCAACAGCCAAAAAAGATGGTATGAGAATTATAACAGTTGTTATGGGAGAAGAAGATAGTAAGATTAGACAAAAAGAGACGACTGAGATGCTTGATTATGCATTTTCTCAATATGAAGTAGAAAATTTACTTTCAACAAAAAGTGAACTTGGAAAAGTAGAAATAGAAAAAGGAAAAAGTAAATATATTACAGTAGTTCCATCAGAAAACGTTTCTTTATTACATAAAAAAACGGAAGAAAAGAAAACAGCAACTTATGAATTGCATTTAGGTAAAATAAAAGCTCCAATAAAAAAAGGAGATGTGGTTGGTTCTTTAGATATTAAAGAAGATTCCAATGTTATAAGAAAAATTTCTGTAACAGTAAATGAAGATATCAAAAAAGCGAATTTTATTGACCTTTATTTACGATATTTGAAAGATATTTTAAGTGGCGAGATAGCTTTTTAGAAAAAATCAGACTATAATGTTTGGTTTTTTTGTATTTTAAGGATTTCTAAAAGTTTTGAAATATGATATAAGTGAGGGTCAAATGAAACTTCATAATAGGAGGTAAACATGTTATTAGAAAAAAACGAGGAAGTATTAAATGATTTATATAATCAAATATCAGCAATTATAAAAAATAATAAGGAGAAAATGGTATATCAAATTAATCATACCTTAGTAGATACGTATTTCTTAATTGGCAAGGTAATTGTAGAAAATGAACAAAACGGAAATATTCGAGCAGAGTATGGAAAAGAGCTATTGAAACAATTATCCAAAAAGTTAACTGACAGATTTGGAAGTGGATTTAGTAGAACTGGATTACAAAATATGAGGTTGTTTTATTGTAAATATAAAAACTGCCAACCACTGGCTGGCAATTTGAGTTGGAGTCATTATTGTTATTTGATTTATATAGAAGATGAGAATGAAAGAGCATTTTATGAAAAAGAATGTATACATTCAAAATGGTCTAAACGTGAATTAAAAAGACAAATAGATTCTTCTTTATTTCAAAGAATATTATTATCAAAAGGAAATACTAATAAGAAAAAATTATATGAATTAGCGCACCATGGACAAGAAATAAAAAATCCAACTGATATATTAAGAGAACCCTATGTTTTTGAATTTCTAGGAATTCCAGAAAATAAAAAATTATTAGAAAATGATTTAGAAAAAAATTTAATAAGTCATTTATCTCATTTTTTAATGGAATTAGGAAAAGGATTTATGTATGTTGGAAATCAATTTAGAATTACATTAGATAATAATACTCATTATTATGTTGATTTGGTATTTTATAATAAGATTTTAAAATCTTATGTTTTAATAGATTTAAAAATGGATGATATGAAACCAGAATATATTGGTCAAATGAATATGTATGTCAATTACTATAATAATGAAGTAAAAGATGACTTTGATAATGAAACAATTGGTATTATCCTTTGCAAAGGGAAAAAAGAAATTACAATGGAGTATGCTTTGGGTGGATTATCAAACCATGTTTTTGCATCTACTTATACTTATTATATTCCTGATAAGGAAGTGCTATTAAATGAAATTGAAAAAGTTTTGAGTAAAGAAACATGGTGTTAGTATAGATATATAGACACGAAAAACTTTAGTAATGGTATACTAG
>CANRVY010000002.1 GCA_947643405.1 uncultured Mycoplasmatota bacterium | reverse complement strand
TGGTTAATATTAGTAAAGGACAGTATTTTAAAACTCAAAATGATAAAAATTATATATTTTTAAGTTATAAAAACCCTAATATAATTTATTGTGTAGATGAGGATTTTGAAAATACTGGTGAGATACTATTATTTAGTGCTGATTTTATTAAAAGTTCATTAAATGAGTTTAATCAAAAAGTTCAGCAAATGAATTGGTATTATGAATGTAATGAGGAATTTGAAAATGCAGATTTGAAAAGTAAATTAGATACTCTTTTAACTAATATGTCAAATGACTTTAAACATTGGGAAAGAGAGGTTAGTTTCTTGAATTTAAATATAAGAATTAAAAAAATAAGTGATTTAGTTAAAGGAAGAGCATTCTTTTCCAATCAAAGCCAATATTATGAAGTGGCTGGTTTTTTAGTAGAAACAGAAACGTATGAGAAAAATAAAAAGGTAGAGGAAAGCAAAGGTTTATTTTCTATCTATCATTCAAAGTGTGATAATTTAGCACCAATGACTTTTTTTTATTCTGATATTAAGGATAAAACAAAATTTTACAATAAAGGTTCTAATGATTATTGTATTGTTGAGGAAATATTAACAAAGGAAAATGATATTTCAAAGTTTATTAAAGAGCATAATTATAATGTTCCAAAATTAGAAAATAAATATGATATAGGAATGATTATGTGAATAATCATTCTTTATAAGTAAAAAGGGGGTTTTGAAAAGTGAGCAATGGTATTCAAAAATTAGAAGGTGGAAGCTATACAATAGACTCCATTTTAAAAGTTATAAGTACCTTTACTGGTTGGGTACTAAAAGTAGGAATAGCACTAGCAGGCGTTTCTTTACTTATTGGATTTGTTATGTATGCAGTAGTTGATGTGGATCAAAAGCCACGTATTAAGCAAAGAATCATTCAAACACTACTTGGAATTGCTGGAATTATATTAGCTTTATCTTTAGTAAATATCATTATTGATTTATTCGCATAGGAGTTTTTGATGATTTTAAAAGCATTAGATTTACTTCGTGAACTTGGCTGGGGTATTATCAGCTTAATATACAATTTTATAGATGCAATTTATAGTATTATTAGTAAAATAAATGAATTAGATATTGTGGGAACAATGGCTGAGAATAAAACGTTTTCGAGTTTTTATTCATCAGTAGTGGTTATTTCTTTAACTATTTTTGGATTATTTGTAACGTGGCAATTTGCTAAAAAGATTATAGAACCTGATGAGGGGCCTAGTGTAAATCAAATAGTAACAGAAGTTTTTAAATGTGGAGCATTGATTTTAGTTTCTACATTTTTATTTGTGCAAATTTCCACGTTTTCTATTCAGTTGTCTGGATATACTGGTTCTATACTTACAAACGGAAACAATACAACTCTTGGAACTGAATTATTATCTAATTATGTTGATTATGCTGATGATTATAAATCAAGTGATAAATTTGAAAATGATGATTTTAAAAGTCAAATTAAAAATGGTACTTTTAGTTCCCAGCAACATTATAATGATAAATATACTATAAAGGAACGTTTTATTCGTTCTGATGAGCGAGATTATAAATATAAAATTCAATGGATTGTTGCAGTATTATGTGGTGGCTTCTTTTTATATGCTTTAGTATTTTCAGCAATTATGCTTGCTAGACGTCAAGTAGAATTTTTATTTCTATTTTTGATTTCTCCAATTATTTATGCAACAAGCGTATGTAATAAACAACGTAGGAGTGCTTTAGTGGAACAATTAGTATCGCTAACGTTACAATCAGCAGTTGTAGTTTTAATTATTAACATTACAGCCTTATTAGCAGTTCAAATAAATGCGACTTCTTTCTTTAGTAATTATTTTCAAAACATGGCAACTAAATCATTATTGTATTTAGGTTGTGCAACATTCTTACTAACTGGAAGTCAAACGATCAATCGGTTTATCGGTTCTAACGTTAGTGCTAACTCTGGTAGAGAACAACTTATGTCGCTTATGGGATTTGGAAAACTTGCAAGCGGTGCTGGTAAAATGGTTGGTGCAAAAGCATTAGGTGCTGGAGTCATTAGTGCAGGAGCAACGCTTAAAGGTGGAAACTATCTCGCTAAAAAAACTGGTATTGCTGGTAAAGTTGGAAATAAAGCTAATAATATATTACAGCGTGCTGGAATGGGTATGGCTACTTTTGGAAGTTCCTTTGCTAGTCCTGTACTACCAGATGGTTCTACTATGTCTAGTAGTAATCCATTTACAAGAGCAGTACAGGGTGTTGGAAATTCCATTCGTTCACATGGTCTTAACATGGCAACATCGGCTGATAAAAGAAATTCTACATATCAGGGCATTGGTTTAAATAAGAAAATTGCTTCTGGCACGAGTTCTATGATGAGAATGGGGCTTAATATGGTGAACCCATTAAATAGAATGCCTATTCCTAGACATACTGGTACAAATCCATATTTGCATAAAAAGGAAAAAATTTAAGGGGTTGGTTTTATGTATATAACAGTCGCTAGTGTTAAAAGAAATTTAGGCTTTAAGGGATTAGAAATAACAGATTTACTTATTTCTTTTCCTTTTATTGTTCTTTTTTTAATTATTTTTTGTGGCACTAGTTATAAATTAGTTGGTTTATCTATTTTAATAATTGGAATTTTTGCACTTGTTCCAGTTAAGGTAAGTCAAAAAAACCGTATGTATAAAGTGCTAATATTATTAGGTAGATTTCTTTTTTCTATAAAGGAATTTACTTATTACAATAATCAAAATTTAGGGGGGTTGAAGTTATTTGAAAAAATTAAAAACAAAGAAAGAAAAGGAGAAAAAATTACTTTTAAAAGTAAAAAATAAATTATATAAAAAGAATAAAAAGTATATAACGAAGAAACAAATGAATAAAAAAATAAAAAATTCTCAATCATTTATCAATACAGATTTTGTAAGTGACAATGGTATTATTTATTTAAAAACAGGAGAAGTTGCTAAAGTATTTTCGGTTCAAGCAATAGATTTATCATTATCTAGTAATGAACAAAAAGCAACTTTTTTTTCACAATTAAAATATTTATATCAAATAAAAGATTTAGATTTAAAAATTTATAAACTTGATGAGCAAATAAATTTAAATTCAAATAAGGATTATATCAATGAAATGTTAGAAAAATATAAGGATGACGAAAAACGTTCTTTATTTTTGCAAGAACGGTATGAATTATTAGAAAAATTAGAAAAAGACGAATTTACTGTTTCTAATAGTTATTTTTTTGTTCTTATTGCAAAAGATGAAAGTATTCTAAAAAAACAAATGGAGGAAGTTAATAGAATTTGTTTTAATATTGTTCCTAGATTAAATTTAGATGAGCGAGACAATAAATATGAAATATATAAATTTTTAATCAATTTATATTTTGGAAATGCTGATTTAGAACAACTATTATGGTGTGATTTGGTAGAACTTATTGCACCACTAAATATATCCGAAAAAAGTAATTATTTGAAAGTTGGAAATAACGATATCCAACTTTTATCAATAAAAAATGTTCCACCATTTTTAGAAGAATTATTTTTTGAACAAATTTTCAATACGCCTAATACACGCTGTTGTATTCATATTAAAGATACAATTGATACTGATAATTTAATTCGGGTATTAGATAGTTCTTATCAATTTTTATTATCTGACCGTATTACAACAAAAAAATTATCCGATGCAACAGAACTTGATACACAAAAAGAAAATTTTCAACTCTTAATGGATGAAATAAAAAATGGCGATGAAAAAATTAAAGAAGTTAATTTCATTATTGCGATAAGTGGTGATAGAAAAAAAAGGGAAGAATTGACACGTGAATTAAAACGTATGGCTGATTATTTTAAAATAAAATTAGATATTACAAGACTCCGACAATATGAAACTTGGCAGGCTTATGATATATCAACAAATAGTATAAGTGATTATTCAGTATATCTTCCAACATATACTTTAGCAGCAGGTTTTCCAATTACTACAACTTGCTTTAATGATGAAAGAGGCATAATGATGGGGGTTGATATTCATACAGCATTGCCTGTATTTTTTGATGCATTTCATTTGGATTCTAGTAGAACAAGTCATAATGTTTCTATTGTAGCTTCCACAGGCGGAGGTAAAAGTTTTACTCTAAAAAAACTAATTACAAATGCTGTAAATCAAAATGGTGTTAAGGTTTTTATTTTTGATTGTGAATCGGAATATAAAAAATTAACGGAAAGGAACAATGGTGATTATATAGACTTATATTCTAAAACTGGTGGAATAATAAATCCTCTACAAGTGCGTTTCCTTCCAGCCGATAATGAAGATGGAGAAAATGATATTGCTAATTGTCCGCTATCAAAACATTTAGGTTTTTTAGAGGCATTTTATAAATGTGCTTTTGAAGAAATAAGTGAAAAAGAGTTAGTAGTTTTACTTGAGGAAACAGAAAAGTTATATGCAAAATTTGGAATCACTAAAAATTCTACTATATCTATGATAGAAAATATGTATGCCAATGAATTCCCAATTTTTTCTGATTTAAAAAATTTTATCAAAGAAGAAAAGGAACATATAAAAACAAAAGAAAAATTGAAAATTATTGAGCAATTAGATATTTTACTCGAAAGATTTTTGGTAGGTACAGATTCATTTTTATTTGATGGATACACCAATCTTGATTTAAATAAAAGTGATCTAATCTGTTTCAATTTACAAGAGTTATTATTTAGTGAAAATAAAAGGCTTATCAATACTCAAGTCTTAAATGTCTTAACGTTTTTGAATAATGCAATTGTAAAAAATAAGATAATCAATGAACATGCAAAAAATGACAAAAAACATATTATGGTTGTTGTAGATGAGTTTCATCTTTTTATAGATGAAGATAATTTAGAAATTCTTAAAAATTTTGGACAAATGGCTAGACGTTTAAGAAAATATTCTTCATCGTTTGTTTGTGCCACACAATCTGTTCGGGATTTTATTGGTTCGTCTAATATATTAAGACATGCGACAGCAATTTTTAATAATTGCCAGTATCAACTGACAGGAGTTTTAAAAGAAGATGATCTTTCAGCATACCTAGAATTATTTAAGCAAAACCCACTCACAGATACACAACGACAATTTCTATTACGAGCTAAACAAGGAGAGTTTTTATTGAATATTACAAATAAAAAGCGTGTTAGACTTTGGGTTCGAGCAACAGAATTGGAAAGGAAACTAATGGGTGAAGATTGATGAAAGATAAAAGAATAGAATTTGTAGAAAATGAACCAAATAAATCTATAAAAAAAGTTTTTAAAGAAATATATTTTGATGAGTTTGATGATCCAAGTGAAGAATTTACAGATGCCTTATATGATTTGATTCCAGAAGAGTTAATTGGAAATGAATTAAAAAAAATAAAAAATATTAAGTCCAAACATGGAAAATTTTATAGTGTTGAAAAGATAGAAAAATGAAAAAAATTACAGTAATTTTTTCTTCAGCGTTTCTTTTAGTGATTGCTTTTGGAATTGCGATAATAGTTTCTTGTTTAATTTGTTTAGACTTTTTTGGAACTAATACTATAGATAGTTATGTAGAAGATAATATGGCTTATGCAGATAATTATAAAAAAGTTTTAAATAAAAATATAGAAAATGGTTATATCCCATTGGAAAGAATTTTATATTTTTATTTAGCAAAAGATAATCTATCTTTTTCCGAAATATATAATGATAATTTGGATTTAGATTTGAAAAGAATGAAACCAATTACAGAAGTTTGTTCACAGATAAATTATAAAAATTTATCTGTTTGTTTTTCTGATGAGTTGAAATTAAGCGGACAACAAACGGAGTATCAAAATAAACCATTTGGAAAACCAGTCGATTTTTCTAAAGTAACAATTACTTCTTTTTTTATGGAGCAAAGAATTGTTTTTGGAAACTATGATGTTCATACAGCTTGGGATTTAGCTTGCCCAGCACAAACGGAAGTATATGCAGTTTGTGATGGAATAATTGAAAAAGTGTCATTTCCATATTCAGAAAATGTTACAGATATATCTGGAGGTGGAGGAAATCAAATTGTTTTAAAATGTAATGTAGAAGACAAAATATATCAAGTTACATATGCACATCTTTTTCCAAATAGTTCTACAGTAAAGGAAAATGATACTGTTAAAAAAGGACAGATTTTAGGAGGCACTGGAACAACTGGTTATTCTACTGGCAATCATTTACATTATCAAGTAAGCTCTGATAATAAAAATGTAGATGGTATGAGTTTAATTGATTTTTCAGATAATGTATATGAGCAATAGGGAGTATTTTTTTAATTGAATTTTGATTCATTTTTTGGATATTGAAATGTCTGTGTCGCCACTTTGAAATCATAATCTATCAAAGGTAGTCAATACAAATCGCCACTTTTTCATCAAACTGTCAATGATTATAATGCTTTTATATTGATGAGCGTCAAATTTTATGGTATAGTCGTCATTTTTGCAAGTGCAAAAATAGAAAAGACACCACGTGAAAGCCTGTTTTTATAAAATAAAATTAGGATTAGTGGTGTCCAATGCTTATGCCCATTAAAAAATATGTAGTGTTTTTTTTAGATTTGATGAAAAAGTGGCGACACAATAATTCTAATTTATGTATATAAGGGGGTTTACTGAAAATGGAAGTTACACGTTTTACATTTAGAATTCCAAAGTATTTAATTGCTAAAGTTAGAATTTTGGCAGAACAAAATAATATCAGTGTGAATAGACAATTGATTGAACTTATAGAATTTGGAATTAAATATTTTTTAGAAAAAACCAATGAGTTTGAAATGGTTAAATTAAAAAAAGAATAAGAGATTACAGGGGGGAGAATATGAAGAAGATAAAAACAAGCGTCACATATCCACAAAGAATTTTTACAGAAAGTGAAATAGAAAAATTATTAAAAAATAAAAATATTTTAGGTATAAGATATCAAAGAGAAATTATATATTCTGGAATTTTCAAATTATGGGCAGTTCAAGAAAAAATGAAATATCCTAATAAGTCAGCAAGGCAAATCTTTGAAGAGGCTGATTTTGATATGGATATACTTGATGAGAAAACTCCTCAGCGACGTCTTAACGCTTGGGTAAAAAAATATAATAAGTTTGGAGCAGAGTATTTTCAGGATTTGGCTAATAAATATTACTATACTTCTTTAATGGGTGATGAAAATGATAGATGAAAAATACAAAAGAAGAACGATACGGTTATCTCCATTTGTTGATAAGGAATTGCTTGCTGTTGCAAACAAAAATAATATTTCAGCCAATAAATTGGTTTCAGAAATTATTATGTATTATATCAATGAATTAGATAGAGTAAATAATGTTAGTAATGTAGCAACAATTCTCAATAGTTTGGAAAATTTACAAAATAATGTGAATGATTTACAGAAAAAGTATAATTGGTTAAATACTCTTACAAAACAAATTTTTATCAATTCAGGATTTGCTAGAAATCGGGATGAGAAAGAAGATGCTGCTTTTCAAGACTTTTTAGATAAGAAATATAAAAATAAATATGAAAAAAACTACAACGCCTAAAATTATTTTTACTTGTAAATTCCGTTTTGCTTTAAATAATCCAGATAATCCTTTTAAAAACCAATCATATAAAAAATTTTTGAAAGAAGACGTAGAAGTAATGACAGGCTATTATCAGGATCGTAAAAAAGAAGTAATAGGAATGATTGATTATTATACTGGTAGCAAGCAAGAGCGTTTAGTAAATTTAGTTTTGGAAAATGGAAATTATGCCACTAAACAAGAACAAGAAAAATTAAAAAACCAAATGATTAAGGCGACTATAAACTCTAATTTATATAAAAGTGTTGTGAGCTTTGATACAGAGTGGCTTACTCAAACAATTAAAATAAGAGATTTAGAAAAGCTAATTGCAACAGAAGTAATGCCCAAATTTTTAAAACGGTGTGGATTTGTAGATACTAAAAAAATGAGATATTGTTTTTCTATGCATGGTAATACAAAACATTTGCATTTTCATATGGCTTTTGTAGAGTTAAAGCCTAATCATATCAATAGAGATGGTAAAGTTTTATATCGTAGGCTTGGTATGATAACAGAAGAAGAAAAAAATTTTTTTAAAAAAGAACTTTTAATTGCTATTGAGAGAAAATCAATAATGAAACCATTACTTACAGAAGTGAACAAAGATATTGAAGAACTAAAAAAATATTTTAATCCGAATGATAAGAATTTTATTTTAAAAGATATAAATAATATTCGCATGGAAGAAAAGATTATAAAATTAGGTTTTTTAGTAGAACAATATCGAAGTGATAAAAGTTGTAAGAAAGTAAAATATGGATCTATTAAAAATAATGAACTGGGCAAAGAAATAAAAAGAATTACAAAAGAAATAAAGGATGACTTGTTTTATAATAAAGGATCAGATTTGTATAAGCAACGCTTAAAAGTAAGTGAAAATTTGAAAAATTTAAATAATTATTATGATGAATTAAATAAACAAAATCATATTGAAGCTAAAATTAAAAATAATAAACTTGTTATGTCTAAAAATGAATATGTGGAAAGTTATATACTTAATTCTATTGTGAACCATGCATTATTTAAAACAAATAAATTACAAAATATTGTTAAAACGAGAGGAACTGTAAATAAAATAACTTTGGATGATTTGTTACAAGAACTTGCCTATGAGAAATCACAGAATTATAAAAATAAAAATGTAAAATTGATACTTTTAAAAAATAGCTTTTGTGGAAAAAGAAAATCACAAAAATATAGATTAAGTTATGAGATGACACAAGCTATAAAAAATATAAATGATGAAATGGAGAAATATGCCGAAGATTTCCATAAGTTATTTGTTAATGAAGATTATCATAAATAAATATTTTAATATTAAAAGGGGGAATGATTATGAGAATATTTTGCACAAGTGTGGAAGAGAGTATACACAAAGATGAAATTTATAATAAAGCAAAAAAAGTTTTTAAAAAATATCATGTTGTAGTAATACCTAATAAATATGCAACAGAAAAGGGACGAGAAGAAGTTTTGGCTTATTCTAGGAAATATCATGAAGAAAATAGAGAATGGGAAAGGTTCAAAAATAACAAAAGACGTCATTTAAATAGAATTGAAAATTCAAAAAAAGAAGGATTGATAGAGGATGGCAAAAGTTTTAATAAGTTGATAATTGATCTTTCAAATAATGTATCAGAATATTATGAAAATTTAAAAAATGATGAAGCTGGTATTTTTGATGAAACAATAAATAGTCGAGTTAATGATATAACTATTTCTAATATGAGTGAAAGTATTTCTTGTTATACAAACGATAATGCTATCAATAAAAAAATAGTAGATAATATGTGGAAGCATATAGAAAATTCAAGATTTCCTAGTTTATCAAAAGATGATATTTTAAGAGAAACCGCTAAGGTTGTAATAAAATCATTAAAGCAAATAAGGAAAGAGCAAGATAAATTGAAGGAAGAAAATACTTATGGTAAATAAAAAAATGTTAGAAGAATTTAAAAATTTAGCACCTTATGTTAAAGATAATTTATATTACTTTTTAGCATTTCGTAGTTGCTATAACTACGATCCAAATATATCTGATGAGTTGGTAATGCGAGTGGTTGATTTATCTTATGAGTGCTGGATGAAAGATAATAATAATGTGAATATAGATTGCTATGCTGATTATATTTTGGAAGCAATTTATGAGTATAATGGAAAGATTGAACAAATCGAAGAAAAAGACCCAGAAGATATAGTTGAATTATATACAGAAGAAAGGTCAGCAAAAGAATTATTATTATATAATACTGAATATTTAGAATATTGCTTTACAACTATAGATAATGAAAAATATTATTCATCTGATGATGGATTTTTTATTTTAAATAAAGATGGGTACAAAATTAAAGAGCCACATCCAATAGACTATGCTCCGGAAATATTTTTTAATTTATTAAAAGACAATCAAATAAAAGATATTTCTATTAGAATGCACTATAATATCCGTTGTATGATGAAAGATCAATTTAGTGATGAAGAGTATGAATTATATAAGGATGGAATAACTAATTATAAAGAATATTGCGAAAAAAATTATATTACCAGTAGAGTTATTTTGGAATCAACTGGACTAGATGAAGATATTGATTTTTTTGATATAGATAAAGAATACTCAAATGCTAATAAATTAACAAAAATGCAAAATTCATTTAAAAAGTCGAAAATGAATGGATTTGAAAATTATGTATATGTATCTTCATTAACTAATGGAACAGATTATTATTTTGATGATAAAAATAATAACAATTATGTTGCTATTGATAAAAATGGTATTTTGAAAAAAATAGATAATAAGCCTTATTTTTTACTAAATGAATTACATAATAGGGAAGACGATTTTATTTATATCTCTAAATCGGAATTAAAAAGAATTAAAGATAATTTAAGAGAGGATTATGAAGAATCTTCTTTGAGAGGAAAACTGAATTGTGTAGAAAAATATAGTATGTCATCATTGAAAAAATTTTCTGATTATATTAAAAATAAAGAAATTGATATATTGAAAAACGATATTGCTATAGATATATATGTTGGAACAAAAGTTTATCAATATGAGAAACTAGGGGAAACAATAAAAGTAGCAAAGCAACAAAAACAATTAAAAAAAGCAGAAAAGGAACAAGAGTTTTAATCAAAGATCTGGAAATTGACAATAGGAACCCAAGTATATGAGTTATTCAGTTTGTAAACAGAATATATTCATAAGCTACTTGCGATGAATTTTATCATATACTTGCCTATTGAGCAATTTCTTATTTTTTAAAAGGGAGTGATAATAATATGGATTTTTTAAGATTAAATAATGAATTTCAAAATTTACAAAAGAAATTAGAAGATAGTGAAAGATATATAAAAGGTATCAATAACTATTTAAAAAAAATAGAAAAGGAAATAATAAAATTAGAACAAAAAAATGAAACCGAAAAAGATATTATACAAAAGTTTGTTAATAATCTACTTATAGAAATAAAAAAGCAATTTAAGGCATCGCTAGAGGAAATTGTAAACGTCAATAATAAAGGATAGAATATTATGAGTTGGGAATTAAATTTAGTATTACTTATAATTGTTTTAATGATTTTCTTTCTTTATTATATTGAACCAAAATTTATAAGGCAAAAATTAAATAACAAAAATGAGCATGGCTCAGCTAGGTGGTCTAGTATAGGTGAAATAAAAAAGAACTTTAGAAAAGAAGATTTAAACCATCTTAATAAAATAGGATTTCCTATTTATTTCGATAAGTTTTTAAATAAAGTATGGTTTGATGATGAAACGCCACATTGGTGTTATTTAGGGAGTAGTGGTTCCGGAAAGTCTTCTACGAGTGTAATTCCTTTATGCAGTTTTCTAGCAAATGCTAAAACTAAACGCTCAGTTTTTGTAACGGATCCAAAGGCAGAAATATTTTCTAAAACAAGTAAAATGTTTGAAAATAATGGTTATAAGGTATTAACTGTTGACTTTAGATGTCCAGAAAAATCTAAAAAGATAAATCTATTAGAGCCATGTATTTTAGAATTTGATAAGCATATTCAGTGTGAAAACAATATAAAACGTTTGGAAGATGAAAAGGATATTATAGAAAAAAGAAAGGTAATTATAAATTCTGAAAGCGAATATATAAAAAATAAAATCAATGATATTTTAAAGGAAGAACCAAGTTTTTCAAAAGAAGATTATCTATCATATTTAGATAATGATTATAGTGTTTTAGTAGATAGGTTAGTTGAAGTTTGTGATGAACAATTTAATCAAGAAAATTTATCTATGACACATTATGCAGAGTGTAACCGTTTGATTAGTTCTATTAGTTCTATGATTACGAATGATAAAGAATCGAAAGATCCTTTTTGGAATAATTCAGCTAGAAATTTATTAGAGGGACTTATAGGTTTATTTTTAGAAGATTATAAAGATAATAGAATTACTAGAGATAAGATTACTCTTACTTCTATAAAAAAATTTCAAAATAGTTCTATGACAGAAGAAAACACTGAAGTATTTAAAAATTATATTGAATCCAAACCTTATGGTTCTAAAAGTAAAGATTCTTTATTATCTATTATTTCTAGTAGTGAAAATACATATAAATCTATTACCAGCGTTTTTAATGAGAAAATGTCCTTGTTTGATGATGTGAATGTTGCTAATATTACTTCTAGTTCTGATTTTCCTTTTGATATTTTAGGTAGAGAAAAAACAGTTTTATACGTTATTGTTCCAGATGAAGATAAAACGTACTTTAGCTTTGTTACAATTCTTGTAGGTCTAATTTATAAGGAATTAGTAAAACTTGCTAATGAACAAGAAGATAAAATTTTACCAGTTCAAATAGATTTTTTACTTGATGAATTTGCTAACTGTCCACCATTTTTAGATCCGAGTATTGAAAAAATGGTTAGTGTTGCACGTTCTAGGGGAATGCGATTTCACCTATATATTCAATCCTTTTCTCAATTAGATAGTATATACGGGAAAGAAATAGCACAATCTGTCCTTGATAATACTGGTTTATGCTACTTAAAAACGAACACTCAAGAAACAGCTGAAGCAATTAGTAAGAGGCTTGGTTCAAAAACTTTGGAAAGCAATTCTATAAATTATTCTATAAGTTTAACAAATGCTAGTGGTAGTAAAGGAACAAATTTAATTGGTCGGTATTTGCTTACAGCTGACGAAGTAAAGCAACTTCATTTTAAAACCATAATTTTTCCTACGAGAGGTTATCCAATTTTACGCAATACTGTTTTTTATAAAAAGTTTAAATGTTATAAAGGTGGATGTGTCAATCGAGAAATTACTCATCTCCAAAAATTAGATAATACATATTATACTGTTGATGATATAAAAGCAGGAAAGACACGAGGCTTTAAAATTACAGATAATACAACTGCAGAACAAAAGAAAAAATTAGAAGAACTTATTGAGAAAATAAGACCAGAATTTGATACAGTTAAAAACAATGTAGAATATTTAACAGAAGAAAATAGAGTAATAGTTTTCGTGGGGTTTTATAATCCGTTATCAGAAAATAAAATATTTAATATAACTCGGCAAATTGATGAAGATTTATATGAGTGGAACTTAAAATGTAATGACAATATAGAAGAATTATATGCAACCCAATTAGAAATTAGTTTGCTGTTAAATGGGGCAGGAAAGACCACATTGCTTCGAATGATTGGCGGAATTTTAGAACCGACTTCTGGAACGATTGAATTTGATGGGTTAAATTATTTTGAAAACGAAATTGAAATAAAAAAGAATATTGCCTATTTATCAGGAAATACCAAAATTTATAATACTTTATCAACTTATGAACTTTTAAAAATGTGTGCTGAAATATATGAAGTTGAAAAGGAAGAAATTGATAACAGAATCAAAAACATTTCAAAGACGTTAAACATGGAAGCTTTTCTTTACAATAGGATTGCCAATCTTTCAACAGGGCAAACACAAAGAGTCAATATCGCACGTTGTTTAGTTCATAACCCAAAATATTATATTTTAGATGAAGCAACAAGTGGTTTAGATATTATTTCTAGCCAAGTGATTTTGGACTTTATGAAGGAAGAAAAGAAAAAAGGAAAAACAATTCTTTATTCTACGCATTATATGGAAGAAGCAGAAAACATATGTGATTATGTTATTATGATCAATAAAGGAATTATCATTAAAGAAGGAACGCCTGAGAAAATAAAAAAAGACACAAAAACAACAAACTTAAGAGATGCATTTTTTTCTTTGATAGGAGGCAAAAATAATGAAGAATAATTTATGGAATATGTTAAAAAAAGAGACTAGAGAAATGTTTCGTGATAAAAAATCATTATCGATGATGTTAATTATTCCAATTATGATTCCATTATTGGTAATTGGAATGTCAGCATTATTTGAATCTCAAATTAATAAATCAGTAGAGGAATATAACAAAATTGGTTTTTCTTATGAATTATCTGAGGTAGAAAAAGAAATAGCCAAAGAATTGCAGATAGATGTTGTGACAAAAGAAAAAGCAGAATTAGAGCAAGCTTATAAAGAAAAAAGTATTGATCTATATATTACAAAGGAAGGCAATAAGTATGTTGTACATGGAGATGATAATGAGACAACAAGCTATGCTACTTCATTAACCGATCATTTTTTTGCATCTTATAAGGAATATTTACAAGAAGAATATCTAAAAGAACATAATATGAATGCAGACAATGTCATTTCTATTATTACAGTAGACAAAGACATCAAAGAAGTAGAAAATTTTTATGCTAACTACATTATTAATTATGCATTTTTATTTATTATTATGGCAATTACAGTATCTGCTACTTATCCAGCAACAGATGCTACAGCAGGAGAAAAAGAAAGAGGAACATTGGAAACATTACTCACTTTTCCAATTAGGAGTAAAGATATTATTATTGGCAAATTTTTAAGTGTTAGCTTATCCTCAATTATTACTGGAGCAGTCAGTTTATTGTTAACTATTATCTCTTTAATGATTGCTGGAAATATGTTTAAAATATATGATGGAATCAACTTGATGTTACCAATAGAAAGTATTGTGTTTGCGACCTTAGTAATTATTGCTTATTCTTTTTTAATTAGTGGATTATGTATTGCAATTGCAAGCCGTTCTAAATCATTTAAAGAAGCACAAAGCGCTTTAACTCCACTTACTTTTATTTCCTTCTTTCCAGGAATGATAGCGTTTATGATTAAAATTGAATCTTCTACCTTATTATCACTTGTTCCATTTTTAAACTTCACCCTTTTATTCACAGATATAACAGCAGGAACAATAAATTACTTACACATTTTATTAATGCTTATATCAACAATTGCAATTATAACGATTGTTCTTGGAATTATAATTAAACAATATAAATCTGAGCAAGTTCTTTTTTCAAATTAAAAAACTTGCTCTTTTTTGATAAAATTTGTGAAAATTTTTATTTCTTTTTTCAAAGTTAACTGCTATACTTAAAATAGAAGGTGAGAGAGTGAAAAAAAAGATAATTTTATTCATCTTGAGTTTACTAGTATTGGGAGTTAGTATTCCCCTTTTATATCAAACATTTATAAAGAAGGAAAAAAAGCAAGGAGAACAAAAGAGTCAGCCAATTGTAGAAGAGGAAAAACCAGTTCCTAAGTTACAAATTGTAGACGAAAATTCTAAATCGAGACCATATGCTGTTATGATTAACAATAATCAAGCGGCTTGGAAAAATCACGCTGGTTTAAAAGACGCTTATTTGGTTTACGAAATTATAACAGAGGGTGGCATTACTAGAATGATGGCTTTATTTAAAGACCAAAATACAGAACGAATTGGATCTGTTCGAAGCTCTAGACATTATTTTTTAGATTATGCCTTAGAAAATGACGCTATTTATGTTCATTTCGGTTGGAGCCCAAAAGCACAATCCGATATTTCAAGTCTAGGAATTAATAATATTAATGGAATTTATGATAACAGTTTTTGGAGAGATCGAACATTAGGGGTAGCTTATGAGCATACTGCTTTTACAAGTATGGAATTAGTAAAAACTTTAGCTGAAAAAAGAGGTTATATAAGAGAGACAAACAAAGAATTATTATTGAATTATAAGATTGAAGAATTGAATATCAATGATAAAGAAGGAGCTTTGGTAGCGAATACTGTAACGATTCCTTATTCTAGGTCACATACAACAAGTTATCAATATGATCCAGAAACAAAACGCTATATGAGATATATGAATGATTGGGCACATACAGATGGCATAACAAAAGAACAGTATTCAACAAAAAATATTATTATTCAAAATGTTGAGAACTATTCTATGGATTCTTATGGAAGACAAGACTTAAAAAATATTGGCAATGGCAATGGTTATTTTATAACAAATGGCTACGCAGTACCAATCTCCTGGTCTAAAGAAAGTAGAAGTGGCCAAACAAAATATTCTTATTTAGATGGAACAGAAATTATAGTAAATGATGGAAATACCTTTATTCAGATAGAACCAGTCAATATGACACCTACTTTTTTAGAATAGTGAAAACTATTCTTTTTTACATTTTATTTGAAAAGTTATGGAAAGAGCATACTATTTTTTTTAAATTTGTGATATACTATAATAGTTCGAGGTGAAAGTCATGATGATGGAACTTGATAGAGAATATAACAATATTGTATATCATATCTTAATAAATGAAGAGTTTAATAAAATAAAATTAATAGAACATCATGGAGTGACAAGATTTGAACATTCTTTGAAAGTATCTTATTATTCATATAAAATTGCAAAATTTTTACACTTAGATTACAAAGATGTAGCACGTGGAGGATTACTACATGATTTTTTCTTAAGTGACGAAGATAGAACATCCAAAGAACGTTTTTTATCTACTTTTGTGCATCCTAAAAAAGCAGTTGAAAAGTCATTAGAAAATTTTGATTTAAGTGAAAAGGAAATTGACATGATTCGGGCTCATATGTTTCCTATTAATATAGCGATTCCAAAATATGCAGAAAGTTGGATTGTGAGTTTTGTAGATAAGGGAGTAGCTATTATGGAATTTGAACATAAATTTCAAGTACGTTTAGCGTATTTATGTAATATTTATTTTTTACTATTATTAAACCATATAAGATAGAAATCTATCTTTTTTTTGTGCTAGAAATATGTTATAATATTTTTATGTCTCCGTAGCTCAGCTGGATAGAGCGACCCCCTCCTAAGGGGTAGGCCGAAGGTTCAAATCCTTTCGGGGACACCATTTATGATTAAAAAGTCTTGTAAATAAAGTTTTTGCAAGATTTTTTTTGCAAAAATATTAAAAACTAAAACAAAAAATAACCAAACAGTTACAAAAATGGTGTATAATAGGAATAGAAGATAGCAAAGGATATCTTGAAGTTTAAAGAGAGGATTAGAAAATATGGAAGTAAGTTTTAAAATTGCAACCATAGATGATGTAGAAGCAATTATTACATTATGTAATGAGTGTTTCAATGAAAACACAGATATGGAATATGCTAAAAAAGTATTTTTAGAAACAGAACATGACAAAAATCAAATTTATTTGATAGGAGTGGCAAATGGTGAAGTTATTGCACATAGCAAAATAACAATTATACCTACGATTTATGAAGATATGAATACGTATTCAATCTTAAATCACGTTTGCGTAAAACCAGAATATAGAAGACATAACATTGCAAGTAAAATGTTAATAGAATGTGAGCGTCTTTCAAAAGAAAAAGGATGTGTGGCTATGGAACTTTGGTCAAAAAACTTTAGACAACCTGCACATGCTTGTTATAAAAAATATGGCTTTGTAGTAAATGATGCAGCATTTTTTTCAAAAACAATAAGTTAGGAGTATAGATATGAAGATTAGTAACGTTTATATAGGTGGCTGGTTTCAAAGAACGATGCTACAATTATCAGAAATATATGATTTTTTAAGAGATTGCAAATCTCAATTAGATTTAGACCCAGAAAAATTAATTGAATATAGAAAAAATTTAGCCATTGGAAAAATAGATTATGGTGTTTCAGGAGAAGAATATATTGAATTTACAACTGCTGTCAATATAAAAGTTAAAATTTTTGAAGATGGGCTTATTATTTTAAACAATGAAAAAGTAAGCGAAGATACTTTATTTGCAGACATTGAACATGTAACTGATTATTACGAAAATAAGTTATCACCTGCATTTAGCTATCTGTTTAGTTTAGGAGCTCCTGTTCCAAAAGAATTAGCAAATATTGAAACAGTATATCCTTACTTTGTAGTTTGTGATAATGCAACGAAAGAAGAAATCTCGGATTTATTATCTAGAACAGAAAAACAAAAATATTTTGAATTCGTAAATGATAAATATGATGTAATTAGAGGGGATAAATATTATTTTATCAATAACAAAAAACAATCTTTTGATAACATTGAAAGATATATTGAAGAGCAGGTATTTATTAGAGAATTTAAAGGTCAATTACATCGCTACTTAAATATGCATAGAATTATATGGGAGAAAATTGATGCTGTAAAAGAAAATGTCAATGTAAAAGGTTCAGAAATCATTAAATTTACAACAAAATTAGAGGGATATGCGAAAACGATTAACTTAATTGATGGAAGAATTGATCAAATGAGTACTTATATTGCAACAAGGGAAAAAATTGCTAAAAGTGATGCCGAATTAGCTGAGTTTTTAGCTATTTCAGGATATCGCTATGAAACTTTACGTGATACATTAAATTATATTAAATATTTATGGTCAATGACTAAGAATTATGTAGCATCAGCCCAAAAACTATTTGAAGGAATAAAACAAGATGTTACAAACAAGTCTGTAGATAGTTTAACAATCGTTACATCGATGAGTGCTGGGGCAGCAATTATAGGATTATTAACTGAAACAGCACCAGAATTTACCATTTTTGGAGTATTGTATTTCTTCATTCTAGCAATATTAGGATGGTTCTCTACTAAAATATTGGGGACTATTTCGAAAAAAAGAAAATATGAAGTTTCAGATATTGAATATGATAAAAATATCAAATAAGAGCTTTTGCTCTTTTTCTTTTAAACTTAAATTATGAACATTTTAATTTTATTTTTCAGTTCTTTCTTGAATTTGTAGTAAAAAATGTGTATGATAAATATAACAGGGGGAATTTAATATGATTACAAAAGAAAATTTAGATAAAGTTGAAAGACATGCAAAAGCAGGATATTTATTAACAGTAAAAACGTTAAAAGACTTTGGCTTTCATATTGGTGAAATTGCCTATTTAATAGAAACAGGAAAGTTAATTGATAGAAAAGATGGAAGCTACTGTTATTTTACACAAGAAAAAGAAGATTTTTGTGATTTTGAAAAAATTCCTTCTAAGGATCAAGCAGTAGAACCATTACTATCCATATTATTAGAAGAAAAAAGACGAATTGATATTGATACAGGAGATTCAGATTGGGATCTTTTAGAAGAAAAAACTAAAATACTAGAAGCTAGAAAAGGAATCATTGTTTTAAACGCAATGTCAGAAGAGAGACAACGCAAAATATGTCAATATGCAAAAGCAATTCCTTGTATCATTGCTTCTTCGATTGATCAAGGTTCAGGAAAGAAAAGCGTTATTTTAAAATTTCATATAAATGAACAGATAGATGCTAATAGGATTATGAAAGCAGGAGATAAAGCCTATCACAAAAAAGCATTTCGCCAATGTATAAAATATTACTTAGAAGCGTTCTCTCATTTTAGAAAGCCTTCTCCTTATTTGTATGGAAGGCTAGGACTTTCTTATATGAACATAGGGCAAACAAGAAAAGCCGCCGAATTTTTAACTGTTGCTGATTCACTATATAAAATCGCAGGAAAACATTGCCGATTTTCAGATTTAATTGAAGATTTGAATAGGAAAAACAAAAAGAATGGTGATAGAAAGTTTCCTGTTCCCTTTGAAGAATCAGATTTTCAAAATAATATGAATGAATATTATGGTTTAAAAGCAATAGAAGAAATGGCAGCTTTTGTATCAAGCGGAAAAACAATAGAAGAAGTCCAGGAAAAATTTGCCTTAACAGAAGAACAAACTACTTTATTAATGCTTGTATTTGTTAGAATCTGTTATACAAATGGAGACTTTACTTTAGGAGATCGATATTTAAGAAAAGTAGAAAAAAGAAAGAATAAAACAAAACAAATCAAACAGTTATTAGAGGAAATTAGAAGAAAGAAGAAATTCTATAAAAATCAAGTTTCCGAGGACGCAAAATCTTTTATACTAACAAGATAGTTATGATATTTGTCATAACTTTTTCTTTTGGTTTTATTTTCCTATGGATTTTGATATAATAGAATAGAGGTAAGAATATGAAAAAGAATGATGCAATGTTATATCGTTTTGCTAGACCAATGATTACTGGACTATTTAAAACTTTTTTTACGCCAAAAATAGTAGGAAAAGAAAACATTCCAATTTCTGGGAGAATTATTTTAGCGGGAAATCATACAAATAACTTTGATTGTTTACTTTTAATCAGTTCTACAAAAAGATCTATTCATTTCTTAGCAAAAAAAGAATTATGGACTGGCCCTAAAAAAATTATTTTTGGAAATATGGGATTAATTCCTGTTGATCGAAGTAAAAAAGATCATAAGTCTTTAGAAGCAGCAGAAAACTATTTAAACAATGAATGCCTAATTGGAATTTTCCCAGAAGGTACCACAGAAAAACAAAAAGGAAAAATTCTTCCATTTAAAATGGGAGCTATAAAAATGGCTGTAGATACGAATACCAAAATAGTTCCTTTTGCGATTTCAGGAAATTACTCTTTGTTTTCAAGAAATTTAAAGATTATATTTGGTGATGCAATATCTATTAAGAATAATGACTTAGAAAAAGAAAAAGAAAGCTTAGAAAAAACGATTCAAAAATTAATGAGAGGTGATTTATAGTGTCTATATTTGATATCTTTAGACGAAAAAAAGAAATACCAGCTCCTTGGAGTAAATATTATAAAGAAGAAGACTTAAACATTAAAATTTCAAATATTAGTATGTATGAACAAGTAAAAAGAAGTGGCGCCAAATATCCAAACTATACAGCTTATGAGTATTTCGGAAGAAAAACGAATTATAAAACATTTTTAAAGGAAATTGATGCCGCGGCAGCAGCTTTCAAAGTCATGGGGATAAAAAAAGGAGATATCATAACATTATGTATGCCAAATGTTCCAGAAGTTTTAATTTCCTTATACGGACTTAATAAATTGGGTGCGATTGCCAATATGCTTCATCCTCTTTCAGCGGAAGAAGAAATCAAAGAAAACTTGCTTTCAACAAAAAGTGAATATTTAGTTATGATTGATATGTTTTATCACAAAATAGAAAAAAACATAGAAGAGACAAAAGTAAAAAAAGTTATTTTTGTTTCTGCTAGCGATTCTATGGGGATTTTGATGAAGATTGGCTACAAATTAACACAAGGTAGGAAGTTTTTAAAATATCCAAAAAAAGACCAATTCTTAAATTGGAAACAATTTATGAAATTGTCCAAAAAGTCAATCGAGAGAATAGACATAAAATTTGGAAAGGATACTCCAGCAGTAATTATCCATAGCGGTGGAACAAGCGGCACACCAAAAAATGTTGTTATCCAAAATAGAGCTTTTCTTTTGGCAGCAAAGCAAGAACAAATTTCCTTAAAAAAATTGAGGCCTGGAGATTGCTGTTTGGCAATTATGCCAAATTTTCATGGTTTTGGTCTCAGTGTATTAATGCATACTCCTTTAGCGCTTGGGTGTTATACAATTTTAGTACCCCAATTTAATTCTAAAAAATTTGATATTTTATTTAAAAAAACGAAACCAACTTGTGTTTTAGGAGTACCTACTTTATTTGAAGCTCTTTCTGAAAACAATAATATAAAACATTTGGATTTGTCATTCTTAAAATATGCAGTGAGTGGAGGAGATCTTTTAAATAGCAATTTAGAAAATAAAATTAACGAATATTTCAAAGCACATAACTCTCAGGCTAGAATTACCCAAGGATACGGATTATCTGAAGCTTTAGCTGCTGTATGCTTGGCAGCAGATGACGTTAATAAAAGCGGATCAGTTGGAATTCCACTAGCAGGAAATCATGTGAAAATTATTGATCCAGCAACAAGAGAAACGCTTCCTTATAACGAAGTAGGAGAAATTGTAATCCACACAAAAGCACTTATGATGGGGTATTTAAATAATGAGGCGGAAACCAATGAAGCATTACAAGTTCATAAAGATGGGCATGTATGGCTACATACGGGAGACTTAGGATATATGGATGAAGATGGATTTGTTTTTTATAAAGGAAGGCAAAAGAGAATGATTATTTCCAGTGGTTATAACGTATTTCCTTCCCATATAGAAGAAGTAATAGAAGCACATCCAGCTGTTTTACAATGTACAGTAGTTGGAATACCTCATTCATATAAAGGGGAAGTTCCAAAAGCTTTTATTGTATTAAAAGAAGGATTTCATGGACTATTTATCAAATCAGAAATTAAAGAATATTGTAAAAAAAACATGGCTAAATATATGGTTCCAGCTGAATTTGTTTATCGAAAAAAATTGCCAAAAACGAAACTGGGAAAAGTAGATTTTATAAAATTACAAAGCGACATAGGAGTTGATGATGATGAATAAAAAAGTACCATTTTTATATAAATTTGGAAAAATAATTTTGGGACCTATTTTTAAATGGTATTATCATCCAACCATTATAGGAGCAGAGAACATTCCTTCTACAGGTTCTATTTTAATTGTTGGGAATCACAAACATCTATATGACCAGTGTTTAACGATTATTGCTACTAGAAGAGGAATACACTACATGGCTAAAAAAGAATACTTTGATGATAAAAAAGTAGCTTGGTTTTTTAAAGGAACAGGATGTATTTCAGTCGATAGAAGTAAAAAAGATGAACACTCAAAAGAATTGGCTTTATCTGTTTTAAAAGATGGAGGAGCTGTAGGCTTATTCCCAGAAGGAACTAGAAACAAAACAGAAGAATTTCTTTTGCCATTTAAATTCGGAGCAGTTAGTATGGCAAGTAAAACCGACTCTTATTTGGTACCATTTGGAATTACAGGAGATTATGTTTTTAGAAGTAAAAATCTGGTAATTCGATACGGAAAGCCGTTTAAAGTTGGAGAAATGACATTAGAAGAAGCCAATCAGTATCTCCATGATGAAGTAGAAGCTTTGATGAAACAAAATTTAAACATGTAAAATTTGAAAAGTTTTCTAGTGAATAGAAGACTTTTTTGGTATAATAATTAAGAATGGAGGATAAACTATGTCATTAAAAGATAAATTGGGGAGTACTTTAAAACAGGCAACAAATTATTTAGGAAACGTTAACATAAAAGATAAAGTGATTGAAATGAAAGATAAAACAATCGATAAAGTAAAAGGGATTGATAATCCAGATCATTATACTGCACCAGCAGGATTTGAATTGTTTAAGATCCCAGTAGCAATTAGCACTGCAGAAATTACAAGAACATTAGATAAGGTAGAACCATTTCATTTGAAAGAAAAAGATAAGATCATAGATGCTTATGTAAGACTACTGACATTATTAGGGCAAGATGAAACAATTATAAACGCCATAACTGCAACAATGAAAAAAACATACTTGATTGTTTGGACGAGCAAAGATAGACTTTTGATTGTTCACAAAGAACATTATAAAGTATTGCCAAGAGAGGAAATGAAGTCTTTTAAAGTGATTGGAACAGGAGCTTTTGGGTTAATTTTTACTTTAAATCAATATCAGTTTACAGGAAACGAAAAATCAAAAGTATATTGTTTTATTCGGTCTTATTGCCATGAGAATACCAATCCATATATATTTACTCCATATATTTCTATATCAAAAACACTCAATTATTATGAACGCTTTAAATATGGAAAGCTTGCTAAAGAAAATGATGCAATCAATGAAAATAAAGAACTAAGCATATTGTTTGAACCAACTGAATTTCCACTGGTAAGCATCTATGGAACATTTGTCGATAAAAAATATGTGATAGCGCTTTCAACAAATAGAAAAATATATTTGATTGATCAAAATGAATATACAGTGGTCCCAATGAACCATATTAAGAAGATTGAACTTATGAATAAAGGTATGTTTAGCTATGAATTCTATATGGATAATTATTACTTTACTGGAAGTGGTCCAGAAGCAAGTGTTATCAAATTTATTGAATATATAAATAACCCAGATTGTTATGAAAATGCTAGAAATGAGTTTTTAAAAGCCAATCAAGTTTTGGTAACTTTTCCTTTCGCTAACGCTATATCTTATCAGACTCCAGGAGGAGAAGGACTTGTTGTTAGTGCCTCTGGAAACAGCTTTTTAGTAAGCCATGGAATGAACCAAATGGAAATGTATTCTAAAAATGATTTTGACCGCTATGAGCTATTAATGGAATTAGGCATTAATAAAGATGATATGTGGAATGTAGAAAATGCGAAACTAGAGGAAAAAAAGACAATAACAAAAGAAGAAGCCATCTATAACTATGATAAAGTAAGAGTGCGAATCTTTATAAAACATAAATTAGAACATGTAGTAGAAATTCCCTTTATTTTAATGAAAAAAGTTGTTTACCATGAAATTGAAGAAACGACAGAAGCAGGAACAGTAGTTACTCAAGAATTTTTAGATAAATTAGATCGTTTTAAATATTAGAAAGAGGCAAAGAATGACAGTTATATTATTATCACCAGATGGAAAAAAATTTGAGTTAGAATGGGAAGATTTATTGGAATGTAGTAAACAAATATGTGAGCAATGGATTTTAGAATCGGAAGAGAATAAAAGAATTTTTGATTCTTATGCATCACAATATACATTGTTTACTCCTTATTATGATTTCCTATTACACCGACTTCGATATATACAAGTAGGATTTCCTTTTTTTGAAAACGCCTGTGCAATTCCAAGCTTACATTTTAAGAAAATGATATCTTTGGATAGAGAAGAACCGTTAAACTATGATTATTTGAAAAATAGAAAGAATCAATTTTGTTTAGATATTTATACAGGTTCAGATAAGCAATTAGACTATCAAAAGCCATACAGTGAATATAAAGAAGGATTTTTACTTCCAGATGGTTCTTTAATTTCTATAGAACAATTAGGAAACCATAAAAATATTGCCTATGCATATTTGCTTCAAAAAATGATTGAGGATCCTTCTTTGGTGACTGATTATTTGAATTACAAGGACAAAATAGGAGATATCAGAGAATACTTTTTTTATAGATTGGGCTGTGCTCAAACTTTTGGTTTAGAATGTAGAGTTGCAATTTATGATGTTGCTTTATTAACGTCAATTCAAAGAAAATTATTGAATTCTATGGATTTAGATAGTGAGTTGCAAAACTCTATTTTAGAAGAATTTCAAAATCCATTTACATCAGAGATAAGGAAGTGATATATATGAAGATTAATGGTTATAATGTCAATATTGACTCTTTAATGGAGGATTTAAATATTGATCATGATTTTTATATAAAACGGAAAAACGGATTAATGTTAAAAGATTCACAAATAAAAATATTAGAGCGTTACCACATTTTTTATCAAAATTACAATAGTCTCTCTTCTTTATTATTTGAAATAGAAGAAGTTTTAAATGAAATGCCAGAAGCAGAAGAACTTGAAAAAATATCGGAAGAATTATCGGAGCTTCATTATTATAATGAAACAAATAAATAGGAGTATTATGGAATTATTAGAAAAAATAGAAATTTTATTATCATATTATAAGAAGGGATTACTAGGAGGAGAATTCATGCCAGAGGATGAAAATCCAAATTTAGAAAAGTCGTCTTGCCAAAATTATTTGTATTTTACACTTCCTATGGCATTAAATTATCAAAGGAATTCTTATACATTATGGGAAAGTGCTAATAAAACATATAATGATGCAGAAACACGTTTTGTATTTGATCCTAAAAAAGTAGTGGAATCAAGTTTTGAAAAAGTTCAAGAAGCCCTTACAAAATATAAAGTAGCACTTCAAAAAAATAAACAAACAGAAGTCTGGATAAGACTTTGTAATACTATTGTGAATGATTTTGATGGAGATGTTAGAAATATCTTTCTGAAATTTCATAACAATGTGAATGAAATCCGAAAGTTTATGCAAATAGAAGAAAAGAAAAAATTTCCATATTTATCAGGAACAAAAATTTGTAATTATTGGCTTTATGTAATGAGTCAGTATGCAGATCAAAGGTATGAAGACCCAGAGAACTTAACAGTTGCTCCAGATACTCATCTATGTAAAGCTACTTACCATTTGGGGCTGATTACAGAAGAGGAGCTAAACTCTAACAATGTTCAGAAACTGGTTATTGAGAGGTGGAATCAAGCTTTAAAAAGGACCAAATATCACCCAATAGATATTCATACACCATTATGGCTTTGGAGTCGAAATGGTTTTAAAAAGATCGAAAAAGAATAAAAATATTCTTTTTTTTATTGGCGTTTTACTATTGTTTTTCAATGATTATTCAAAATTTAATTAATTTGTTTTTAAAAAAATGATAAAAAGTAGTTGACAAATTAAAATCTTTTTTATATAATGTTATTAACAGAAAGGCCGATCTGTATAAATTTTAATTTAAGATATTAACAAAAAGATAATAAGAAGGAGATTAAAATGGAAGAAAAAGAAATTTGGAAGTTAGTTCAAAATTGGATTTCGATAGAAAAATATAAAAAAGATAAAAATTTTTTAGAACATATAGATTCTTTAAATCATCAAAACGAAAGGCTGAAACCTTACAATTTAGAACTGTATTATGGAAAAAGAGATACTAGAAAGAAATCGATATATTTCATTATTACACCATATTTGATTCAAGTGTATCAAGGAACCATAACAGAAGTGAATGGAAGGCTTAAAATAGAAAGCTGGGAAATGTTAGAGCAAATTTCTTGTGATTCTATTAAAATGCCAGAAATTATTGGAAGAGGAGAAGTACCTACAGAACCGTTTGATTTAATAGCGCCATTCGTAAAAGAAGAAGCTTATATTTTGAATGGACTTAGTAGTGGAAGTTTAAATTATTATCAAGAAAAGGATGAAAATGGTTTATATGGAAGAACATTAGAAACCGAACATTTTATTAAAATAGGTCCTAGAAAAGAACACAACCAATTAGATGTTCAAATTGAAAGAGCTTGTGTTTCAGATTTTCAGGACATAGAAGAATTAGAATTGTTACAAGATGGAGAAACAATTTTACCAATTTTAAAAAATCAAAGTCAAGGATCCTATTTGATTGCAATAGAAGCAATTAATAAGTTATTAGAAAATAAGGTAGGGAAAGTCTACCAATTATTATAAAGTTTGTTTTTAACAAAAAGATAGAAAGAAGGAAATGAAATGAAAAAGAAATTAATTGTAGTAGTAGATATGGTGAATGGATTTGTAAATATAGGAGCATTACATGATTCTTATATTAATCACATTGTACCAGGAATTAAAAACTTAGTAGAAGAAAGTATAGCAGAAGGAAATGATGTGATCAGTTTTAGAGATTGTCACAGTTTGGATGATATAGAATTTGAAACTTATCCAATCCACTGTTTAAATGGGACAGAAGAAAGCGAACTAGTTCCAGAATTAAAACCTTTAGGAGCAAAAATGATAGACATTCCTAAAAATACGACCAATGGATTTAATACAGAGCGTTTTAGGGAATTTTATCAAGCTCATTATGAAGAATATGACGAGATTGTTGTTGTAGGATGCTGCACAGATATTTGCGTGACAGACTTCACAACTTCTTTAGCAGAGTTCCAAAAGGAAAATGGAATAAATACTCCAATTACAGTTCCAATGGATTTGGTAGAAACTTTTGATGGTCCAAGTCACGATAGAAAAGTGATGAACGAAGTTGGTTTTGAAAAAATGCGAAGAGCAGGAATCAATCTTGTAGAAAGTTATGTAAGTCAAAAGCAAAAACAATATGTACTTTAAAAAAGGAAAGAAGGAAGATTATTATGAAAATGAATGAAATTATGTCAACAGACCGTTATGAATTTACAATGTCAAATGGATATTTTGAGGAGGGAATGAAGGATCAAATTGCATATTTTGATGTTTTCTTCAGAAGAAATCCATTACAGAATGGATATACCATTATGGCAGGATTAGATCAGATTATTAGAGATGTTAAGAATATGCATTTTGAAAAAGAAGATATTGAGTACTTTGAAAATCAAGGAGTATATTCAAAAGAATTTTTAGAATATTTAAGAAATTTTAAATTTACTGGTGATATTTATGCAATTCCTGATGGAACACCAATATTTCCAAATGAACCAGCAATCACAGTAAAAGCCAATCTAATAGAAGCGCAAATTTTAGAAACTTTATTATTAAGCCATTTCAACAGCGCTTCTTTAGTAGCGACTGCAGCCAAAAGAATTGTATTAGAAGCAAAAAAACCAGTTATGGAATTTGGAAGCAGAAGAACGCATACTAAAGCAGCTATAGATGCTGGAAAAAATGCTTATCTAGCTGGTTGCTGTGGTACATCTAATGAAGCAACAGGAAGATATTATAAAGTTCCAACTTTAGGAACAATGGCCCATTCATGGATTACTGCGTTTGATAGCGAATATGAGGCTTTCTTAAAATACGCGAAACACAATCCAGAAAATACTGTTTTCTTAGTAGATACTTATGATGTTCTTAGAAGTGGAGTTCCAAATGCAATTCGAGTTGCCAATGAATATTTGAAACCAAATGGGTTACCTTTCAAAGGAATCAGAATTGATAGTGGAGATTTGGCCTATCTTTCAAAAGAAGCAAGAAAAATGCTAGACGAAGCTGGATATCAAGACGCTACAATTTGTTTATCAAATGGATTAACAGCAGAAACAGTAAGGGATTTGAATGCACAAGGAGCAAAAGTAGATTCTTATGGAATTGGCGATAATATTGCAGCACCTTTAGATCGCCTTGGTGGAGTTTATAAATTGGTTGCAATAGAAGAAATGGGAAACATAATTCCTAAAATAAAAGTAAGTGCAGATGAAATTAAAACCATTAATCCAGGGAAAAAACGAGTATATCGTTTCTATGACAAGAAAACTGGTTATGCTCTTGGAGATGTTGTAGCACTTGCTCATGAGTTAATCCCAACAGATCAATTCACATTAATAGATCCAACAGACACTTGGAAGCAAACGACAATTACAGATTATGAAGTGAAAGAATTGCAAGTTCCAATCTTTCAAAATGGTGCACTTGTTTATAAAGAACCAACTTTAACAGAAAGCAGAAATTATTGTACAGCTCAAATGGATACTTTATATGAGGAAGTAAAACGTTTAGAAAAGCCACATAAATATTATGTTGATTTAACTTTAGAACTTTTAAAATTAAAAAAGGAATTAATAGCAAGTACAACGGAAAAAGTAACTCCAAAAGAAAAGAGTATTGGTGGATTATGGTAAGAAAAGAAAAGTTAGAAGAATTAAAAAGTTATATTGAAGAATTAAAAACGGTAAAAGTAGAACCACTTTCTACCAGTCCAAAATTTTTAACTGTAGAACCTGCCATATATCATTTGAATAATGGGAAAATGATGACTAGAGAATTATTAAAAAAACAACAAAAAGACGGCAGTGCAGCAATCATACTTCCTGTAACGAAAAATGGGGAAACTGTTCTTGTAGTAGAGCCAAGATTAGGCTCTACTAAAACAGTGGCTGTTGGACTTCCTGCTGGATATATAGAATACGGAGAAGAACCTTTAAAGGCTGCCAAAAGAGAATTGGAAGAAGAAACAGGATATGTTTGCAATGACTATCAATTGCTTGCCAAATATTATCAAGATCCTGGTATCAGTAGAGCTTATAATTATGCTTATCTAGGAATGGGAGCAAAAAAACAAAAACAACAATCATTAGATCCAGAAGAATTTGTAAGATTTTTAGAATGTCGTTATGAGGAAGCTTTAGAATTAGTAGAATTGGGATATATTGAAGATTTGCAAGCGCAGTTAGCATTAGAAAGAGCCAAGCAATATTTACTTAAAAGATAAGAAAAATTACAAAGCTTTTCCTAGTATTATAAGAATAACTTATAATTTATATTATGAAACAATATTATACTTTTGATAAAAACGAGCTTATAATGGATATAGAAGCAAAGAGAAAGCTTTGAAGGAGGAATATTTATGAAATTTGATGCAAAGAAAGAAAAGGAAAGAATTGTTGATTTTATTAGAGATTATTATAGCAAAAATCACGTTGATGGGGCTATTTTAGGAATTAGTGGTGGAAAAGACAGTGGTGTTGTAGCTGGATTATTTGTAGAAGCCTTAGGAAAAGAAAATGTAATTGGAGTAACACTTCCATGCCATTCTGTAGAGACAGATAAGAGTGATGCCAAACTAGTAAGCGATTATTATGGTTTTCCACTTTACAATTTTGACTTAACAGGAATTTATGATTCTTTTAAAGAAGAATTAAAAAATATTGGAGACTTTAATGAAGAAATCACAAAAGATAGTGATATTAATTTGAAACCACGTCTTAGAATGGCAACTGTTTATTATTTGGCTGCTTTATTTAGCAAATTAAAATCTAAGACATATTTGGTAGCTGGAACAAGCAATAAATGTGAACTTTATGTTGGGTATTTTACAAAAGGTGGAGATAGTGTGCATGACATTTCACCAATCGCCGATTTAACCGTAGAGGAAGTAATCGCACTTGGAGCAGAACTAGGTGTTCCAGATCCTGTTTTATACAAAGCACCAAATGATGGCTTATCAAATAAAACGGATGAGGATAAATTAGGAGTTACTTATAAAGCAATTGCCGATTATATGGAAGATCCAAATAAAGTAACAGAAAAAGACAGAAATACAATTGAAAGATTACATAAAAATAATGCTCATAAATTTGTAATCCCAACTTATAGGAGAGGTTAGAATGAAAAAAGTAAGACTATTTATAAATCAAAATGAATTTTCAAAAACAGTTGCAGAAGAATTGACAGAACATCTATATCATCATAACTTTGAAATTGATGAAAAAAAATATGAAATTGCTATTTCAATTGGTGGAGATGGAGCATTTCTTAGAATGGTAAAAGAGACAAATTTTGATCCAAGCATCTATTATATTGGTGTGCATACAGGGACATTAGGATTTCTACCTGAAGTGCTTCCAAATGAATTAGAAGAATTTGTAAGTTATTTAGAGCACGGAGATTATAAAATAAATGAAATTGGAGTTTTAGAAACAACTGTTTATGGAAAAGAAAAAAAGAAGTTTATTGCACTTAATGATATTGTTGTAAGAGATAGAGATTTAAATAGCCTTACTTTAAATGTAAAACTAGAAGGGGAATTTTTAGAAAAGTTCAAAGGGGATGGAATGCTGATTTCTACCTCAATCGGTTCCACTGCCTATAATTTAAGTTTTGGAGGAAGTATGGTATATTTTAAACTTCATACATTACAATTAACTCCAATAGCTCCTTTTAATAGTAGTAGTTACAGGAATTTACAAAATTCAATTGTAATGCCCGAATATGTGCCAATTGATTTAGAATCAGATACTAAAAAAGACTTAATTGTTACAGTAGATGGAGAAAATTATGAATTGGAAGAAGTGACAAAAATCACTTCTAAAGTAGGAGATAAAAAGATTAAGAGACTAAGATATCATAATGTTCCATTTGGAACTGTCATTAGAGAAAAGTTTTTGAGGTGATAAAATGAAAATAGGAATTTTTGGAGGAAGTTTTAATCCGCCACATAAAATGCATGAACGAATGGCTAGAGAATTAATTGAAAAGAAATATTTAGATCAAGTTATTTTTGTTCCAACAGGTAATAAATATCAGAAAAAAGAATTAATCGATGGAGAAAAACGACTTGAAATGTTAAAAATTATTGCTTCAAAGCATTCTTTTTTTAAAGTATCAGATTTTGAATTAAAAAATGAGCTTACTTATACATTTCAAACTTTAGAACATTTTAGAAAAGAGTTACCAAATGATGAAATTTATTTTATATTAGGGGCTGACAATTTAGCAGACATCCCTAATTGGAAGAATTACGAATATTTATTAGAACATTACCATTTTTTAGTAATTAATCGTGCAAATGCCAAAAATAAATTGATGCAAGAATTTAAAAAATATGAAAACCATATTGAGTTTGTTCCAATTGAACAAGATGAGCTATCTTCTACACAAATCCGTTATTTTTTGAAGAATCATAACAAACAAGCTTTATTAGAATTAGATTCAGATGTAGCTGATTATATTTCCAAACATAGGTTATATGAATAGATGTGAGAAAAATCATATCTTTTCTATTTTTTATAGTTATTTAATAAAATATTCATAATAATTAATTTTCTGTTTCACTCTTGATGAATAAATGTATACTATGATACTATTGTGATGTATTACATCATAAAAAAATGTCCAAATGCTTTTCATTTTAAATAGTCAGATGAATTTTATCGAAAATGAAATTATATTATTTGAAAATCAAAATGTGAAATCAGAGGTAAATATGCAAGATGTGATAGTATGGTGATCAATGAAGCATATGGCAAATTTGTTTGTTAGGGATAAATATGTTATTTCAAGGCGGATAGAGAATGTTTTGAAAGAATTATAATGCGTGTTATAATAGAAGTGTGATGTATATAAATATAGATTATAAAAACCAATAACTAAATAATGAAAGGAAAAAAATTATGATAGAAAAAGCAGAAAGAGTCATAAATTTATTAATAGAACAAAAAGAACAGATTGCAACTATGGAGTCATGTACTGGTGGAGGATTAGCTAATGCATTAACGAATATTCCAGGAGCCAGTGAGGTCCTACTTTATAGTGCGGTTACTTATTCTAATGAATATAAAATTAAAATGGGTGTACCAGAAGAAACAATTGAAAAATATACAGTTTATAGTATGGAAACTGCAACCGAAATGGCAAAAGCAATTTCCGATTTTGCGCATTCTGATTATGGAGTAGGAATTACAGGAAAGTTAAAAAGAAGTGACCCTAATAATATCACTGAAAATGATGACTTGGTTTATTATGCAATTTATGATAAAAATAAAGATTCTTTTTACAAAGATTCTTTATATGTTACCAAAGAAAATCGTTTTGAAAATAAAGATATGGTAATAGAAAGAATATTGGATTCCTTACAACAAATATTAAAGAACAAAAATTAGATGGTGAATTCTTGATGTTTTTTGTTTCAAATGATATAATCAAAACATAAAGAAGAGGGATAGTATGGAGAAAGAATATAAAAGTGAAGCAGAATTTTTAAAAGACTATGATTCAAGTCTATTTGAAAAATTATCAATTACTGCTGATATTTTGTTATTTAGTGTTTCAGATGGAACCAAAGAAAATTATCGAAAATTAAATGAAAAATATTTTAGTATTTTACTTGTAAAAAGAACTACTTACCCATTTAAAGACAAATGGTGTTTACCAGGCGGATTTGTAGGAATTGAAGAAACAATTGATGATGCTGCTGTAAGAGTACTCGCATCAGAAACAAATTTACACAACATTTATATGGAACAGCTCTATACATTTGGAGATGTAAAAAGGGACCCAAGAATGAGAGTCATTAGTACCTCTTATATGGCCTTGGTTGATAAAAATAAATTGTTAGATACATTAGCTTTAAATGCTTCTTGGTTTAATGTTATGGTTTTAGAGGATGAAAAAGAAATGCATGTAACATTAGATAATGGAAATGAAGTCATCAAATTTGTTGCAAAGAAGACATTAATATCTAAGACAACAGAACGTTATGCTTATGAAATTGTTAGCAATGATAAACTTGCTTTTGATCATGCCCATACCATTGCAGTAGGAATAACAAGATTAAAAAACAAAGTCAACTCTAGTGATATTGTCTTTAATATGATGCCAGAATATTTTACACTTGGGGAATTACAACAAGTATATGAAGTGATTTTAGATAAAAAATTATTAGATCCAGCCTTTCGAAGAATCATTGCTAAAAAGACAGAAAAAACTTCAAAAATGAAAACAGGAGAAGGACATAGGCCATCTGTCCTATTTCGTTATAAAAAGTGAGGAGAGGTAAGATGAAAAAACTATTATGTATCAGTTTATTAATTTTACTGTTGACTGGTTGTGGAAATAAACCAAAAGAAAAAGAACAAGAGTCATTAGATAAAATTGCGCAAGAACAAGAAAAAGCAGAAGAAAATGTATATTCAGTAATGAGTCAAATGATGGTTGAATACCAACTTTCAGAATTAGATCCAGAACCAATTGAACTGCCATTTACAGTTACTTGCAACGAAAAAGAAGGTTGTACATATGGTAAAGGAAGAAAACTGGATTTAGAAACTGTTCCAAAGTCAGGAACGTTTACGTTAAAAGACGAATCATTAATTTTTGAACCTACATCAGATATTAAAATGGAAAACTATTCTTGTTCTATTAGTGATAAGAATATTGTTACATGTAAAAAATAAAGGAGAAAAACATGAAAAAAATATTATATGTTAGTTTATTATGCTTGATATTGACAGGGTGTGGAAGCAATAAAACCTATAAAACAATAAGCGCAACAGAAGCCAAATATTTGATGAATGAAAAAGCAATTATTTTGGATGTTAGGACAAAAGCAGAATATGAGATCAGTTATATCAAAAATGCGATTAATATTCCATTGGATGAAATAGATGAATCAGTAAAAGAGACACTAAAAGATAAAGATCAAACAATTTTAGTATACTGTCAAAGTGGAAATAGAAGCAAACAAGCTTCTCAAAAATTAGTTGATTTAGGTTATACAAGTGTCTACAACTTTGGCGGTATAAATGATTGGAGATACGAAACTGCAAGTCCAAAAAGAGATAGCACGGAGCTTCTTTTGAATCAAATAATTAGTAGTATTAAATTAACCTATTTAAATGAAATGCTTGACAATGATCTTACGCTTCCTTTTGAAGTGGTTTGTGATGGAAAAAGCTGTATTTATGGAGATGGAAAAACGCTTTCTTTGTCAGGCGGTCTTATCCCAGATGGAACTTTTATTTTAGGAAATGAAAGTACAATGGAAGCAACAGCTGGAATTCTTTTTAATGGATATAGTTGTTCTATTGATAAGAATGAGAAAGCAACATGCAACTAAAGACTAACACTAGTCTTTTTCTTTCTATTCTGATATAATGAAAAAGGTGATTTCTATGAAAAAAAAGATTGTATTTATTTCATCTGTTTATTTAATCATTGACCAAATGTCAAAAGCATTATTAGAACGTTTTTTAGAATTAAATCAAAGCATTGAGATAATACCTTCTTTTTTTTCTATAACCTATGTTAGAAACGAAGGTGCAGCTTGGAGTTTGTTTTCTGGAAACCAAGTATTTCTGATTATTATGTCTTTTCTTGCACTTTATGTTATTTATGTTTATTTTATAAAAAATAAATCATTAAATACATTGGAGTTATGGAGCTATGGATTTTTATTAGGCGGGATATTTGGAAATTTAATAGACAGAGTTATTAGAGGATATGTAATTGACTTTTTAGATTTTACAATTTTCAATTATCATTTTCCAGTATTTAATATTGCTGATATTGGAATTGTAATTGGAGTATTTTTAACGATTATCAGTTTATGGAAAGGAGAAAAAGATGGAAACAATAGAAGTAATAGAAAATGCCAAGAGAATTGATGGATATTTGATAGAAAAATTAAATTTAAGCCGCAGTAAAATACAAAAGATGATTGAAGAAGAATTTATTTTATTGAATGGAAAACCAGTAAAAAATAGTGCAAGTGTAAAAACGGGAGATGTTATTACAGTAGAAGAACAAAAAGAAGAAGAAATGAATGCAGAACCGGAAAACATTCCACTTCATATTGTATATGAAGATTCTGATATTATTGTTGTAAATAAAGAAAACGGAATGGTTGTCCATCCCGCAGCAGGTAATACTCATGGTACTTTGGTAAATGCGCTTTTATATCATTCTAAAACTTTAAGTAATATCAATGGGGAATTTCGGCCAGGAATTGTTCATAGAATCGATGCGTTTACAACAGGCTTATTAGTAGTGGCCAAAAATAATCAGGCTCATGAGATTTTAGCAAAACAATTAGAGGAAAAAAGTACACACAGAAAATATATCGCTTTAGTTTGGGGAATAATACCACACGATACAGGCACAATTGATGCTCCAATTGGTAGAGATCTATCTGACAGAAAAAAGATGGCAGTAGTATCAGGTGGAAAGCCTTCGATTACTCATTTTAAAGTATTAGAAAGATTTACGAAAGCAACATTAATTGAACTTCAATTAGAAACGGGAAGAACACATCAAATTCGTGTTCACATGAATTATATAGGGCATCCTGTAGTGAATGATCCAGTTTATGGGAAACGTCCAAAAATAGATGAGTCAGGTCAATGCCTACATGCAAAAGAACTAGGATTTGTTCATCCTAGCTTAGGGAAATATATGAGCTTTGATAGTGAATTACCAGAAAAATTTCTGAAAATTGTAAAACAATTTAAAGATTCATAAAATAAATAGTGATACTTAAAATCATAGCAAACATATTCCAAAATAAATATGGAAGTAGAAGCTTAGAACTCGTTTCATTCAAACTCTTACTTTCATAGTATAAAAATAGAGTACTTAATAGAAGAGCAACGGTATCTACAAAACTAAAAAATAAAGAGTGGAATTGAAAGAATAACAAAGGATATAATTGATTGAATAAATAATTGCAAAACAAAATGTGATTATATTCTTTTTCCTTTTTTCCATATTCTTTAAGAATTATGAAGCTACTAAAAGCAATCAAAATGTATAAAATAGGCCAGACAACTCCAAATATAATAGGAGTTGGAGCAAACCTAGGAAGATTAATTTCGTTATAAAACGAAGTATCTAGTGCAAATAAACTACTAATAAACCAAGGAAACAATAAACCTATAAAAAGAGCTATTTTTTTCATAATCCCTCCTATTACCATTTTATGAGGGATAAAACAAAATATACAATTTTGACCAAATATATCGTTTTTGATATAATGTTTAACGACTGGAGGAATCTAAATGGAAGAAATGATTATCAGCAGAAATGATGAGTTAGTAATGCGATTACTTCATTATTTCATTACAGAAGAAGGGTATAGTCCAATTATTTTACATGGAGCTCAAAATGAAATCTGGCTTGAAAATTTAGAAAGTGATTGTAAAATTATACGAATTGTATCAAATTATATTCATAATGATGAACAACTAAATTTTGACTTATTTAAAACAAAACAAATTATTAGAAGAATAAAAAGAAAAACATTTTCTTTTAAAATGGATGCTCTTAGTATTTTTTTAAACTTAGGAGAAAATGTTCATTTAAATAATTTTAAAAATATGGTTGAACATGTTTCTGTAGTAGAAATCGAGAACATGGAAGATTTAGAAAATTGCAAAGAAGTAAAAGACAAATTTCCTAAGATCTTAGAAGATACAGATTTTAAAGAAAAAGGGTTAGAGTTATTTGTGAAAATAACAGAAGATTTGAACAAAAAAAATCAAGAAGATTCTGCGAAAATAGAGTCGGTATTTAAAATGAAAAAACCAATTGTGACATATTCTCTAATAGCAATTAATGCATTTGTATTCTTTATTGAATTATTATATGGAATTAATGAGACTGCTTATTATGGTGCAAATATAGCTGAGTATATTCGAGCAGGTGAAATTTACAGGCTTATTACAAGTGCTTTTATGCATGCAGGGGTTTTTCATTTGATATGTAATATGTACTGCCTTTATATCTTAGGACCTCAATTAGAAAGTTTTTTTGGGAAAATGAAATTTTTAACAATCTATTTAGTGAGTGCAGTAGCAGGTAACTTAATGTCTATGCTTTTTACAACAGGAGCAAGTGTAGGAGCATCTGGAGCTATTTTTGGACTTTTTGGAGCAATGCTTTATTTTGGATACCATTATCGTGTTTATCTAGGAAATGTAATGAAATCGCAACTTTTGCCATTAATCATTATGAATCTTCTTTTAGGATTTCTAATTAGTGGAATTGATAATGCGGCCCATATAGGCGGATTAATTGGAGGAACACTTATAACAATTGCCCTTGGTGTAAAATATCATTCTACAACATTTGAAAAAATAAATGGTTGGATTATGATTGGTATTTTTATGTTATTTATGTCATATATGGCATTTGTAGGAATGTAATATGAAAATCAATTATCAAATAGAATTAGAAAAAATAATAGAACAAATACAAAAAGAAAATAAAATTCCAACTTTACTTTTACATAGCTGTTGTGCTCCATGTAGTAGTTATGTGTTAGAATATTTATCAGAGTACTTTAAAATTACTATCTTTTACTTTAATCCAAATATTACCGAAAAGGAAGAATATCAAAAAAGAGTAGAAGAACAAAAACGTCTTATTAAAGAATTAAAACCAAAAAATCCAATTCATTTTTTGGAAGGAATTTATAATCCTGATGCTTTTTTTGAAATTGCAAAAGGTTTAGAAAACGAGATAGAAGGTGGAGCTAGATGTATAAAGTGTTACTATCAAAGACTAGAAGAAACCGCCAAAATAGCAAAGGAAAAAAACTTTGATTATTTTACAACCACTTTAACAGTAAGCCCATATAAAAAAGCAGAAAAATTAAATGAAATTGGATCTTATTTAGAAAAACAATACCAAATTACTTATTTGCACTCCGACTTTAAAAAGAAAAACGGATACAAAAGATCAATTGAATTATCAAAAGTATATGGATTATATAGACAAGATTATTGTGGATGCATTTATTCTAAAAAAGAAGTAGAAGAAAGAAAGGAAGTATGTCAAAATGCCAACTAATTCAGAAAAAACACCAAAAGAACATATAGAAACGGTCATAACAGAGCAGAGTCTTTCTATTACGTCTTTAAAAGAAATGAAAAATAGAATTGTGTCTGCTAGAGCCATAACAAAAAAACAATTAGATGAAGTAAGAACAGAAAGCCAAAGATTAGAAACAGAATTAGGACAAATATCTAGCAATTTTGAACTTTACCAAAAAGGGCGATTTTATCATGTAAAGAAATATTTACAAACCTTAATATATATGTTTCTTCCAATAGAAATTATAGCAGTTCTTTACTCTCTTTTTTGTTTTGCTTTTGGATTTCCTTATTACTATGGATTTTTGTTTATGAACGCAAGTGGTTATTTAGCGATTCTTTTTACATGTATGTCAGACTATAAAAAAATATTTGGTAAATCAAAAAGTAAATATCAAGAAGAATTAGGGGATTTAACTCAAGAATTAGAATGTTCTAAAAGCAGGCAACAAGAATTAGAAAATACTTTAGAAGGCCAGCTAGAAAGAGTTGTTAGCCATTTAAATGCTATCACATACCAAGAAAGTCTATATTATGAAAACATTGCCATAAGGAATGCCAAACTTAGAGAAGAAAGAAAAAAATTATTGGCTGATGTAGTACCAACAACATTCAAACAATATGTAAAAATAAAATAGAACTATAGAAATATGGTTCTATTTTTGATATAATGGAGATACTATAAGAGGGTGAAAAGATGGAAAGAGAAACAATCAATAATATAAAGACCTTGGGGATTGATATGATTAATGAAGCAAAAAGTGGGCATTCTGGAATTGTTTTAGGAGCAGCTCCTATTATTTATACGTTATATGCGAATCATATGAATATCAATACCAGTGATTCTAATTGGGTCAATCGGGACCGTTTTGTAATGTCAGCAGGGCATGGTTCTGCATTACTATATGCAACACTTTATATGGCAGGATACGATTTATCAATAGATGATTTGAAGAAGTTTAGAAGAATTGGTTCCAAAACTCCAGGACATCCAGAAGTAGGAGTTACTCCAGGAGTAGATATGTCTACAGGTCCACTTGGTCAAGGAATTGCTTCAGCAGTAGGAATGGCGATTGCTGAAAAAATGCAAGAGGAAAAATATAAATTCCCAAATGAAAAAGAATTTAAAAACAAAAAGCTAATTCAATATCGCATTTATGCACTCTGTGGAGACGGGGATTTAATGGAAGGCATTAGTTACGAAGCAGCCTCTTTAGCAGGAACATTAAACTTAGATAATTTAATAATTTTATATGATTCTAATAATATTACATTAGATGGGAAAACGGATATTACATTTAAGGAGAATATATTAGAACGCTTTAAAGCAATGGGATGGTATACAGATACAGTAAAAAATGGACTTGTAGTAAATGATATCAATAAGGCAATTACCAAAGCCAAAGAAAGTGGGAAACCAGCTATTATTGAGATTAAAACAATTATCGGAGTTGGTTCTGCTTTAGCAGGTACTAATGAAGTTCATGGAAAACCACTAGAAAAAGAGGACATGGAGCAGTTAAAAACAAGCCTTGGAATTTCTAATCTCCCTTTCTATGTAAATGAAAGCGCAAGAACTGATTTCAGGGGAAAAATATCATCAAGAAGTAACAAAAAATATGAAGAATGGGTAAATAATTATAGAGAATATGTAAACAAAGTATTAGATGGGGATGCATCTAAATTAAATATTTTATTTGGTAAAGAAAAAGCAGCCGACTTAAATGGAATTGACTTTGATTTGAAACCAAAAGAAGCAACTAGAACAAGTAATGGTAGAATTATGAATAAATTTATTAAAGAAGCACCAACATTAGTAGGCGGCAGTGCCGATTTATCAAGCTCAACAAAAACTTATTTAAATGACCTTGGGGATTTTAGTATCAATAATAGAGCTGGTAGAAACATTTTTTTTGGAGTACGTGAGCATGCGATGGGAGCAATATTAAATGGAATGGCACTTTCAGGATTCCGCCCTTTTGGTTCTACGTTTCTTGCTTTTTCTGATTATCTAAAACCCGCAATTCGAATGTCTGCATTAATGAATTTACCTGTTACTTATATTTTTACACATGATGCAGTCAATGTCGGACAAGATGGACCAACTCATGAACCAATAGAACAACTAGCAATGCTTCGTTCTATTCCTAATCACGATGTATTTAGACCAGCTGACGGAACTGAAATCATAGGTAGTTGGGCTTATATTTTAAATAATAGACATCCAAATTCTTTAATTTTATCTCGTGTTGATGTAGATAATTTAAAAGAAACAAACCCAAATGGAGTTTTATATGGAGGATATATTTTAAGAAAAGAAAAAAATAGTTTACATGGAATTATTATAGCGACTGGAAGCGAAGTTATGACCGCTTTAAAAATAAGTGATGAGTTATTTAAAGAGTATGGTTTAGATTTAAGAGTCGTTAGTATGCCATGTAGAGAGCTCTTTCTAAGACAAGACAAACAATATAAAGATAGTGTTTTGCCATCTGGAGTGAGAACGGTTGTGATAGAAGCTGGTTCTAAACTTGGATGGGAAGGATTTGTTTATAATGATAATTATCTCATTACCATAAATCATTTTGGAGCTAGCGGAACAAAAGATGAAGTTTTAGAGTTCTGTAAATTTGATTATGAAACAATAAAAAAGAAAGTAATTTCACTATTTCGATAAAAGGAAAAAGGCATTTATGCCTTTTTATATTTTCCTATATAATCCGATAGCTTTTCCTAGTATAAAAACATTATCCAAAATAATTGGCTCCATTGTATCATTTTCTGGCTGTAATCGAAAATAGCCATTTTCTTTATAAAATGTTTTTAAAGTGACCTCATTTTCGCTTGTCATAGCCACTACGATTTCTCCATTGCGTGCTGTATTTCTCTTTTCTACTATTACAATATCTCCATCTAATATTCCTGCATTAATCATACTTGTCCCACTCACTAACAAAGTAAATACTTCCTTATTTCTTGGAATCAGGTAAGCTGGTAATGAAAAAAATTCATTTGGTTGCTCAATTGCTTCGATTGGACTACCTGCAGTAATTTTTCCTAAAAGAGGAACTTCAATTACTTCTGGATCTTTCATATCAAACTCGTTTGGAACTAAAAGTTCAATCGCGCGATTTTTGGTGTCTTCCTTTTTAATGAATCCCTTTGATTCTAAATTGTTTAGGTGAGCATGTACTGTTGCAGGAGAAGAAACATCCATTGCTTTACAAATCTCTCTAATGGTTGGCGGATAGCCATGTGCTACAATATATTCTTTAATAAAGTTTAAAATTTCTTCTTGTCGTTTGGTTAATTCTTTCATATGAAACCTCCTTTTTACATTACATATACATCATATCATAAAAGAATCAAGAAGTCAAACAATTGTTCGTAAACACTATTGACACGAACTGATGTTCGTTATATAATAATTATGTTAGAAGGAGGAGTTATGTATGAATGAAATGTTAAAAAGCAAAGGAATGATATTATTTATTATTATGGTGTTAGGAGTTACTTATACAAGCTCCTTAAAAAGTGATAAATTAGAGGATGAAAAATTAAGGGAGTATCAAGATATTATTGTTATAAATGCCAAGTAATTTCGACAAAATAGTAAATTTTCTCGTGATATTATAACAATGGTGATATCATGAGAAAGTACTATCTGTTTATTGTTAGAAATGATTTTTATGAAGTTTATAAAGATAATAGTTTTGTTCTATATAAAACATTAGAAAACTTATGGAAAATAAAAAAAAGTGATTTTAGTTATGGACTTTCTTTATATGATGCACTTTGCCAAACTTTTGATGTCAATTTATTAAATCGATATTTTAGAGGGAAATATCAAAATCGAATCATGTCTGATAAAAATAGGCATGTTATTGTAAATAAGCAAAAAAAGTATTATGTATTAATTGAATTGCATTATTCTTGTACCATAGTTTTAACAAATATTAATATGCCAAATGTTTTAAGAGATTTCAACTATTATAATAGAAGAATCTTTGTTTGTGATTTTGTAAATGAAGATTTTTTTTGGCTAAATAATCAGTATCAAAAATAGCAAAATATAGCATAAACTTAGAATAACGAACTCTTCATTTGCATATACTTTATTAAATCATCTTGAAAACTTGTTCTAATTTTAGTACAATATAATAGAAGGAGGAATATTATGAACTGGGGAGCCTTTTTCTTAGATATATTAAAAGTATTAGGTGGTTTTATTGCTGGTGCAGTATTAGGTTTCTTTATTGCTAGAAATTATATGAAAAAATATATGAAAAAAAACCCACCAATTAATGAACAAATGATACGCTCAATGATGGCAGGAATGGGAAGAACACCTAGCCAAAAGCAAGTAAATCAGATGATGAAACAAATGACTAAATATATGGATTAGCCATTGTTTTTTTTAGGAGTGATTGATATGAAGCCGATCATCGGCGTTGTAAGTAGACCAGATATTTTAAAAAGTGAGCGACGAGTAGATATTGTTTATCAAAGTATCCGAAAAATAATTACAGAACTAGGTGGGATTCCATTCGTAATTATTCCACCAATCATAAAAGAATCAAAAAAACTCACTTTAGAAGAAAAACAAGATTTGAATAGGCTATTGAGTCTATGCGATGGATTTGTTTTTCAAGGAGGAGATAACTTTTACGATTATGATTTATATGTTGTAGATTATGCTTATCAAAACAATATTCCAAGTCTTGGAATCTGTTTGGGTATGCAACTAATGAGTGTCTATAAAAATGGAGTTTTAGGAAAACTAAATACCAATATGCATTATCAATTAAAAAATTATGTTCATTCTATCAAAATAAAAGAAAATTCCATGCTCGCTTCAATTTTAAAAAAAGAAGAATTGGAAGTAAACAGCAGACATCATGATTATGTCATACAAACAGATTTAGACATAGTAGCAACCTCGACTGATGTTATAGAAGCAGTAGAAGATAACAAAAAAGCCTTTTTTATAGGAGTACAATGGCACCCAGAAGATATGATTGCATATGATGAAGTAATGAAGCAACTATGGAGTGCTTTCATAGCTGCTTGTAGGGAGTGTTCATATGAATCTAAAGGAAGCGATTATAAAATGTAAAGGGGAGATTATAAATCCCGAAGTGCGAATTCCAGAATCTTTTTGTCACATTAAAACAGATACAAGAGAATTAGAAGTTGGAGATATTTTTATTGCATTAAAAGGAAAGCAATATAATGGGCATCAATATATAAATGAGGCAATCAAAAAAGGGGCCATTGCTGCTATTGTAGAAGAAAATATAGAAAGTGCTTCTATTCCCATTATAAAAGTTGTAAGTACCTACGATGCCTTATTTGATTTAGCGCGTCTTTACTTAGAAACTTATCCAGTATTTGTGATTGCTGTTACAGGAAGTGTAGGAAAAACAACAACCAAAGAACTCATTGCATCAATTTTAGAAAAAAAATATCATGTTTTAAAAAGCAAAGGAAATAAAAATAACAGAATTGGAATTCCACAGACCATTTTTGAATTAGATGAAAATATAGACTGTATGGTTGTTGAGTTAGGAATGAATCATTTGCATGAAATTGACAAATTATCTAATTTAGTAAAACCAAATATCGCGGTTATTACGAACATCGGAAGTGCCCATATAGGCAATTTAGGCTCGCAAAAAAATATTTTGAAAGCAAAGATGGAAATTATTTCAGGAATGGATGGCGGAATCCTTATTTTAAATGGACATGATTTATTATTAAGTAAAAAAAAGAAAATAAAAAAAGGAAAAATTGAACACATATACAAAGACAACGAAACAATTAGAATTGAACTCTTAGAACAAACAATTTATGGCTCTTATATAACAATAGATAATGGAATAGAAACGTATTCTTTGTTTTTTGAAAGCCCTGGAGATGGAATTTTAGAAGATGTTGCATTAGCTCTTCGCGTAGGAGAAATTTTAGAAGTTCCATTTTCTGATATGGTAAAAGCCCTAGAAAATTTCAAACCTAAACGATTTTTATTATCAACACTAGAAAGCGGCAACATTTTAATTAATGATAGTTATAATTCTAGTTATGAAGCGCTTATGCTAGCTCTCAACCTATTAAAAACCGAAAAAAAGCATAAAATATTAATATTAGGAGACATATTAGAACTTGGCAAGAATAGTAAAAAAATACATCAAAAAATAGGAAAAGAATTAAAGTGTTTTTCTGATACAGAAATTTATTTTATTGGTTCAGAAATGAAATATGCTTGGAAAAAATATAAAGGAGGAAAACATTATTTTGACAATCAAGAATTTTTAAAAGAATGGAAGCAAGGAGAACAGAAGAGTATTATATTACTGAAGGGATCAAGAAAAATGAAATTAGAGGAATTGATTCCATACATAGAATGAATGATTATGTATCATTCTTTTTATGTGTAACTATATTAAAAGCATATTGAAGATTGTTAATAAAAAAATAATGTCATTAAAAATTATTTTTTATAACTTTTGACAAATATATATTTTTTAGATATAATTGCAAACAAGGATGTGAAACATGAAAATTAAATATGAATTACATAAAAAAGAAAAAAATACAAACGCAAGATATGGAACTTTGCATACCAATTATGGAAGTTTTGAAACCCCTATGTTTATGCCAGTAGGGACTTTAGCAAATGTAAAAACATTGACAACAGACCAAGTAAAGGCAGAAGGAAGTGCAGTAATATTATCCAACACTTATCATTTATGGCTACGACCAGGTGCTGATATTGTAGAAAAAGCAGGCGGACTTCATAAATTTATGAATTATGATGGTCCAATTTTAACAGATAGTGGAGGATTTCAAGTTTTTTCTTTGGCAAAAAATAAGAAAAAAGATATTGAAGAAGAGGGAGTTCATTTCAAAAGTCATTTGGATGGAAAAAAATTATTTTTGACGCCAGAGCTTTCCATTCAAATTCAAAATAAATTAGATAGTGATATTGCAATGAGCTTTGACGAATGCCCTCCAGCGAGTGCGAGTCACGAATATTTGAAAAATAGTGTTGAAAGAACCTTACGCTGGGCAGCAAGAGGAAAAGCCGTTCATAGCAATCCTAATCAATCCTTGTTTGGAATTATTCAGGGAGGTGCTTATGAAGATTTAAGAAAGTTTTCTGCAATAGAAACTGTAAAAATGGATTTTGATGGTTATAGCATTGGTGGAGTTGCCAATGATGGAGAATCAAAAGAAGATATGTATAAAGCAATTGATTATTCAATTCCTTATATTCCTGAAGATAAACCACGCTACTTAATGGGAATTGGAGACCCAATTGATATCATTGAAGGAGTGATTCGTGGTGTAGATATGTTTGACTGTGTTTTGCCTACTAGAATTGCTAGACACGCAAATGCGTTTACAAGAAAAGGGAAAATGAATTTAAGAAATGCGAAATTTAAAGAAGATTTTACTCCAATAGAAAACTCTTGTGATTGTTATACTTGTACTCATTATACAAAAGCTTATATTAGGCATTTGGTAACTAGCGAAGAGACCTTAGGTGGAACACTGCTTTCTATTCATAACATTCGTTTTTTAATTCGTTTGACAGAAGAATTAAGAGAAGCAATCAAAGAAGATAGATTATTAGAATATCGTGAACAGTTTCTAAGGGAATACAATTGGAAACATGATTAGAAATTATATTAAAACGACATCTAAAATAAAAAAAGAAATAACCTTCTTTTTAATTAGCGACCTTCATTATTTTAAACCAAAAGATTTGAAAAAATGTCAATTTATATTAGAAGAAATACATAAAAGAAAACCAGCTTATTTGATCATTGCTGGAGATTTATTAGATAGTTCTAATATAGCTCATGAACATTTTTTTATCAACTTCATAAAAGCTTGTGCTTTAGAGACAACAGTTTTGATTGGAATCGGAAATCACGATATCACTGTTATCGAAAATAAAAGAACATTGTATGATAGAAATAAGAATTTTTGGAAGCAACTAAATAAAATTAAAAATGTTTATGTTTTAGATAATAAAAATTTTGAAACAGATGAACTTTGTATTTTTGGAATCACTCTTCCATATTCTTATTATTATGAAAAATTAGATGTAAAAGATTTTTTGAATCAACATTTGACTGATACAAATTCGCAAAAACTGAATATGTTACTTGCGCATGATCCTTCTATCACTTCCAAATATGATATGACATCTTATGATATTGTATTGTCAGGTCATACTCATAATGGGATGATTCCAAAAATATTAGAAAAAGTAGCTAAAAATAGAGGACTAATTTCTCCGGCTAAAAAGTTTTTTCCAGAAAAAATTAGAGGAAGATTTTGGATAAAAAATACAGATATTATCATTAGTGGAGGCATTACGAAACTTTCAAAAAGAAGCAAGCTTAGTTTTCTAGATGCTTTTTGGGCCCATGAGCTTACTATAATTACATTAAAGCCAGAATAAAGTTGGCTTTTTTAATTTTTTATGTTACAATAAAAAAACTTTAAAAGGGGGAAGATTTGTATGCAAAAGAAAACTTATTATATTAAATCAAGTAAGGTTGTTGAAAAAAAGAAATTATTTTTATTTTCAGATGTTCATTTTAGAGAAGGATTCCCAATAAAAAAATTAGCACAAATTCTAATGCAAGCAGAACTAGCAGAGCCAGATTATATTTGCATTGCAGGAGACTTAATTAACGATGCTAAAAATCCTGGTGATTTAAATTTGTTATCTCCCTTTTTGGATAGCTTATCAAAAATTGCGCCTATTGTTATGGGATTGGGGAATCACGATTTATTAGGCAGAGAAGATAACAAATGGATTTATTATCTTAATGAAGACTATCTTGGACTTCTATTAAACACTCCAAAGCTTCATTTGGTTGACAATAGAGGTTGGAAAGATAGGGATATTGAATTCACAGGAGTTACAATGCCTTATGATTATTATGAACGATGTCATGAATCTATAGATTATACCAAAACATACATAGATACAATTGCTAGCTCATTATTAAATAAACAACAAAAAGAGTTATACCAAGTTTTATTTTTTCATTCTCCAATTAGCATTTTAGAATTGGCGAGCGAAAATAAATTGGAAAGTTTAAAAGGAACTGACTTAATTCTATCTGGCCATTTACATGGTGGCCTTACACCACCATTATTCGAGTTTTTTCTACGTCGTAGAGGAATTGTAGGGCCTCCAAATTTAGCTAATCGAATGATCTTTCCAAACCACGTTAGAGGACATGTACAATTCGAAGATATAGATGCAGTTATTAGTACAGGAATTTCAAAATTGAACATGCCAGTCGCTGATATAATTTTGCCACCAAGCGTTACTGAAATTATAATTGATAAACCTAAAATTTTAACAAAAAAATAAGCTCAAAAATGCTTATTTTTCTTTTGCTCTTTTATTAATTCCAAGCATACTTCCAAAAACACAAGACACTAATAACAAAGCATAAAACAAAATGGTTTTAACAGAAAAATGAATACGAAGACCTAAATACTGAAATAGAATTAAAACGGTTAAAAATAAGCCACCTAATTTTAATCCTTCTAACCAACCCTTTTGCTTGCTATTTTTTCCAATGATAAAGCCCCCAATAAATAAAGATAAAAGTGGAGTGATAATTTCTAAAACAGAAAGCGTTTTAGAACCTATCCAATTGATATAATGAAGCAAAGTGACAATAAGAGTAACACCCAACAAACTTCCTATGATAACACCAAAAGCAATTCCTAAATTTTTAATATAAGTCATAAAAGCCTCCTTACTAAATTGTATTCATTTGTATAAAAAATAGACAACCATTCATAATAGAATAGGTGATAATTATGTATATTGGTTTAATTTGGAAAAGTATTGTCTTATATCTTTACATTTTATTCATTCATCGTTTGATGGGAAAAAAAGAAATCAGCAAAATAACAACCTATGATTTTCTAGTTACCATTTTAATGGCAGAATGTGCAGTTTTCTCCATTTCAGAAGAAACTGTTTCTATTTTTTCTTCCATCATACCCATTACCGTTCTAGCCCTTTTACAAATGTTCATTAGTTTTCTTTCTATGAAAAATGATAAATTTCGAAAAATGGTTGATGGAGCACCTTCTATTATCATAAAAAATGGAAAATTGATATTCAGCACCATGTCAAAATTGCGTTATACATTAGATGACTTATTAACCAGTTTAAGAGAACACGGAGTAAAAAGTGTAGAAGAAGTAAACTATGCTGTATTAGAAAACAACGGAAAATTATCTATCTTTCCAAAAGAAATAGAATATCCACTTCCGATTATTTTAGATGGCGTGATTCAAAGACAAACATTAGAAGAAATCGGCAAAGATGAACTATGGGTTAACAAAATCTTAAAACAAAAACAAGTAGAATTAAATGAAGTATTTTATGCTTTTTATACATCTACCAAAACCTTTATCATCACAAGAAAAGAACTATTGTAAAACCTTTTTCACATGCCGATATTGATGAATGGTAACATAAATAATATTGCTTGCAGTTGCAAGAACTAACCCCCACATTCCAATTTTTAAAAGACATCCAAAATAAAGAAATAATGTCCTTAAAATCATCCCACCTAAAGTACCAAGCATAGCCTCTTTGGCTTTTCCCATAGCTTGTAAAGAACTAGTAAGTGGTGCTTGAATATAATGAAGCAAACAAATCGGTGCAAGAACTTTAATATAAGATAATCCTTCTTCTGTATTGTAAATAAAGCGAAGTGGAATTTCTGGAATCCATAAAAAAATAACAGTCGCAGGGATTCCTACCAGTAATGAAAAAAAGATAGCTTGCTTAATTTTTGATTTCGTGTATACCTTTTTCCCTCTGCTATAACTTTTGCTAACAATCGGAAGAAGTGCTTGTGAAATTGCTCCTGTAAAAAAAGAGGGAAGTAATAATAAAGGCATCACATATCCGCTGATAATCCCATATTCTGTTACAATAAACTGATTAGAATAGCCAACATGCAAAAGAGTAGTAGTTAAAATAATTGGTTCTAAAAAATAGCCAACACTTCCAATTAGTCTACTGCCAGTACTAGGAATGCTAATAGAAAAGATTTCTTTCATAGAAGAAACATGTGGAACGAAATCTTTTTTTGATAATTTAAAATGTTTTGGCAAAAAGAAAAATAGAACTAAAATAGAAGTAGTTTCACTAACAATATTAGAAAGAACTACAAACGCAACCGCATATTCAATTCCCGATTTGAGAAAAATGGGGATTCCTAAGAATAAAGTAACCAGTCTTATAATATCTTCCAAAACATTAGATATAACATGAGGTACCATCCGTTCCTTGCCAAAAAAATACCCCCTTAAAATACTAGAAATGCTAATAAATGGAAGCACAAATCCCATACATAATAACCCATAATAGCTTCTTTCTTCATGCAATAAGTTATTCGCGATAAAAGGCGAGGTCATAAAAAGAAAAATCAAAATAAAAGCATTAATGACCATGGAAATAGGAATGAGAGAAAAGACCAAATTCTTATTGTTATGATTATCCTCCGCTACCAATTTACTAATAGCGACAGGAAACCCTAATTGCGCAAGCGCAATAAAAAGTGTAAATGTCGGTAATATGAGCATGTAAATTCCGATTCCTTCCGTTCCCATAGCTCTTGTCATCACAATTCTAATAATCATTCCCAGAATTTTTGTAAAAAAACCTCCAATTAACAAAATCAAAGTAGACTTTACAAGTTTGTTCTTCATTCCATCACCTTGTCCTAATAAAATTTATGCAACAAAATACTTTTTAAGTCCTATTCTTGACTAATTTTTATAATCGTTATAAAATAGTAAATAGAATAGGTGATTGATATGAAAAAAAATGGATTTACATTAGCAGAGCTTTTGGGAGTTATTACGATTTTGAGTATAATTTTACTAATTGCAATCCCAACTGTTGATAGAATGTTAAAAGAAGGAAAGACTGATTTATATACTTCTCAAATAAAATCCATAGAAGCATCCGCAAAAATGTGGGGAACAGACCATATTGGGGAGTTGCCAGATATAAATGAAACAAAATCGATAACATTATCCAGATTATGGCAAGATGGATATGTAGAGGAAGATACCATAAATCCAAAAACAGATGAGCCATTTAGTGGGAGTTTAGAAATTAAAATTACAAACCATGGAACTTATTATAGTTATAAAGTAGTCGAGTAAGAAAAAACAAAAATTCTTGCTTTTTTCTTTTCAAAAACAAGGTTTTGATATATAATGAAAGTATGTGATTTTGTAGGAGGGGCTATGACAGAAGAATTTAAAACGGAAGAGGAATTATATGACAGAGTAAAGCCCGCACTTATGACCAAAAGAGAGGAAATGAGAAGAAACGGGTATCCTTATGTAAAAGAAGAAGATGTATGGAATTATCTAAAAGAAATAAAATGGAAGCATGCACAAGGCTTATCACTTTATCAAATGGTAGATGATATTTTAAATAGTGATTCTATACTCATTGATGACTATTTAAAAACAAAATTAAATTTAAGAGAAAGAAAACGATATTTTGAGGAGAGGGAGTAAACATGAAGAAAAAAGGATTAGGAGCAGTAATTGGAAACTTAGTAATGCTATTAATGGTTTCAGCAGTATTAGGATTGGGATTTCAGCCACTACTAAAAAATCTCAATTTTGGACTTGATTTACAAGGTGGATTTGAAGTTCTTTATCAAGTAAAAGCAGTTGATGGAGGAAAAGTAACCAAAGATATGGTTACAAGTACTTATAAAACAATAGGAAAAAGAATTGACGTTTTAGGAGTAAGTGAACCAAATATCACAGTAGAAGGGGAAGATAAAATACGTGTTCAGTTAGCAGGAATTACAAATCAAGATGAAGCAAGAGAACTTCTTAGTAAAGCTGCAAACTTAACATTCCGTGATACAAAAGATAACTTGCTTATGACAGCAGATGTATTAAAAAGTGGTGGGGCAAGAGTTGGACAAGACAACAATGGTTTTCCAGCTGTCGCTTTAAGTATCAAAGATAATGAAAAATTTTTAAAAGTAACAACAAACGTTAGCAAAATGGAAGACAATCGTATTGTTATTTGGTTAGATTTTGAAGAAGGAAAAGATTCTTTTTCAAAAGAACAAGGAAAATGTGGAAGTTTAAAATCTTCTAGATGTTTATCCGTTGCAAGCGTTGGACAAGGATTCTCAAGCGATGTCATCATCCAAGGAAACTTTAAATTAGAAGAAGTAACCTCTTTAGTTGAACTTATCAATTCAGGAAGTTTACCAACAAAATTGGAAGAAATATCTTCTAAAACCGTAGAAGCCTCTTTTGGAGCACAATCATTAGACAAAACCTTTTTAGCAGGAGTTGTAGGAATTGTTTTGGTTATGGTATTTATGATAGCGATTTATCGCTTTGCAGGATTTATTTCTAGTATTGGCATATTAATTTATACCTTTATCACATTCTTAATTTTCTGGCTAATTGGAGGAGTTTTAACACTACCTGGAATAGCCGCTTTGGTAATTGGAATTGGAATGGCCGTAGATGCCTCAGTACTTAACTTTTCAAGAATTAAAGACGAAATGTATGAAGGAGTAAACCTACAAAATGCATTCATTAGAGGAAATAAAAACTCATTCTGGGCAATTTTTGATTCAAACTTAACAACATTATTAGTAGCCATTATTCTATTTATCTTTGGAGAAAGTAGTATCAAAGGATTTGCTACAATGTTAATTATTAGTATTTGTGTCACTATGCTAATTATGGTGTTCTTAACAAGGTCATTATTAAAAATGTTTGTAAAATTAGGATATTTTGATGATAAACCAAACATTTTTATCGGAGTGAAAAAGAAGCATATTCCAACTAAAAATGAAGGAAGAATTGCGAAAATGCCTTTTGAAAAAATTGATTTTATGAAAGGCAGATTTGGATATATTATTGTAAGCTTCCTTATCATTATAGCTGGTGTTATCTTTATTGGAACCCAAGGATTAAAACTTGGAATAGACTTTAAAGGTGGGTCATCTATTACTTTGACATCAGAAAAAAAATTAGAAGAAACAAACTTGGAAAAAGATATCAAAACGTTAGGTTTTCATCTAGACCAAATTGAAAAAGTAAATAATGATACTGTTATGATACGTGTTACAGATACATTATCAAAAGCAGAAGTTGCAAAAGCAGAAAAACATTTTAAAGAAAAATATGAAGCAAAAACTGATATCGGTGTTGTATCAAATGTGGTAAAACAGGAACTAGTAAAAAATGCAATTCTTTCAATTTTACTAGCATCTATTGGAATTATTATCTATATGTCTTTAAGATTTACATTCCGATATGCAATCAGTGGATTATTAGCAATCTTCATTGATGTATTTGTAATTATTTCTCTATTTAGCATTTTCCGATTAGAAATATCAAGCATTTTTATAGCAGCAATTCTTTCTATTATTGGTTATGCTATCAATGATACGATTGTCACATTTGATAGAATCAAAGAAAACATTGCTAAATCAGGAAAAAAGAGTATAAAAAAAGAAGAAGACTTAAAAGCCTTAGTTAATAAAAGCTTAAGACAAACATTTGCACGTAGTATTATTACAACAATAACAACATTAATACCAGTAATATCTTTAATTGTATTAGGGTCTCATGAAATTTTGAATTTCAACATTGCACTATTAATAGGATTAATATATGGAGTATTCTCTTCTGTATTTATCGCAAGTGGATTCTGGTATCAATTTGAAAAGAAACAAATAGGAAAACCAGCAAAAAAGAAATGGTATGAAGAATAAGGAGAAGTCATTTCTCCTTTCATTCTATAAAAGAAGGTGTAAAAATGAGAAAAGATAATCCAAATATTACTTATCAAGAATTGGAAACAAAAATACAGACTTATATTACAGACAAGGCAGATTTAGATTTGATAAAAAAAGCTTATCAATATGCATATGAAATGCATTTTGGAGTAAAACGCTTAACAGGAGAAGATTATATCACTCATCCTTTAAACGTCGCACATATTTTAACATCAATTCACGCCGATGCAGCTACTTTATGTGGAGGACTACTTCATGATGTATTAGAAGATTGTGATGTTACCAAAGAAGAACTAACAAAAGAATTTGGAGCTGAAATAGTTAACCTTGTAGATGGCGTTACAAAAATTAACCGTCTTAGTTTTTCTGGTGATAACGAGGCTACCATTGCCAATCATAGAAAAATATTGGTGGGACTCTGTGAAGATGTCCGTGTAATTATTATTAAACTAGCAGACCGCTTACACAATATGCGAACTCTTTGGATTATTCCAGAAAAAAAGCAAAAAATAAAAGCCAAAGAAACACTAGATATTTTAACACCAATTGCTGGGCGACTTGGTATGAACAAAATCAAAAGTGAATTAGAGGATTTGTCACTTCGCTATTACAAATCAGAAGCTTATTTTTCAATCGTAGAACAGCTCAATCAGACCAAACAAGAACGTGACCAAAATGTCATAGAAATGGTTTCTAAAGTTTCTGGCCTATTAGATGAACAACAGGTTCCTCATGAAATCAAAGGAAGAAGCAAAAGCATCTATAGTATTTATAAAAAAATGGATAAAGGAAAACGATTTAGTGAAATATACGATTTATTAGCATTAAGAGTATTTGTAAACACAGAAGCAGAGTGTTATCAAGCACTAGGAATTATTCATTCCAAATATCGTCCGATTCCAAAACGTTTCAAAGACTACATAGCCATGCCAAAAACAAATATGTATCAATCTTTGCACACAACTGTATTTGGTGTAGACGGGCAGCTCTATGAAATTCAAATCAGAACTTACGAAATGGACCAAGTTGCAGAAAACGGGATTGCTGCCCACTGGTCCTATAAAGAAAAAGGTAGCATCAAAGCAAATATGCAAAATGCAATGGAACAAAAACTACAATTCTTTAAAGCGATTATGGAACTTAAAAATGAAGAAGAAGATGCTGAAGCATTTGTTCAAAGTGTCCAAGATGACGTTTTAAAAGATAGTGTTTATGTATTTACTCCACAAGGAGATGTGATTGAGCTTCCAATCGGAAGTACACCAATTGATTTTGCTTATAAAGTTCATACAAATGTAGGAAATAAAATGGTAGGCGCTATTGTAAATGGTGCTATTGTTCCACTAGATTATGAATTAAAAGACAATGATATCATCAAAATAAACACAAATAATAATTCAAAACCAAGTCGTGAATGGGTCAATATGGCACACACAACTGGAGCTAAAAATAAAATCAAATCTTTCTTTAATAAAATAGAAAAAGAATCTTATAGCAAAGATGGAGAAGAGGCAATCAATAAAGAACTTCGCAAAAGAAAATTGTCTATTACAGATTTCTTTACAGAAGAAAATATGAATAAAATTTTAAAAGAATTAAAATATAATAGTAGAGAAGAATTGTTTGTGAATGTTGGAAACGGAAAAGTAGCTCCAAATGCAGTATTAAATATTATTTATAACACCAACAAGTCAAAACATGAAATCATATTGGAAAATGCCCAAAACAATGAAGTAAAAGCTCCTACTGTAAAAAATGATATTATTGTAGAAGGAATTGACGAGATAAAAGTGAATGTTGCTTCTTGTTGTAAACCAGTTCCTGGTGATAGAATTGTAGGATACATTACCAAAGGATATGGAATTACAGTTCATAGAATGGTATGCCCAAATATGACGGATTTAGAAGATAGAACAATTGCAGTTAGATGGAATGAAACAATTTCTAAAAAATATCCTACTAGTTTATTAATTAGAGCGACAAAAGGAAATGACTTACTATTAGAGATTATTTCCAAAACTTCAAGTTGTGATATTGTAATAAAAAGCATCAACAATATGAATTCCTCTGATGCTTTGATGTGTGAACTTACTATATTGGTTGATGGAAAAGAAAATTTAATGAAATTTGTGAATGAATTAGAAGCTATGAGTGATATTACATCCGTTGAAAGGATGATGAAATAATGAAATTGGTTGTTCAAAGAAGCAAACAAGCCAGTGTTGAAGTTGACAAAAAAGTAGTTGGTTCAATTGATAATGGGTTGGTTATCTTAGTTGGATTTACCCCTGGAGACACTGTAGAAGATATTGATTATTTAATTGATAAAGTAGTTCATTTACGAATCTTTGATGACCAAAATGGAGTTATGAATTGCTCTTTACTAGATGTCAAAGGAAGCGTTCTTAGCATTTCTCAATTTACTTTATATGCAGATACAAAGAAGGGAAGAAGACCTAGTTATGTTCACGCAATGAAAGGAGAAGAAGCCATTTCTCTATATCAGCTTTGGAACCAAAAATTGGCTTCTTTTGTTCCTGTAGAAACTGGAATCTTTGGAGCAGAAATGAAAGTAAATCTTATCAATGATGGACCAGTAACCATTATTTTAGAAAGTAGGTAATTATATGTTAAAAAACAAAATAGACTTTAAACTGATTAATCTTGCACTTGTCATGTTGATTATATTTTTAATGTATCGAACAGGAAACTTATGGGGGGGAGTATTTAATACTTGTCTTAAGATTATCTCTCCATTTATAGTAGCCTTTGCAGTTGCATATGCTCTATATCCAATTTTAAAATTTTTACAAAAAAAGAAAATTCCAAAAGGAGTAGGCATCTTTATCATATTAGGTGTCGTGCTTGGAACAATTGTCGTATTATCTGTTATGGTTGGACCACTATTATTCAACCAAGTTTCTAGCCTTTTTAACAGTATCATTGCTTTCTGTAAAGAACTCACAACAAATTATAATATTGACTTAGGTGGCGTTCAAGATTCTTTATCAGGAGTATTTGATGAAATTGTAAAAAAACTAGGAACTTATGTATCAGATGGGGCAATGAATGCAATTGGACTTTCCATCAATTATCTTTCTACATTCTTTATCATTTTCGCAGCTTCTATTTATATTTTATCGGATATGGAAAGAATTAGAGCTAGCGTAAAACGTTATTTGGTAAGAAAAAACGAACGAGCTTATGTTTATGTTAGAAGATTAGACAATGAAATGCAGAATTATTTAGGAGGATTCTTAAAAATTGTAGTGATTTCATTCTTTGAATATTCTATCGCATTTACAATAATCGGACATCCAAATGCAATATTACTAGGTTTACTTGCAGCTTTAGGAAACTTAATTCCATACTTTGGAGGAATTTTTGTCAATATCATAGCAGCAATTACAGCGTTTGTAATTAATCCAGCCTTATTTATTAGAACTTGTATTGCATTTGCTGTATTATCCAATGTAGACGGATATATTATCAATCCTGTTGTTTATGGAAAATCAAATGAATTACATCCATTAATTACGATTTTCGCAGTATTTGCAGGAGGAATTTTATGGGGAATTGCAGGTATTATTATGGCATTACCACTTTCTATTATTTTAATTACAACTTATAAATTCTTTGGTCAAGATATTACTTCAAAAGTAGGAGCAATAAAAGGAAACAAGAAAAAAGCTTAAACATACACTTCATGTATGTTTTTTTTATAAAGCTAATTTTAGAATTCTACTTGTAAAAAATAAAAATTTCATTTATAATAATTATAGAATAGGAGCATCTAATATGAATAAAAAAGGTTTTACATTAGCAGAATTATTGGGAGTCATTACAATATTAGGACTTCTAGCACTTTTAATCGTTCCTGCAATCGATAAAGCAATTAAAGAAAGTAATGAAACATTATATCAAGCACAATTAAATACAGTAATAGATGGCGCGAAAGAGTGGTCAGCGGACCATATTTCAGAATTGCCTGTGAATGGTGGAAGTATTACAATCACACTAGCAGATTTAAAAATGGGTGGTTATATTGCAGCAGATATTAAAAATCCAAAAACAGAAGAATTACTTTCTGATGATTTAACCGTTAAGATTACAGAACATAATAGTCAATATAAATATCAAGTAATAGAATAAAACAAGAACTTTTATAGCCCTTGTTTTTTTTGTAACATATTTTGAATTTTTCCTGTATTCTTAAAATTTAATTTCGCACATTCTTTTAGTTTTCCAAATCCAAATTGAGTGGCAATTTTAACCCCCATTTCATCCACCACATCACTCGCTCCTTTTGGTAAAAAGACACCCAATGAATCTCCTAGTTTATCAAATTCTCCAATAAAAATATATCTACTAATCAAAGAAGCACAAGCAACAGATAGACATTTATCTTCTCCTTTTGTCATAAAAGTAATATTTCGAACAACATTAGGAACACCTTTTAAATAATGAAAATAAACACCTGGTTTCGCAAATTCATCCACTACAATATATTCCTGTCCTAAATTTTTTTGAACCAATTCAAACAATGCTTTATTATGCATAATTGCTTTTATTTTGTTCATATTAACATCAGAACTATATCGTTCGTTATATTCTTTGTTTGATAAAACAATAGAATGGTATGTAATTCTTTTGATTAATTTTGGAACAATATCTAGAATTTTATCATCTGTCAATTTTTTAGAATCTTTTACTCCTAGTTCTTCTAGAAAAGGAATATCTTCTTTCTTAATATAAGCAGCTGTCACAACCATAGGCCCAAAATAATCTCCGGTTCCAACTTCATCTGAGCCAATAGAAGAAGCATAATAAATATTTGGGTCAATCATAATCTCTTTTTTTTCTTTTTTCTCTTTTTGTTCACTATTTGTCATTTCTACTTGCTTTAATGGGTTTAAATGTTGTTCCATTTCTTTCCACATAGCAGCATCTATATCCGCACTCGTACCTTGAAAAACAGCTTTCCCAGACTCATAAAGTGTAACAACAGTATCAGATTCATCTGCTTGAAAAACTGCATAAGGTGGAGTTTTTAAACGTTTTTTATCTTCAAAATATTCTATCATTTTCTTTTTTGTATTTTCACTTACTTTTAATGTAATTGTCATAATTTATGCCTCCTATATTGTTATTTTACCATAAATCCAAGAAAATTCTTTCTTTTTCGACAAATTTATAATATAATTTTAATAGAAGGGAATGGTTAATTTGAATTTAGTTGATATCATTATCATTGTATTCATTTTATCAGGGGTAGCAATTGGATGGAAAAGGGGAGCAACAAAGCAATTGGTTTCTTGTTTAGGATTAATTCTTGTTGTTGTCTTATCATTCTTCCTAAAAAATCCAGTTTCTGTATTTTTATATGAACATTTGCCATTTTTTAAATTTGGTGGGGTATTAAAAGGAGTTACTGTCTTAAATATTTTACTATATGAAGTAATTGCTTTTTTAGTAGTGTTTACAATTTTGATGGTTGCGCTAAAAGTATTGATGCTTGCAACAACACTATTTGAAGCAATTTTAAAAGCAACAATTGTACTTGGAATTCCATCAAAACTATTGGGAGCATTGATTGGTATTGTCGAATATTTTGTAATTACATTTATTATTCTTTATGTATTAATGTTACCAATGTTTCACATCAAAGCAGTACAAGAATCAAAATACGCTAACACAATTTTAAAATCGACTCCTATTTTGTCAAATATGGTAAATAGTAGTATGAAAGTAATTGATGAATTCGCATCTTTAAAAGAAAAATACGAAGTAGCAGAAAGTGCAACAGAATTCAATCTAGAAACATTGGATTTATTCTTAAAATATGATATTGTAAAACTATCTTCTGTTGATAGACTGATTGAAAAGAACAAACTAGTAATTGACAATGTAGATAGTGTATTAAATAAATATAGAAAAGAGGCGACAGAATAATGGAAATCATTCATGGAAATGAAAATGAATTTGAAAACTTAATTCATGATGAGCTTGTCTTAGTAGATTTTTTTGCTACTTGGTGTGGACCTTGTAAAATGTTAGGACCAGTTTTAGAAGAAATGGCAAGTGAAAGAGCAGATGTAAAAATTGTAAAAATGGACGTTGATGAATGTCCAGAGCTTTCTAAAAAATATGCGATTATGAGTGTTCCTACTTTAATGCTATTTAAAAATGGAGAAGCAGTTTCTACAGAGCATGGATTTATGCCAAAACCAATGTTAGAAGATTGGATTAATAAAAATAGATAATTAACATTCGTTTCTATAATTAGAAACGAGTTTTTTTATTGAATCATTTATAAAAATCATGATATTTCTAAAAATAAGCTTATGATTTCTTTTTCTATTGACCATAAGCTACTTTTTCCGTATAATGTTTGTGGAATGGGTTCGTGAAAATATGAAAAAAGCTGTGTTAATTTTAATCATAATAGTATCAATTGTATCAGGTTGTAATAAAGAAGAAAAAAAGAAAACAGACGCAATTATTTTTAAAGAAGAATATGAGACTTTAAACGGAAAAACAATAGGAGATAACACTTATCAAAAGGTTTCCATACCAGAAGATAATGCCATTCAATATTCCAATATAGAAGAAGTCTTACATTTGCTAAAAGAGGGAACAGCCATTATCTATTTTGGTGCTCCAGACGACTTTTTAAGTAGAAGTATCATAGAAACATTGCTGAATACAGCCAACATGGTAGGAATTGAAACCATTTATTATTTAAATGCAACCGAAATAAGAGATACAAAACATTTAGATATAAACGGGGAAATCGTAACAGAGAAAGAAGGAACCAAAGAATACTATCAACTTTTAGACATTTTAGAACCACATCTACCTATTTATGAGGGCTTAAAAAACGAAACAATAAAACGTTTATACTTTCCAACAATTGTTTTCGTAAAAGACGGAGAAATTATTGGTTGCCATATAAGAAAAGCCAATCCAAATACAGGCTTAACCAAAGAAGAAGAAAAAGAATTGGTTTTGATATATAGCGAATATATGCATACTATCTTAGGAGATGTATGTAACAAAGAATGTTAGAGGTTATTTATGGAAGAATATAAAGAAATAGAAAAAAGCATCATTAAAAAATATCGAAAAAAAATATGGGGAAGATTTGTTAGAGCCGTTACAGACTATGAATTAATCAAAGAAAATGATAAAATTGCAGTCTGTATTTCTGGAGGAAAAGACTCTTTTTTATTAGCAAAATGTATGCAGGAAATTAAAAGACATGGAAAAATAAACTTTGAATTAGAGTTCATTGTAATGGACCCTGGGTATAACAAAAAAAATAGGGAGTTAATTATAGAAAATGCCAAGAAAATGAATCTTCCAATTATCATTTTTGAAAGCAATATTTTCGATTCTGTGAATGGATTAACAGAAGGAAATCCTTGCTATTTATGCGCAAGAATGAGAAGAGGTTCTTTATATAGCAAAGCAAAAGAGCTCGGATGTAATAAAATTGCTTTAGGACACCATTTTGATGATGCCATTGAAACCATATTACTTTCTATGTTCTATGGCGGGGAAATCAAAACAATGATGCCAAAACTTCATAGTGAAAATTTTGAAGGAATGGAACTAATAAGACCTCTTTATTATGTAAAAGAACACGATATCATTTCATGGAAAAACAGCAATCATCTAGAGTTTTTAAACTGCGCTTGCAGGTTTACAGAACATACAGAAAAAGTGGACCCAAGTCTTTCAAAACGATTAGAAATGAAAGCTTTAATTCATGAATTCCGAAAAAAAAGCGATTATGTAGACATCAATATTTTTAGAAGTATCGAAAATGTTAACTTAGATGCAGTAATTGCTTATCGAAAAGGCGGAGAAAAACACTCTTTTTTAGATAATTATGATGAATAAAGGTTGGTGATGTATGATGGAAAAAGAAGAAAAATGGTTATTTACACTTGCCATCATACTACTTTTTACCGACTTTTTTATTATCATCATTGCAAACATCATTCCAACTATCACATTAGAAAAAGGAAATCTCATTCTAAATCTAAACGATACCTATGAAGAACCTGGATATCATGCTCATAGAGTATATTTGGATATGACCAATAAAGTAGTGATTGAAAATAACATCAATACCAAAAAAATAGGGACCTATAAAGTAATTTATAAAATTCATTATAATGGACAAGCCTATCAGAAAATTCGTTATGTATCCGTTTTAGACCAAACACCACCTACACTTACACTAAAAGGGGCTAATCCTGCTATTATTTGTCCAAGAAGCAAATACGAAGAAGAAGGGTATACAAGCATGGATAATTATGATGGGGATTTAACAAAAGATGTCATTGTCAAAAATAATAAAGACCATATACTTTATTCAGTCAAAGACAAATCTGGAAACCTTTCTTCCTTAAAAAGGGAAATTCAATATCAAGATAAAGATGCACCTGTTATTACATTAAATGATGGGAATGCTTATTCCCTTTACATCGGAGAAACTTATCAAGAACCAGGATATCAAGCAACCGATAATTGTGATGGAGATATTACAAAAAAAGTAGTCGTAAAATCGAATTTAGATACCCATAAAATAGGGACCTATGAAGTTACTTATGAAGTGACAGATAGTTCTTCTAATAGTACAAAAATAAGTCGAAAAGTTGTTGTTTTAGGACAAAAACCATCAAATGGAAAGGTTATTTATCTTACTTTCGATGATGGTCCAAGTGCTTCTATAACACCAGCGCTTTTAGATATCTTAAAAGAAGAAAATGTAAAAGCAACTTTCTTCATTTTAAACCGTAGTTCAGAATTAGACTATTTAATAAAACGAGAATATGAGGAAGGACATACAGTCGCACTTCATGGTAGTAGCCACAATTATAAACAAATCTATAGTTCTTCCAATGCTTTTTTTACAGATTTAGAAATAATCCAAAAGAAAGTAGAACGAATTACAGGACAAAAACCAATGATAATTCGTTTTCCAGGAGGAAGTTCAAACACAGTCAGTAGATTTAACCCTGGAATAATGACAACTTTGACACAGGAAGTAAAATCAAAAGGATTTCATTATTTTGATTGGAATGTAGGAAGTGGAGATGCAGGAGAAGCACGTACATCAGATGAAGTTTATAACAACGTTATCAAAAACTTAGGAAATAAAAACAATATCGTTTTAATGCATGATTTTAATGGAAACTATAAAACATTAAATGCAATTAGAAAAATTATTAGGTATGGAAAAAATAATGGCTACACATTTGAAAAAATTACAATGAGCACTCCAGAAATTCATCATAGAGTTGCAAATTAAAACAAGACATTAATCTTGTTTTTTTCGTTTAAAAGTATAATCTCCTATTTTAATTTCAGCAAACAGTGGAAGAACAGGAATAAATGAAATCAAAACAATTATAACAATGCGTTCTGTTGTCCATCTAAAAACATCAAATAATTCTAATATAAATAAAATGATTATAGCTAAAGTTATTCCATTACACCAAAGAGAAAACAAATCTCTCTTTTTCTTAATTGATTTCTTTTTCTTTTCTTTTTCTAAAATGAATTGTTCTTTTACAATTTCTTTATATAGAGGTAGAGTAGAAGTATAATTACTGTTTAAAATTGTCATAAATTTTGAAAATGGCATACTTGGATACATTTTTATTAACTTTAGCTCTTTCGTTTCATCTAAATAAATCAAATAAAATAGGGCATTAGAAATATTAGACTTATACTTTTGATAATAGCGGTATCCATTATTCATACTTTCTTTTGTTTTCACTTCAAAATAAATCAGAGGTTCATTGGTTTCTGGATTAGAAATTAATAAATCACAATAGATAGAATCAAAATGAAATGGATAATGAAAGGATTCTGCTGGATACCCTTGTTTTAACAAATATTTTTTCAACTGTTCCAAGCATCTTTCCTCATATTTTAATTTTTCAGCATTATTATATAATACATTAAAGCTTTTATTCTCCATTGGCAAAATCCTTTCTCGTATAAACTTTCCTACTAATCACATTGGTGTTTTTTAACTTAAAACGGGCATTTAAATAATCATAATAAGCTCCTGGAGTAATAATTCCATTTACACACAAAATCTGTTTTCCAATAGAACTCAAAACATATTGAGCTACCATTGCACAGTTTGTTTTTAATACAAAAAATTTTCTATATTTTCCTTTTGTAATTTTATAAAACTTTCCATTAGCATACTTATAAATTTCACTGGACATATCCTGATAATTTCCTTTTGGAAGTAACTCTTTTTCTGCTAATTCAAAATCAGGAAAATAGGGAACTGTATTCGTGGAAACTAATTTTTCTATTTGTTCTTTTACTACTTTTTTCTCTTTATTTGTTAAAGTAAGCCCAAATTCCACCAAATAACGGTCTTTTTTCTCTATCATATATGCAATATATTTTTCTTTATCAGCGACTAAAATAACTCCATCTCCAACTGCATCAAATAAGCTCCTTGAATGCATATCATAATTTCCATATGAATAAATCTTCCCTTCAAATGCGATTTCCATATGTCCCATTGCTGCGGTTCCACCTTTTGCTAGATGAATCAAAACATAAATATCTGGAACAACAGATTGCTTTTGATAACTAAAATCGTCATTTTCAACTTCCAACATTTCATTTACCAAAGTAATTAACCGTCTTGGAATAAAAGCGTTCAAAATCACAGGAAGAGGAATTTGAATTTGCTGCTTGATTTTATTTGTAGTCCTTTTAGGAATCAAAATAGTAAAAAAATCAGTAATTTTAGTAAAACCATAACTGATTAAATAAATACCCAAAATAATAGAAGTCACCTGAATATTTTGTTCCATATTAAATAATAAAGGAATTAAAAATAAAATTAAAACCAAAATATTTAAAATAATGCGGAGTCTTCCTTTAATTTGATATTTTCTATAAATAAAATATTCAATACTATTAATTATGGTATGAAGGAGCAAATAAAGTCCAAAACACACCCCAAAACTATGTAGAATAAAATCAGAAAAAGAGAATATTAAAATACCAATAATGATATCTTGTACTCCATTTAAAATGGACATCCAAGCATTTTTTACTTGCTTTTCCCATAACAATTTTAAAATAGAAAAAACACCAAATAAAATAGTCAATCCTCCAAAAATGAAAAGCAGGATTTTCAAAGTCAAATGATTGATAAAAAATAAACAAATTCCCAAAACAATAAATGTAATCCCATTTAATAGTAGGGTAGTTGCATTAATACTTTTTGCAAGCATACTTCCAACTCCAATTCCTATATATCATATAATAAAAGAATAAAATAGTCAAAAATAGGTTTTGACAAACTTGATAATTATTGATACAATAGCATTCCAAAAAAGGGGGATAAAAAGTGGAAAAAGTGATACTTTCTAATGAAGAATACATGGAATTATTATCTAAGAAACCAGATTTTGATGGGAGTGAAGGGAATTTATATAAAGTAGGTTCTCGCCTTTATAAACTTTATCATAACCCATACTCTTATAGTGACATTAGATTAGAAGAGATTATCTCATTTCAACCAAAAATCAAACACACCCAATTACCACTAGGAGCAATTTATTTTAACACTCAATTTATAGGAGCGGTTTTACATCCATTTGATGCATCTTCTTTTGAAACCATCTTTACCAGACCTCTTCCTTTTAAAATTCAAAAATTAAAAGAATTGAGCAGAAACTTACAGGAACTTACAAAACAGAATCTCATTTTAGACGATTTATTTCAAGACAATATCGTGATAACAAAAGAAGAAGAGGTACAACTCATTGATATAGATGGTAACAATTGCCACCACCTAAAATCTCCAGAACAATTACAAATACTATTGAAACAATTTCGCACCTTAATATTAGAATGCTGCATCCCAGGATTTACATTTCTAGATATCAATAAAATAAAACATAAAGTTATCACTGCTCCTCAATTAAGTTATGATTTATTAGCAAAACTGCTTAAAGATTTTGAAAGGAATCCAATTATCTCACAATACCAAAAAACAATAAAATAGCCATTGCGTAGAACTTATGTTCGTTATATAATGAATATGGTGATATTTATGAGTGATAAATTTAGTTATCAAACAATAACATGTAAAAGTGCATTAAATAAAATTAATAGTTTTTTGCCATACCATTATGATTTAAACATATATCGTGGTTGTGAACACCATTGTGTTTATTGCTTTGCCAAATATTCTCATCGCTACTTAGAAGACAATCAGTTTTTTAACCACATTTATATCAAAGAAAACATTGTAGAAGAATTAGAAAAGAAATTAAGTAGCAAAAGTTGGAAGCGAGATGTCATCAACCTTGGTGGCATCACAGATAGCTATCAACCGATTGAAAAAGAAATGAAATTAATGCCAGAAATATTAAAACTTTTAATCAAATATAAAACACCTGCCATTATCAGTACAAAATCATCTCTCATTTTAAGAGATATTGATTTATTAAAAGAATTATCAAAAGTAGCTGGTGTACAAATTGCTTGTACCATTACAACCTTAGACCAAAATTTAGCAAGTATCATAGAACCAAATGCATCCTCAGTAAAAAAACGAATTCAAACCATTCAAAAACTGGGGGAAGAAGGACTAACTGTCGGTTGGCATTTGATGCCAATCATACCTTATATCACAGCTACTAGAAACAATTTAAAAAATATTTTTGAAGTGGCTTCTAAATGCAAAGTTGACTATATGATAACTGGTTTACTAAACTTAAGAGGAATTACAAGAACAGAGTTTTTTCAATTCGTTTTGACATCCTTTCCTGAAAAGCATCAGAAACTATGGAACTTATATCATCAGAAAGACAAGATGAAAGAATATAAAATACAACTATTTAAACTTTTAAATCAGTTAGAAAAAGAATATCAAGTGAATCGAAATTATCAAAAATATGTTCCAAAAGGAAAAGAACAAACACAATTAGAACTTTTTTAGTTCTTTTTCTATAAAATATGTTATAATGTGATAACAAAGGGAGGGGAATTATTGTGATAAAATCAAAAAAACAAGGAATTTTAATTATTATTTCAGCACCTTCTGGTGCAGGGAAAGGCTCTGTTATCAAAGAAATGCTTCATCAAAGTGAAAACCTTTGGGTCTCTATTTCAGCAACCACTAGAAAACCACGAACCAACGACCAAGAAGGAGTCACCTATTATTTTATATCAAAAGAAGAATTCGAAGAAAAATTAAAAGAAAACTATTTTTTAGAGTATACCAATTATGCTGGAAATTATTATGGTACACCAAAAGCACAAATTCAAGAACACTTGGATAAAGGACAAGACGTTATCTTAGAAATTGAAATCGAAGGAGCAATGAATGTCAAAAAACAAATACCTGAAGCACTTTGCATTTTTATCATGCCTCCCTCATTGAAAGAATTAAAAAGAAGACTTGAAAATAGAGGAACAGACACCAAAGAAAAAATATTAGAACGCTTTAAAATTGCTTACAAAGAAATCAATGAAGTAACAAAATATAATTATGTTGTTGTCAATGATGAGTTAGTAACAGCAGCAGACAAAGTTCTTTCTATTATCAAAGCAGAAAAATGTAGAGTAGATAGAATCGAAGAAGTATCCCTAAAAAATGAAGAAGAATATATGCACGAATTATTAAGAGAAGACAAGGAGTTTGTCAATGAACCGATGAATTTAAATTCTTAGCTTCTAAATTGCATCAAAAACTGATATAATGATTATTAGAATTGGAGGAACAAGTTATGGGAATATTTGAAATTGTTATTTTGGGAATTGTTCAAGGAATTGCAGAATTCCTGCCAATTTCTTCATCTGCCCATCTCATTATTTTTAGGGATATATTCGGAATAGGGGATGGAATTCATGAAAATGTAGCACTCTGTTTAGATATCGCACTCCATTTAGGAACATTACTTGCCATTGGAATTTATTTCTTTAAAGATTTTATTCAAATGATTATAAAAGGATTTACCAAAGGAATCCATGATAAAGAAGGAAAAATTCTATGGTTTTTGGTTTTTGCAACCATACCAGCTGCCATTGTAGGAGTTCTTTTTGAAGACCTGATAGAAAATGCAATTAGAAGTAACTACATTTTAATCGCACTCGCTTTAGCAATTATGGGAATTATCATTTATTTTGCTGACAAAGTATCAAAACAGACAAACTCTATTGAAAAGATGAGCTTAAAAGAAGCTGTTATCATTGGTTGTGCTCAGGTATTCGCCCTTATCCCAGGATTTTCTAGAAGTGGAACAACCATTGCTGCTGCTAGAACATTAAAACTAAATAGAGAAGATGCTGCAAAATTTTCCTTTTATTTATCTGCCCCAGTTGTCTTAGGAGCTGTCACTTTACATTTGTTAAAAAGTGAAACATGGAAAGTGATAGGAGCCAATGCGAATATCTTCATAATAGGCATTTTAGTTGCTTTTATCGCAGGACTATTATGTATTGAGTTTTTATTAAAATACTTAAAGAAGCATGACTTTAAAATTTTTATGTGGTATCGTATCATACTTGCATTAATTGTAATCGGAATGGTTATTTTCTAAGAGAATGAAAGTTCTCTTTTTTAGTCATTTTCGCTATTTCAAAAAAAACGCCTTTCATAAAATAAAAGGAAAGGAGGTTTTTGTATGGCAAAAGGAATCGATGTATCGACCCATCAAGGAAATATCAATTGGGATGAAGTCAAAAAATCAATTGATTTCGCCATTATCAGGTGTGGATTTGGCAATAATTTAACATCACAAGATGATAACAAATATGAAAGAAATACACAAGAATGCGAACGTTTAAACATTCCATATGGAGTATATTTATATAGTTATGCAACAACAATTGAGCAAGCAAACAGTGAAGTAGAACATACATTACGTTTAATCAAAAACAAAAAAATAGAATATCCAATCTTTTTAGATGTAGAAAGTGAAGTTCAAAAAAAACTTCCATTAGAGACTTTAAATGATATTGTTTATCATTATTGTCAAAAGATGGAAGAAGCTGGTTACTATGTTGGAATATATGCAAATCTAGATTGGTTTGTAAACAGATTAAACAGTCCTAAATTAGATAAATTTGACCATTGGTTAGCACAATGGAGTAATGAGCCAACTTACACAAAGCCATTTGGAATGTGGCAATACACTTCAAAATTAACACTCTCAGGAATCGATGGATATGTTGATGGAGATATTGCTTATAAAGATTACCCAAAATTAATTCGCGAAAAAGGATTAAATCATTTAGAAGATGAAATTCCACCAACTAGAAAATTCAAAGTCGGAGACCGAGTAATATTCACAGGAACTTTATATAAAGATAGTTATGGAAATGGTCCAGGACAAAATAGAACCAACTTGAATGCAATTATCAGTAGAGTTAACGATAACGCAAATGCGACAAAACCTTATAACATCAATAATGGATTAGGTTGGGTAAGTGAAAATGATTTAAAAGTAAGCTCTGGGAATGAATTATCAGTTGGAGATACTGTTACAATTATTGCACCTGGCCGTGCTTCTAAAGACGGAAGTGGAAAAATCGCTTGGGGAATTGGATACAAAAGAACAATTCTTGCAATTGACTCTCAAGCACCATACCCATACCGTGTTGGAAATGAAACAGGAACAACTGGATTTTACCAAGCAACTGCTTTGAAGAAATTATGAAAATAATTTCTTTTTTTGTTCTAGATAAAAAAATATGATATAATAAATACGATTATTCGATGAGAGGGGATTTATATGAAAGAATTTAAAGAGATAATCAAAAAGAAAGGAATCAAAAAAACACTTTTATATCTCATTTTAACGATAATAATGTTTACTCCGTTAATTATTTTTCATAAACAAGTTACTGGAACATTTAAAGGGACTTGTGTAGCAACCAATTATAAAGAACTTCAAAAATGTCAGCAAGAAGGACGATTTACAACAATTAAAACGGCAAACATTTATGATGTTGGATATAATTATGTGGTAGATGGTGTTACGGTTGGAAAATTTCTAGATGTCGATTTGGAAGGATATGTTATTTTAACACTCGCAGATACTACAACCGCTGATGAACTTTTAGCGCAAACTGGAGAACGAGAAATTTCTGGAAATTTTACTCCATTTAAAAATAAAGTATTTAAAGAAACAAAAGAAAAAGTAGAAAAAGATTATATTGAACGCTTTACAAATGAAGCAGAAATTATTACAGAAGAACAAACAAGAGGAATGTTTTTTAATTACATGCTGAACCAATATGATGGGGAAGGATTTCCATTTATCTTTTTAATTATTCTAGTAGGCGTCATTATTTTATTACTGCTATTTAAAGTATATGAAGGCTTAAAAATGATTGTAAATCCAAATAAATTTATTATATATGGAAGAAAGACACTAGAAAAAGAAGAAAATGCAGACAAAGCTAGTTTCGAATATCAAAATGGACCATACTTATTTAAAAACAAAGATATTAGAATTACAAACAATTATATTTTTGATACAAGAGGTTACAATTTTACTTATCATAAAGTAAATGAAGCTGTATGGATGTACGAAAAAGGAATAAAACGTTATGGTCTTGTTGAAACTGGAAAAAGTTTAGTGGTTAAATTTAAAGATAAAATTGGAATGTCATTACCTTTAAATTTAGCAGAAAGAAAAAAAGTAATGGAAATTTTTAGAGTGAAAAATAAAAATATTGTAAAAGGATACAACTCTGAAAGAGAAGCACAATACAGAAAAAATCCTACAGCTTTAAAATAAGTCAATTTTGGCTTATTTTTTTGTAAACTTTTCCCCTTTTTCATGACAACTTTAAGCATGATAATATCAATTTGACTTATAAATTACTATATGATAAGGTTATAATAGTAAAGGATTTGATAATTATGTATAAAACAGTTATAAACTTAGGCGATGATGAAGTAATTCAATTTGAAACCCCTGAAGCTACAGTAGAATATAACGGAGCACGTATAAATATTGCTGTTATGATAACAAATAAAAGAATTATTTTTTTACAAGATGTAAATAAAAATACGATACTTGAAATTTTTAATATAACAAGAGGTTGTTATATTCCTCCAACATATGAATCAATAAAAGAAATTTCAAGAAATGAAATAAAAGATTATAAATATATTGAAAATGGAACTGAAATATTAACAAATGATAAAAATATATTTATTTTTAATTATGATGTAACAGAGATTTTATCTAATTAAATCAAATCAGAAAGAGAAAGTAGTATAACACGCTTATTTATTTTAAAATAAATTGAAAATATTGGTCATCAATTGATGACTTTTCTTTTTTTTCACGCAAACTACATATTTTTATGTATAATAAAATATAGAGGTGAACTATGAAATTATTAATTGTAGATGATGAAATTTTAATTAGAGAAGTTGTAAAAGAATATGCATTACATGAAGGATATGAAATTTTAGAAGCATGTAATGGAGAAGAGGCACTAGAAATCATTAAACGGGAAGATATTGACTGTTTAATACTTGATATTATGATGCCAAAACTAGATGGATTAAATATGTTTAAACAAATGAAAGAAATAAAAAATATTCCAACTATCATTCTATCTGCCAGAACAGAAGAATATGATAAATTATCTAGTTTTGAATTAGGTGTTGATGACTATTTAACCAAACCATTTAGTCCAAAAGAGTTAATGGCTAGAATAAAAGCAATCTTAAAACGTTGTAATAAAATTAGAGATGACATCTATATTTATCATGACTTAGTAATTGATGAAAAAGCTCATACTGTAACAGTTGAAGGAAAAGAATTATCAATTACTCCAAAAGAATACGAACTTTTAATCTATTTCACAAGCAATCCTAATGTTGCTCTTTCAAGAGAACAATTGCTTAGCAAAATTTGGGGATATGACTTCTATGGAGATGATAGAACAATAGATACACATATTAAAATGCTTCGTAATAATCTAGGAAAATACAGAGATTTAATTGTTACAGTTAGAGGAATGGGGTATAAATTTGTCCTTCCAGAAGAATAGTTTAACAGTCAAAATTTGGCTTTATTTGGCTCTTTTTTCTTGTATTATTCTAGTATTTTTATGGCTTTTTCAAATTGCTTTTTTAGATAACTATTATGAATGGTCTAAAAAGAAAGATTTGAATGAAACTGCTAATAAAATTATAGAAACTTATGATAAAAACAATATTGAAACTATGTTCAACATGATTGCTTACGAAAAAGGAGTTTGCATTGAAGTACTCCAAAAAGGAGATGCTGCATTTATTTCTAGCTCTTTTAATAGAGGATGCATGATGTTTGATAAAAAAAATAGAACATCCTACCAATATCATTTTATAGAAAGTGGACTCAAAAAACAAAGTTACATTGTTACAAATTCTGATTTTAAAAACAAAATTCTAATTTATGGAGTCAAATTAGATAGTCAAACTTACGCATTTATTAGTGCCTCTTTAGAACCTCTAGATGCAACTACAAAGATATTATCTACGCAACTGATTTATGTCACCATTATTGTCTTATTACTATCCTTTGTCATAGCTTATTTCATATCAAAAAAGATATCAGCACCAATCATTGAGCTGAATGATGGAGCCAGAAAGATGTCAAAAGGAGACTATAATTTTGAATTTAATGGAAAAACAGATATCGCAGAAATACAAGTTTTATCAAATACATTAAATCATGCGAAAAATGAGCTCTCTAAAACAGAAGAATTACGAAGAGATTTAATGGCTAATGTATCACATGACTTAAAAACTCCACTTACCATGATTAAAGCCTATGCAGAAATGGCACGAGACTTAAACTCTAACAACAAAGAAAAAAGAAATCAAAACTTAAATATTATCATTGAAGAAGCAGACAGACTTAATATTCTTGTAAACGATATTTTAGAGCTTTCAAAAGTACAAGCTTCTATTGAACCATTAAAAAAGGAAAAAATTGATTTAACAAAATTGATGGAAAAAATATTAAAACGATATGATATATTAAGAGAAACCGAGAATTACACCTTCATTTTTGAAGAAAATGAATCCATTATCATTCATGCTGATATAAAAAAAATGGAACAAGTTATTTATAATCTAATCAACAATGCAATTAGCTATACAGGGGAAAATAAAACCATTTGGATAAAAATTTTAAAACTTGAAAATAAAGTCAAAGTAGAAATTACAGATAGTGGAAAAGGAATATCTTCAAAAGACTTACCACATATATGGAATAAATATTACAAGAGTGAAAAAAAACATCAAAGAAACATAATAGGAACTGGATTAGGTCTTTCCATTGTAAAAAAAATACTAGAAGACCACAAATTTCAATATGGAGTCATTTCTAAAAAGGGAAAAGGAACAACCTTTTACTTTGAAATTCCAATCGAAAGATAGTTCATCTATCTTTTTTTATGAATTTGACACAACTTAAGACTTATGTTAAAATAGGCACTGCTCACATGAAAAAGGAGAGATTTAAAATGGAAAAGAAAAAAGAAAATATTGTTTCGGAAAGAAATATGTATTTCTGTGTGACAGTATTTCTTGTACAACTCGTTTTAGCAGTTCTTACATTTGTCATTGTAGGAGGATTAAAACACCTATTAATTCATAATATATCAACAGAGACATTTTACTTTGTAATGACACCTATTGAATTAGGATTAAATATCCTAATCTGGTATATAGCTGGTAGAATTGGAGTGTACAATATTTTCAATAACCAAAAAATAGCGAAAAAAAATCTATTACCATTAAGAAAAGCAGTTATTAAAGATTGGTGTTTCTTTATTGGTATGATGGTTTTATTATCATTGTCAAATACATTAAATATTCTGATAGTAGGAATTTCTTTATTGGTAAATCTACCATTATTAAAGAAAAACTTTGATAGACAAGCTTCCTTATTATATAGCAATATTACTTTTGAATAAGAGACAAATTTGTCTCTTTTTCTTTTTTACAATTTACGATAGAATTCATACGTGCTATAATATAGTAGGTGATAATGATGATTAAAAAATATAAAGAAATATGGATACCATTTGTCTGCTTTTTATTTATCACTATATTATTATTATGTAATCAAGTTCTTCCTATTGATTTATGGATTTATCACAAGATGGAAGGATTTATTGGGGAGCCTATTACAACAATCATGAAAGTTTTTACACTTCTTGGAGAACCAAAAACAATTGTAGTATTTTCTAGTATATGGGCAATTTACCTTTTCAAAAAAGAAAGAAAAGAACTAAAACCCTTTTGTTTCATTCTGCTAATGAGTGTATGTTTTATTGTTTTCTTAAAACTCATTTTTATGAGAGAAAGACCAGACATTTTAAGATTGATTCCTATTGATGGTTATAGTTTTCCAAGTGGCCATTCTATTATTTCAGTATCTTTTTATGGATATCTTTTAACATATTTTATAGAACGAACAAAGAAATTATGGATGTTCATTCCAGGTTTCTTATTCATTTTAGGAATAGGCTTTAGCCGAATTTATCTTGGGGTACACTATTTTAGTGATGTATTAGCAGGTTACTCTTTAGGTGCTCTTACTTTAGGAATTGGAAGCTTACTCAGAAGAAAGGATAAAAAAGCATGATATATTTACTTTATGGCAAAGAGCTATTATTAATTGAAAAAAAGATAGAAGAAATCATAAAAAAAGAACATCTATCAGAATATAGTATCAATAAATACGATTTAGAAAACGATTCTTTAAATAGCATCATAGAAGATGCAACCACTATCTCTATGTTTGGAGACAAAAAAGGAATTGTTGTAGCAAATAGTTACATTTTTACAGGAACAACAAAAAAAAGTTCCATAGAACAAAATACTGACTTATTATTGTCTTACTTAGACCATTTTAATCCAGATACTATTTTAATATTCTTTATTTTATCTGAGAAGTTAGATGAGCGAAAGAAAATAACAAAATCCATCAAAAAAGTTGGCTCAGTTATAGAAATCGGGAGAAACCAAAACTTAAATGCAATTATAAAAGAAATGTTTGGGGATTACGAGATTAAATCTAACGCTATACAACTACTTGTTGATAGAGTAGGTGACAATCTACAAATATTAAAACAAGAATGTGATAAAATTAAAACTTATAAAAATAAAGAAAAAACTGTCACCGAAAACGACATTTTAAATCTAACTACAAAAAACATTGATGCAGACATATTTAAACTCATTGAAAACATTGTATTAAAAAGGAAGCAAATAGCTCTTGAAGCTTATCAAGAAATGATAAAAAGAAATGAAGAGCCAATTAAAATCTTAATTCTATTAGCAAATCAATTCCGCATTATGTACCAAGCAAAAGAATTAAGCAAAAAAGGATATACTGCAAACGATATCGCTTCTACTTTAGAAGTTCATCCATATCGTCTAAAATTGGCACTAGAAAAAAGTAAAGACTTTTCTAGCTCTATTCTGTTACATTATTTAGAAGAACTCGCAGACTTAGATAGCAATATCAAAAGTGGAATTGTAGAAAAGGACCTTGCATTAGAGCTTTTTATCTTAAAAATATAAGAACTACTGATTGGTAGTTCTTTTTGCATTCTCAATATTATCATAAACATTTTTTAAGCTCATTTCATATTTACTAGTTGTTTTTGGAACATAATATTTTTTATCTTTTATCTTATCTGGAAGATATTGCTGATTTACCCAAGCATTTGGATAATCATGAGGATACTTATAATCCCTAGAAGTTGTCTTAATGTGATCTGGAACATTCCCAGTGAATCCTATCCGAATATCATTAAGTGCAATATCCAAAGCAATATGAGCACTATTAGATTTCGGAGAAAGAGCTAATTCAACAACGGTTGTAGCAAGCGGAATTCTAGCTTCTGGCAAACCCAACCGTTCACACGCATTAATACAAGCATCTACTTTTGGCCCCATAGAAGGGTTTGCAAGACCGATATCTTCATAAGCAATCACCGTCATTCTTCTATAAATAATATCCAAATCTTCCGCTTCAATTAAGCGAGCCAAATAATGTAATGCTGCATTCACATCACTTCCTCGAATCGACTTTTGAAAAGCACTAATCACATCATAATGACCATCTTCATTTTTATCGTGAAAGAAAACAGGCTTATTATTAATATTTTTGATAAGTTCACTGGTAATATGATAATCAGAAGTAGAGTAGTAAGCAACTTCCAATAAATTATAAGCTGCTCTAAGGTCTCCTCCTGATACTGTAACAATATGGTCTATGGCTTCTTCCTCAATATCGATTTCCTTTAAATAAGGACTTTGAATTGCTTTTTTTATCCCTAGCTTTATTTCTTCTTCTGAGAGTTCTTTCAATTCAAAAATTTGACAACGACTTCGAATTGCTGGATTTATTTTATGATAAGGATTTGACGTTGTCATACCAATCAAAGTAATCAAACCATTTTCTAAATATGGTAACAATAAGTCTTGCTTATCTTTATTCATTCTATGAATCTCATCTAATATTAATACAATACCACCATACAGTTTTGCTTCTTCAATTACAACATCGAAATCTTTTTTATTATTTATCACTGCATTCAAAAAGCGATGTCGAAGTTCTAGTTCTTCCACAATTGCTGTTGCGATTGTCGTCTTACCAATTCCTGGCTTTCCATATAAAATCATAGAAAATAGTCTCTTGTTATTTACCATATTCGTAATAATTTTCTTTTCCCCAACCAAATGACTTTGTCCAATTACATCACTTGTTTTTTTGGGTCTCATTTTTACTGCTAACGGTTCGTTCATAGTTATCACCACTATTTTATTTTATCAAAAAAAGTAGTAAAAAAATAGTCATTTTGTTATAATAAAAATGGTGATGAAATATGGCAAATAGAAAAAATATATTACCACCTTACGGAAATGAATTTATTGAATATTTGTATATTGACAGAGGTTATAGTGAAAACACACGCATATCATATCAATTTGAATTAGAAAAGTTTGCTATATTTTTAAAAGAAAAACAGTTAAATTTAAATCTTAACAGCAAACATGTTGAAGCGTATATTCATACTTTACAAAATGAAAGTGCGAGAAGTATTTCTCATAATATTTCTTGTTTGCGTTCTTTTTATAAGTTTTTGATGATAAACCACTATATCAAAGAAAATCCATTAGAAGAAGTTCCAATCCCTAAACTGCCTAAAAAACTACCTAAAGTACTTAGTATTGAAGAAATAGACCAATTGCTCGACATTTCTGTGAAAGATGCTTTTAGTGCTAGAAACAAAGCAATTTTAGAGCTTATGTATGCAAGCGGTTTAAGAGTGACTGAGCTTATCAATTTAAAAGTAGGGGATATTGACTTAGAAATGTCTATTGTTAGAACAATGGGAAAAGGAAATAAGGAAAGGATTGTTCCAATTGGCGATTATGCAACAAATGCACTCCATAACTACCTATACCATTATCGTAGTGAACTTTTAATCAAAGGCTGGAATGATTATTTATTTATCAATAATCATGGAACTAGTTTAACTAGGCAAGCTATTTTTAAAATGATACAAGCACTTGCCAAACAAAAGGGAATTGAAACTCCTTTTTCTCCTCATACACTGAGGCATTCCTTTGCTACCCACTTATTACAAAATGGTGCAAATTTAAGAGATATCCAGGAAATGCTTGGGCACAGTTCTCTATCAACTACTCAAATTTATACACATGTTTCCAATGAAAAATTAGAAGCAGACTATAAAAGTTTTCATCCCCACGGATAGGAGTTATACTATGAATTTAGAAACAATTACTTGGAGTTGTGAAAATTATCAAAAATTCATTCAATATTTATTATCTTTACAAGATTTAAAATATCAAAAGTTTCAATCAAAATTGATATTAGAAAAAGTTAATATGATAGGAATTCGTTTTCCCATTTTACACGATTTAGCCAAAAAAATCAGTAAAGGAAACCATCAAGCATTTTTAAAGTACAATACTCACCATTATTATGAAGAAATTCTCCTACATGGACTTACTTTAGGATATTCAAAAATTGACTTTCAAGATTTACAAAAAGAATTAGAGGCTTTTCTTCGATACAACACCAATTGGGCAATTAATGATACAGTATGTGCCAACTTAAAACAATTTAAGAAACATCAAGAAGAAGGATTTCATTGGATTTTAGAAAAATTAAAAAGTAAAAATCCTTGGGACATTCGTTTTGGTTTGATTTTACTTTTAGACCATTATATCAATGACCAATATATTGGAAATATCCTATCTTTATGTTGCAAAAACTACATAGACCATTATTATGTCAATATGGCCATAGCTTGGCTCTTATCATTTTGCTATATAAAATATCCAGATAAAACAATAAAAATATTAGAAGAAAAGAAACTTTCAAAGTGGATTCAAAATAAAAGTATCTCCAAGATTCGAGATTCTTATAGAGTTTCTAAAAATGAAAAAGATTACTTAAAAACTTTAATAAAGTAATCTTTTAATTTTGTTTTCAAAAATAGAGTTGTTGCAATATCAATTAAGAAAAAAGCGAGCAAAAGAAATGTTAACCAAGATGGTATTTTCACAATCATTTTATCAAATAAAGGCTTTATTATATAAATTACAAATATGCTTAAAAATCCCCATGCCAAAGAAATTTCTAATGAGATATACTTTCCAATATGAAATTTTAAATTGCTGTAATCCCAAAATGTGATTTTAAATATTTTTTCAATTAATACACCGCCAATTAATTCTATAGTTGTTAAAAGAACAATTACTGCTATAAAAATAATAAAGGTTTGAAATAGTTTGGAAGTGTGTAAATTTTTAAAGATAAAATTAGAAGTTAATATGATAATGATAATTCCAATTCCATAAACAGGTGTCCATGGTCCATATAAAATTCCGCTATCTCCATGACGATTCATAAAAAAGTAAACAAGATGTTCAAATAAAAATCCAACAATAGAATATAAAAAGAAACAATTTAAATAATACATAGTCTTCACCATTTTTATTGTGTACATAAAAAAGATATTTTAAACAATAATCTTTTTCCTTTTGAATATATTAAAGTAGGTGAGATTATGACAAATACTGTACAAGCTTTTATTTTAACAACATTAGCGGGATTTTCTACTATGATAGGAACACTTTTTATATTTTTCAAAAAAAAGGATACATTAGTAATGAAAGCACTTGCTTTTGCTGCTGGAGTTATGATTACAGTTTCTTTAACTGATTTAATTCCTGAAAGTCAAAGTTTATTAAAAACACGTGTTAATTCATGGACTGTTATTTTTATTACATTTTTATTTTTACTCATTGGCATTTTAATTTCAATTTCTATCAATCATTATTTGCCAGAATCTTCTGAAAATAATTCAAAGTTATATCGAGTAGGAATTATTTCCATGCTCACTATTATCATTCATAATATTCCTGAAGGTATTGCAACATTTATTACTAGCTCTCACAATTTGTCTCTTGGAATTTCTCTTTCTATTGCTATAGCGCTACATAATATTCCAGAAGGTATTAGTATTTCAATTCCCATTTTTTATGCTTCTAAAAGCCGTAAAAAAGCAATATTTTATACCTTTATTTCTGGAATGTCTGAACTACTTGGCGCTTTATTAGCATTTTTCGTGTTAGGAAGCATAATTACGGAATCTGTTATGGGAATGATATATATTACGATTGCTGGCATTATGATACATATTTCATTACATGAATTACTACCGACTTCATTAAATTATCATTTTGAAAAAAAATCTTTGCTTTATTTTGGATTAGGAGTAGGAGTTATGTTAATCAATCATTATTGTTTTTAAAAAAAGAAAGAGAAAACTCTTTCTTAGGCATGATTGCCTATATTAGTCTAAAAGAATCGCCATTATTTTCATCTAGTTCAAACGAATGGTCTTCAGTGTCATCAAAACCAATTTCATTATTGGCTTTGTTTGAAACTTTATTACTATTAGCATCAGTTACTGCATTATTGTTAGCATTACTAACTTTATTATTCTTACAGTTCTTTACAGATGCTTTATTAGACTGTTTCATATTTTTCTTTGCCATATTTCATCACCCATTAGTATTATGGATTGTTTATGAGTGAATTATGCAAAGAGTAGGGAAGTGGTAGAATTTGGGAACAATTTTAACCAATTTGCATTTTTTTAAATTTCTGTTATAATATCTTCTCGAAAGAAAAAAGGGGATTTTATGATTTTATTATTAATATTACTCATTCATTCTATGAGGAATAATATCAGAAACTTTCAATAAGTTTCTTATTTTTTTTATAATGAAATTATGTTCGTTTTTGTTATATTTGTGTTATAATAAAAAATTAAGAGGTGAGTTTTATGCTTGAATTAGAAAAGAAACATTTAAAATCATATTTGAAAGATAAGAAAAAAAGTAAAAAGATAAATAAAACTATAAATAAAAACAAAATAAGCTTTTATAAGACTTTTAACTATTTTGTAAATGAATATTATAAAGACTTAAAAAAAGAATTTAGTGATTCTGAAATCATAAAAGACTGTAATATTAATGACACAGTCTTAATTGAAATCAAAGAATTTCTAAAAAGTAAAAATTTAGCTAAATTAGAAAGAGAAACAATTACCATAAATTATGAAACTGTAGAATTTTTATCTAGTCTAATTGACAACTATAAAAACATTTATCTTATTACCCCAATCAATGTGCTTACATTTTTCACAAGTGTGCTAGCAATTCTTTTTGGCATTCTCGATAAATCTATGCTTCAATGGCTAACGCCACTTATAATTGTTGCATTTTCAATTTTTATAAACATTATTATACATAATAAAATTGACAAAATTCAAATAAAAGAGAGTAGGTGATAAAAATGATACATGAAGATTGGTGGGAAGAATATAAAAAGAAAACAGTTATAATGGATAAATATGATAATCCAATCAATATTGTTGTCATTTCAATCATCATAATGATTCTAGGAATGACAATACATATTATTTTAGATTGGAACAAATTCAATATAGGTGATGTTTATACTAAAATAATGTCTCTATTTATTTGGGTAGCGATATGGTTAAAAGCAGGGGAATCCATATGGCATTACTACATAAATAAAAATCAAAAGAATAAGTTTAAAGCAGACGAGCAAATCTTTTTTCACTGTTTAAAAGAATATAAAAAAAGCTATAACCGTGACATAGAGGAATTTTTAGAGCTAATTTGTATAAACAATAAAACTGGAGAAAATAGCTTTTTTTCTTCAATAATTTTTCCCTTAATTTGTTCTTATTTATTTGCTATTCCATCCATGTCCGAAAATAATGCTAATAATATAGATAAAAGTGCTTTATATTTTAGTATTGTCGCAATTCTAATCACTTTTTTAGCATGTAAATACATAATTGATTTTTTATATGATATTTTATCTAAAAAGAAACGTGCAAAAAAAGAAGAATATAAACTAGCTATTATTGCTAAAAATCATTTATATAATATTAAAAAGAATAAATATGAAGATAGTTGGGGAAATATTATAGCAATGATTATAAATAAGCTTCAAAAGAAATAATCTCCTTCTTTAAAGAAGTTAACATAATATACATTATAGAAAGTTAAGTTGCTTTCAATAATTCTTTAATCTTTCTATAATAATATTCACAAGTTTCAATAAAATCAAATCTAAGTTTTACAAAATTATTATCTATATCATAAAAATTAAAAGCAATAAAAAGTATATTTTCATCTTTTTTGAAATATAATATTTTTGAAACATCTATAACAATATTAAATTCTTTTATTTCTAAATACATGATTAATATAACCTCGTACAGTATGAATATTCTAGTTTTTTTGATTTTTTAATTTTATTTAAACGTTTTTTAAGCAAATATGGACTATCTATTATCTCAACAAAAAATTTATTTAAATCACGATTATATAAACATAATTTATACATCTATATCACTTCTTTCTTTTTATATTCTCGGAAATTTGTAATCTCTCCAAGTGGATTCGCGTACATACTTTCAAATTTTAAATCATAATTTGCATTTATTTCTAACAAATATTCAAATCCCCTATCTTCTTTAAAATCAACGAATAGGGTAGACGGTTTTTTCAAATTGTGACTAGCTAGATAACGTCGTTTCCCCCAAAGCCTATTATCTACATTTTTCGTCATATACTTTGATATATACCCTACTACATCATGAATATCTGTTAAATTATCAACTCTTGAATATCCATAAGTCCAATATTTTACATCTTTACATTTATCTCTTTGTTCTTGTGTCATTTCTTTCATTTGCTTTTCTGTAAATTCTACTTGTGGTATAATTAACTCAGAACTTTCATAATCTAAATTCGTAAGAAGATGATAATGTACTGCGCCACGCTTTTGGTATTCTGGAACGCATACATAAGAAAGTTCTTTTTTATTTTTCTTTAATACTGATTGGGCTTTTGTTCGCCAAATATCAAATTTTTTATTCGCTTCATTTATATCAGTCAAATTTTCAGCTATTGTAAGAGTTATAAACGTTTTAAAAATCGATTCATTGCACTTTGTTAATCTCTGCAATTCTACCTTTGAACGAATAATATTTTTTAACAATATTTCTTTTTCTTTTGATGGTTCTGCTTTAAAAACTACATATTCATTCATGTGTAACCACTCAGGTGGAGCTTTATTGTTAAATTTACAAAATTTAAAATGGCTAAAATGTAAAAAATTATCATCATGTAATAACATCAACTTTTTAAATAAATAAAAGTATTCATAATTTATGTCTAAATATTTTACTTTTATTTTTTTCTTTTGCTCCCCTATTCTTTTTTTTGAGTTATTTTCATATTTTATTTTATCAATATTAGATTTTTTTTTAACAACTGTCTTATTATAGTCATAAACTTGATAATAATTCCCACATTTAATTATTTTGTGAGTGTAATTTTCTTTAGGAGTTGGAAATATGAGACTACTATCAAGTAACGCGCGCGCGATTATATCATAATCGCACTCGCCCGTCAACCCTTTTTTTATTTCTTGTTTTTTCTCTGCATTATAACTTCGAATATCATAACCTAATTGCTGATTTTCTTTTTTAGAATAATGCTTTTTACCATTCCATTCACGCATTGTCGGTTCCCTCCGTGTCCGTCACTGACGGAACCTCGGAGGAGGAACCGTCCAATATCGTTGAATATGGCACGAAATTAGCGTCTTTATACTTCTCTATGATTTTATATGTGTCATATGCGTTACGAAGCTCTTTTGTGTGAGCAAATAAGAAAAAACCACAATACTTATAAAACTTATCTTTTACAGGATCGTAATATTTAGCTTTTGTTACTCGAACAATAGTTAAGCAGCCTAGAAAAGTTCTAGGAACATATATATACCTTGTTTGCTCACGAAATGGCTTTGCTAAGCGTGTAAACACTTGAACAGTACCTAACATGGCTTTTCTCTGTTTTCTCTGCTGACATATCTCTCCTAAAAGTTCAGGTGGTACTGTAGACTTATCCTTACTACTCGGAAACCAAGTTTGCATTTCATCTAATACGTTCACTACGCCTTTTTTACCATTTTTATAACTAATTATATCTTGCCAAGTTTCAATATTTCCGTTTTGCCTATCATATTCAAAATTATTCGTATATATTTTTAAACCTGAATAACGTGCTTGCCATTTTCTAAGCAAATACACTACTGTTATAGATTTTCCTTCTCCTTGTGCTCCTACTACAACGTGGATTCCATGTTCTTGAAACTCATTCCTATCACGTTCCAGTATGTCCAATGCCAAACGTTTTGGAAATAGTAAAACTAGATTCTTCCACATTCCAGGAAAAGGAGACGGCTTACTATCAAATGGTTTCGGCTTTATTTTCTTTATAAATCTATAATAAAAATAAAAGAATACTACTATTAAAATCCAAGCTAAAAATATCAAAGAAATTGGAATACATAATGAAAGTAAAGATTTCAATAACTGAAAAAATGCTTTCATAAGTCCATTAAATATTGAATTTAAATTCATACTACACCTACTACTAAAATATACGATTATATATCCATGTAATCATTTTGATAAATAAACCAACATATTTAATTGTATAAACTAATACTATGCAGGCAAAAAGATAATCTATAGGTAAAAAATAACATAAAGAACTGAAGAAATCTCGTACTGAATTTCCTGTAAAAAAAGCTAAAATATCTGCAGGTATAGATATTGTGAAAGGAAGTATAGCAAATAAAGCAATTAAAATTCCAATACCTAAAGTAACTTTAACTAAACTACCCATTTTTTAACACCTCACTAATCGCTAAAATAATTAAGCAATATATCTAATATTTTTTTAAAAGTAACATATGTAGCTGAAAGCCTTATAATAAAAAATATTGTTTCTCTATATTGATCAAATATCGTGAAATCCATTTCAACTTGAACATCAAAGCCAATTCCTGATAAATCAACAACCCAATGTGGTGGTTGTGGATTCTTAATTCCTCCTAAAAATACACCCCAAACATCAGGTATCTGTTTAATTATAGGAAGTTTATCATAAATGAAACCTAAAATTTTATCTATTATTTCATTGCCATTTTCATGATTATCTGATAAAAACGGATCTGGCGGTTTTACATTTACATTATCATTAACATCATTCGGATTCGTTATAGTCTCACAAGTATATTCATTAAAACAAATAGAATGTACAAAATATCGACTATCATATTTCAAAACTGTTGGATATGGTTCGTCTTGATAATGTAGACTTACAAAAAACATTTTATATTTTTTATAATTTGAACGAAAATAATATTTATAACCACCATAAAAGTCATTATAATTTCTGAAAACATGTTCTTCTAAAGCATTTATATTTGTATTATCATCTGGAAAAATCTTCATAGTTAAACGTTTACCTTTAAAAAAAACATCTGAATAAATATCATAATAATAATCAATATTAGTAGAAAGCTTTGGAAGTAACATTATTCCATAATTACCTGTCCAATCAACTTCTACATAAGGAATTTCTGTTACGTATTCATAAGTAAATGGATATTCACTATCAAAATGAATTAAAACATTTTCATTTTTATCTGAAAGCCACTCAAAATCAGCAACAAGATTTACTTCTTCGATATTAGAAGAAAAACTATTTATTTGTGTATCAAAATAGACAGTCTGAGCTAAATCAGTTTGTTTGTTATCAAGTGGTAATATATTTTTCCCATTACTAGAAACAACTTCCAAATAAGGAGCACTATCATAGTCAATTGGATAAGTAACAGAATAATTTAATTCAAAACTAAACACTTTATTTTTTGGAATATTAAACTTAAATCTTACTTGTGGTTTTCCTAATGTATTTATATTATCTGTAAAACTATAATAAGTTTTCCCATAATCTGACAAACTCATATAACTTGGCAATATAGCTCCTT
>CANRVY010000001.1 GCA_947643405.1 uncultured Mycoplasmatota bacterium | reverse complement strand
CCAATTAAAAAATATTTGTAAAGAAAAAAAGAAGGATTTTTAATATTCCTTCTTTTATTCTACTGTAATATTTAATTCAATTGTTCTATTTTTATTTTTATAAGATACTTTTAAAATAGCTTTATAAGTACTTCCTGGTTTCGTATAATCAAATGTCTCATGAGAAACATCTATAGTGGCTTTATTTGTAACATCTGTTAAAACTCCATTGATACGCTCTGTAACCATAATGTAAGAGAAGCCAGTTTCATCAAATTGATTTTTTTCAGATATTTTTATATTTTTACTACCATTAACAAGAATTGAAATTTCTTCTTTGTCTTCATCTGGTTTTTCATCTGGTATAGAACCTCCATCCACAGACAGAACGATTTCTACTCCGCTACTTGCTGCTTGTGTTAAAATGGAATAACTTGTTTTTATAATATATGTATTTTTACCATTTGAAGTTTCTGTAAATGTTACTTCATTTTCAGAAGATTTTGCCATTAGCACCAAAGAGCCATCTTTGGTCTTTCTATATATATGATATTCTATTTGTCCTAAAATACTATTATTATAGTTTAATTGGGAATTAATATAGTCTTCTAAATAACTATCTTTTTTAAATAAATCTTTATAAATATTACGAATACCTTCAGCCGTCATATGATTTGGAGGAGTAATTCCATTCCAAGAAATTGTAACTTTATTTCCAGAAGTGCTTCCTTTTAAATTAGAAACATTGCTTAAAGTAGTAAATCTAGTAGATACTTCTGTAGGCTCAGTTCCCTTTTTAAATAAAGCAGTTGTAATCATATCACTAGGAGTATTTTCACTTGGTAAAGCAATTGGGTAACTATCTTTTTCAATTTCAATTTCAATTACTCCACTTGGCATAGTAAATTTTGTTCCTTTTTCAAAAAGTGCTTTCCCTAAACTTTGAAATAATCTTAAGTGATGATATTGTCCTAATTTATTAACATAGCCAGCCTGAACATTTTCTTTCTTGATTCCGCCACCATATCCATACCATAAAGAAATAGTATAGTTAGGGCTAGATCCAACAACCCAATAATCATTAATTGCACCATTAGGCAAGTTATAAGTTTTGAATGCAGAATCAGGAAAATTTGTAGTTCCAGTTTTAGCGCCATAGGTAACTCCTGGTATTTTAGAATAACTTCCCAATGCATAAGAAGGTGTCTCAAGAAGCATATGAGTAATCATATATGCAGTTTCTGGACTCATCGCTTGAGTTTTTTCAATTTTCTTATTATGAACTTCCCCTGTTTCACGGAATTCAACTTTTGTATAACTGTGTGGAGTGATATAATATCCACCATTTGCAAAAGCACTATAAGCAGCTCCTAGTGTAATAGGAGATTCCCCAAGATATCCACCAATAGAATGAGCCTCATGTATAATGCCATCCCTCATTTCTGGATTCAAATGTAAGTTGCTGATAAATTTCTGAATATCTTTGTTATCTAGTGCTTGGAATGCTTTGATTGCAGGAATATTTCTAGATAATCGAAGTGCTTCTTGCGCTGTCATCATTCCCATATATTTTAAATCCCAGTTATTAACAGTTCCCCCACTGGAATATCCATGTTCATCATCAACAATTGGTTGTTTTGTGCTCCAATTCAAATATTCAATTGCAGGACCATAGTCATAAAGTGGTTTTGCGGTTGAACCTATTTGATGTTTTTCTCTCGCATAATTTAGAACTTTTATATCATACATATTGTGCCTTCCACCACTAATTGCAGCAATCGCGCCAGTCTGATTATCAATAACAGCAACGCCTGCATCAACAGCTGGATTTTGCCATTTAAAGTTTTCTCCAGTTAAAATTTTGTTGATTTCATCTTGTTTTGAAGTATCTAATGTCATATAGACTTTCATAGGAGTTGTATAAGGATCTAATTTTAAATCATCTCTAATTTCTTCGATAACTAAATTGATAAAACTCATATACTCATTTCCAGTATCGCTTGTTTCTGTAAATGGATTTAAAATCTTTTCTACAGTCATAGAAGAAGCGATTTCTCTTTCTTCTGAAGTAATATATCCATGTCTTTCCATTAAGTATAATACAGTTTGTCTTCTTTTTTCACAGGCTTCAGGATTAATAAATGGATCATATCCAGCAGGAGATTGAAATAATCCAGCAATCATAGCAGCTTCAGCAAGATTTAAGTCTTTGGCATGTTTACTGAAATATGTTAAAGAAGCTTGTTCTACTCCATAAGAACTTCCACCTAAATAATTATCGTTTACATAAAATTCTATAATTTCTTTTTTTGTGTATGTTTTTTCAAGTTGGTACATCGCCATATAAATGTCAGTGAATTTACGTTTGATTCCATCCCAACCCTTACTTTCAGTGCTTGTATAGTTATTTTTAGAAACTTGCATGGTGAGTGTGGAAGCACCACCACCACCACGACCTAATAATTGATTAATAGAAGCTTTTAAGAAACGAGGTAGGTCAAAACCATTATGTTTAAAGAATCTAGAATCTTCTGTTGCAATAATCGCATTGATTAAATTTTCAGACATTTGATCATAAGTTATCTTTTCACGTTTTTGTGCACCTACTTTGGCGATTTCTTTTCCTGTTACATCATAAAAGATAGAGGATTCTTGACGATCTAATTTATGAGGATCAAATTTTGGTGCATTATCAGCAATTTGTTTTAGAAATAATCCAGCGACAATACATCCAGCAATACCAATCAGAATACAAAGAATAAAAAGTCCAATAAATATTCTTTTAATGATTTTCTTTTTTCTTTTCTTCTTTTTTTCTTTTGGCTTTTTTTCAACTTTTTTTGAACCGTTTGCTTTATTAGCGTTAATTTTAGTTTTGTTTTTCTTATTAGTATTAGCAGTAGTTGTTTTTGTCTTATTAGGTTTTTTTATATTTACCTTTTTCTTTATTATTTTTAAAATTGTGGGCGCAAAAAGGCATAAATCAATAATTCCAATAATGAGTAATGATTTTAAAAACCCAATTGCAAAAATTCCTACGATCAAAGCAAGAAAGCTGATGCCGCCAATCGCCAAATTCATTTGATTTCGTATAATAAATTGTTTCAATTTCTTTTTATCCATATTTATTCTCCTTCAAGGTAAATTTTGTTAACAATAGCCAAATAATCTAATCTTGGATTGTATTTCTCTTTTAATAGATGACCTTCATCCATAAAATATTCTCTTGGAATAGATTTTCTAGAAGAGGATTCTAAAAAAGAGAATAGTTTTTGTGCGCTTAAATAATATGTTTCTCCAAGTGAAGAAAAGCGAACAATGATAAAACCGATTCCCCCATGATTTACTATTTTTCTTAAATGTTCAATTTGATGTTTGTGTATATTAGCGAGTGGAAAATAAAGATGTCTTGTTTCTTTCGCCTCAAAGTCGATATATTTTCCATGATAAATTCCATTGTAATCAGTTGTAGATGGAATTTTGAAATATGCTTCTTTTATCACTGCTTCTAGTCTAGACGGATAATCTACTTTTCGAATAGTAATTGGAGTAGGCTTTTTATGAATGATAGCAATATCATTATTTAAATAATATTCATTTGTTTGATTAATATCATCTTCTAAGTCCATTCCACGATTTCCATGATAAACTTGCTTTTCATATTTTTTTTTCGTTCCAGTTGGGTAATTCACTTTTGATCACCAAAGCTATTATACTATAAATTTAAATTTTTTTCTACGTCTTTCTATATATATGAAAAAAATGTCACTTTTAAAAAGATTTTCTAGTTTTGTCGAAAGAAAAGATTAAATGAAATCTTTGTGTTACATTATATTCTAGAGGTGATAACATGCGAGAACATCATATAGAACAAATCTTTAACACTATGATAGAAGATATAAAATCTTTAAAACGAGCTACTTATTTTAGAAGAAAATAGGTAGTTTTTTATATCATAAGAGGAATTGATTTATAGAATAATTTTTTATATAATTATAGTAGTAAAAAATCCCAGAAAAGAGTTGAAGAAAATGAACCCTTATTTAATACTTCCTACCTTAAAAAGTTATTTATGTGGAAAAAGAAAGCTAGATTCTAATAGCAGTTATATATTAAAAAGACCTTCAGAGTTATGTGCTGCATTAAATAGTCAAAATATTACAATTCAGTATCATCCTAAAAATGAAAAGGAAAAGAAAAGGTTAATTGAAATTATCAATTTTTTAAATCAAAGCGGTAAAGACGTAACTGTAACAGAATTTAAAAGAATATTTGATGATGATTTATTATTAGCATTAGCAAATCAGAATGTTAATTTTAGAGTATGTCTTAGATATATGCTAGAATCTTATCAGTCAGCTTACAATTTCGAAATGGAATATTCCTTAGAACATTATCAAGAAATTATAAGGAAAGTAAAATATTTTAAAATGAAAGTAGAAGAATTTTGTCAAACAGAAGAGGAAAAAGTTTTTTTTGTTATAGATCAATTAGCGAATTTTATTAAATATCCATCTATAAAAGGATTGAGTGATTTAGAGCTTACTCCTGTATCAGATTTTTATGCATCTATCGGAAGAGGAGAAGCTGTTTGTGTTGGATATTCTATGGCTTTTTGGAAAATTTTAACAGAATTAAATATTCCTTGTCATATTATATTAGGTACAGTTCCATATGAAGGAGAAAATGTGGGACATGCTTGGAACCAAGTCTGTATCAATGGAATTTGGTATAATATTGATTTGACTTGGTTTACTAATGATAGAAATATTCATAATTTATTGCAAAATGATGAGAATTTTAAAATTCATTTTCCAGATGATAGCAGTGTAAAAGAACAATGTTTAGCTGTTTATCCAAGAGAACGTCTCAACTATTTTTTAGAGATTGTAAAAAACTATCCCAATTTTTTTATAGAATATGAAAAAGAAAAAGGAAAAAAAATTGCTTAATAAAGTAAATCTTTTAAGTAACTGGATTGGAAAGGAAATTGACAAATATCTCTTTTTTTGAGACAATAGAAACATATAAATGAGTGAAGAGGTGGGTTATGTACCAGGAAAGGATTTTATTAACTGTAAATGATATTTTAGAAAAAGAATTTAAAATAGATACACGTGGATATCGTCCTCAAGAAGTAGATAAGTTTCTTGATATTATCATCCGAGATTATGAAGAGATGAATTCCATCATAAAAGCACTTGAAAAAGAAAAAAAAGAATTAATGGAAGACAACTTGAGATTAAAACAAGATGTGAGAAATTTGAGAACTAAATTAGAAGTGATTCGTGATGAAGGTGGAGACAAAGTAATTCCATCGAATGCAGATGTTTTACGAAGATTATCAAACTTAGAAAAAATCATTTATGGAAAAGAATAGTACTTGGGCAAACGCTATATGCAAAGTCATATAGAGGAAAGTCCATGCTCACATAGTCTGTGATGACTATAATGTTCGTGCATAGGGAAACAATAACCTATGGTAGTAGCAATACTAACGGCGCTTTTAATCCTAAGTAGAAATATATGGAAGCGAAGCATAAAGTGCCATAGTGACGAAACTATTAGAAATGATAGTAGTGGAACGGGTAAACCCCACGAGTGAGAAACCCAAATTTTGGTAGGGGAACCTAATAAGAAAGAATTAGAATTTCTTATGGGATTGAGTAATCAATAGATAGATGTTTGCCACCTAGAAATAGGTACAGAACATGGCTTATAAAGTATTATTTTTTTGCTTAGATATGAAAGTAGGTGTGAAAGTGAAAGAAATCGGAGCGAAGTTGAAAATGGCTCGTGAAGATATGGGAGTTTCCGTAGAAGAAGTAGCAGAAGATTTGAAGTTACGACCTTCTCAAATTGAAAATATTGAAGAAGGAAATATGGATGCTTTTAAAGATATTTTTTACTTAAAATATTTTATTCGTGATTATGCAAAATATCTTGGTTTAAGTTATGAAGATATGGTAGATGATTTCAACGAATATTTATTTGATTATACATCTAAAATTTCATTAGACGATATAAAGAAAGCACAAAAAGAAACCAGTAAGAAAAAAGTAGAAGAACCAAATAAAGTTACTTCTCCATATACCATAGAATATGAAAGTAAATTTCCGCTCATACCATTCATTGTTATTACGATACTTGTAATTTTATTTGCAATTATGATAATTGTAATTGCAAATCGTCCAAAAAAAGATGATACAAAGAAGCCAAGTAATGTAATAGCGATGAATATGATTAAATAGGAGGCTTTTTATGAATTTACCAAATAAAATTACTTTATCTAGGATTTTTTTAACATTATTTATCATTATTATTTTAATTTTTCCGTTTGAAGCAACTGGAATTGCAATTCCAAAACTATTTGTAAATGAGTCGATTGTAATTGATATTAAATATATTGTAGCTGGTATTTTATTTATTATTGCATCATTAACTGATTTTCTAGATGGATACTTAGCACGTAAATTAGATATTGTGACAGATTTTGGAAAAATGCTAGATGCAATTGCAGATAAAGTGCTCGTAAATTGTATTTTAGTAATTTTAGCTGCTAGTGGATTTATTCACCCAATTATTCCAGTGATTATTATTTTTAGAGATACTGTAGTAGATTCTATTAAAATGATTGCAGGAAATAAAGGTGCTGTGGTAGGAGCTATTAACACTGGAAAATGGAAAACAGCTTGCATGATGTTAGGAATCACACTTACCTTATTTTATAATTTGCCATTTGAATTATGGAATTTTCAAATTTCAGATATATTACTCATTATAGCATGTGTATTATCTGTTATTTCGGGAGTTCAATACTATAAAATGAATCAAGAATACATTATGGAATCAGGAAAATAAAAATCTGGTTCTTTTTTAATACAAATTTTACATATTAATACAGCAAATTTATTTGATTTGTATTCAAAAACTAAAAGTAAACAAATGTTTGCTTTTGGTATTGACAAAGAAAAAAAACTATTATACAATGATTATGTTAGATGAGGAGGAAAAAACATGGTAAAATCATCAAATGATAAAACATTAGATCAAGTACTAGCTGATATAGAAAAACAATTTGGAAAGGGAGCTGTTATGAAGTTGGGGGAAAACGATCATCAAAAAATAGATGTTATCCCTAGTGGTTCGCTTTCATTAGATATAGCTCTTGGAATAGGTGGATATCCAAAAGGAAGAATTATTGAAATTTATGGCCCTGAGTCAAGTGGAAAAACAACATTTGCGTTGCATGCAATTGCAGAAGCGCAGAAAAAAGGTGGAAGAGCAGCTTTTATAGATGCTGAACATTCTTTAGATCCTCAATATGCATCAGCATTAGGTGTTAATATTAATGATCTTTTATTATCTCAGCCAGATAATGGAGAGCAAGCTTTAGAGATTTGCGAAGCGTTAGTAAGAAGTGGGGCCATTAGTGTAATTGTAATTGACTCTGTAGCTGCACTTGTTCCACAAGCAGAAATAGAAGGAGAAATGGGAGACTCTCATGTAGGATTACAAGCAAGACTTATGAGTCAGGCACTTAGAAAACTCTCTGGAATAATCAATAAAACAAATACAGTAGCAATTTTTATTAATCAATTAAGAGAAAAAGTAGGTGTTATGTTTGGAAACCCAGAAGTAACGCCTGGAGGTAGAGCACTTAAATTCTATTCTTCTATTCGTTTAGAAATTAGACGTTCGGAACAGCTTAAATTGGGAAGCGATATTGTTGGAAATAAAACGAATATAAAAGTAGTAAAAAATAAAATGGCTCCTCCATTTAAAACCTGTACAATTGATATTATGTATGGCGAAGGAATATCAGCTAGTGGAGAAATTGTGGATCTTGCATCAGATGCTGGTATCATAGAAAAAAGTGGAGCTTGGTATGCTTATAATGGAGAAAAATTAGGACAAGGAAAAGAAAATGTGAAAGAACTTTTGAAAAATAAGCCAGAGCTAAAAGAAGAATTAGAAATAAAAGTAAGGGAATATTATGATATAGCTCGTCCAAACTTAGAAGAAAAGAAATAGAGACAAGAAATGTTTCTTTTTTTTATGAAAATGATTTTAACATCTTTAAAAAAAATAATAGCTTGACTTCTCTCTCTAGAAACATTAAAATAAAAGTAGAGTGAAATAATGTATTTTACTTTACATAGATTTATATATAAGAAATGGAGGTAATATATGAATGATGTTATTTTCTCCATTTTACTCGTCTTAATTGGAATTTTTGTTGGCATAATTGCCATAGTTGTTTTTAATTATATAAGAGGAAATCAAGTATCCAAAAAAATAGAAAGTATGCTTGAAAAAGCAAAAAAAGAAGCAGAAAAAGTAAAAAGAGATTACTTGCTAGAAGCAAAAGAAGAAGCTCATAAATTGAAAATAGAAACGGATAAAGAAATCAAAGAAAAAAAACAAGAAGTAAAAGAGGCAGAAGAACGCTTAATAAATCGTGAAAATAGTATGGATAGACGCGATCAGACGCTTCAAAATCGTGAACAAATGCTAGAAGAAAAAGAAAATAATTTAATTAATAAACAAAAAGAAATCCAAAATGAACAAGTAAAAGTGGAAGACTTAAAAAAAGAACAAATAGAAATGTTAGAAAAAATTGCTGGTTTTTCTAAAAATCAAGCAAAAGAAATGGTAATGAAAAAAGTCGAAGAAATGATGAGTTTAGAAATTGCAGCTTATATCAAAGATGCAGAGGCAGAGGCTAAACTAGAGGTAGATAAGAAAGCAAAATCATTGCTTGTTTCATCAATGCAGAAGTATGCAAGCGATGTAGCAAATGATCAAACTGTAACAGTTGTAAATTTACCAAATGATGATATGAAAGGTCGCATTATTGGTAGAGAAGGTAGAAATATTAGAACTATAGAGGCAGTAACAGGTGTAGACTTAATTATTGATGATACACCAGAAGCAATAGTTCTTTCCAGTTTTGATCCACTACGTAGAGAAATTGCCAGAGTTACAATTGAAACATTAATTAAAGATGGAAGAATTCATCCAACTAGAATTGAAGAACTTTATGAAAAAACAAGTGCAGATATGAGGACTAAAATTTTAGAATATGGAGAATCAGCTTTATTTGAATTAGGACTAACGAAAATGGATCCTGAACTAGTAGAATTAATTGGTAAATTACATTTTAGAACTAGTTATGGTCAAAACGCATTGCAGCATTCTATAGAGGTTGCTGAATTATCAGGAATTTTGGCAGCAGAGATAGGTGAAAATATTACATTGGCAAAACGTGCTGGTTTATTACATGATATTGGGAAATCTATTGATCATGAAGTAGAAGGAAGCCACGTAGAGTTAGGTAGTAATTTAGCTCAAAAATATAAGGAAAATGAAATTGTGGTCAATGCGATAGAATCTCATCATGGAGATACAGAACCAACTAGTGTTATTTCTATTATAGTTGCGATAGCAGATACATTATCTGCATCACGTCCAGGGGCAAGAAATGATTCCTTAGAAAATTATATTAAACGTTTACAAGACTTAGAGAATATTGCAAACGTAATGCCAGGTGTTGATAAAACATATGCTGTTCAAGCTGGTAGAGAACTTCGAGTAATTGTAAAACCAGAAGAGGTAGATGATTTAGGAAGTCATAAAATAGCAAGAGATGTAAAAAATAAGATTGAAGAAGAGATGCAATATCCTGGAACGATTAAAGTAACTGTTATAAGAGAAACAAGAGCAACAGAAGAAGCAAAATAGGTAATATTGTTACTTAAGAAAAGATTGATTTTGAGAATCGATCTTTTTTTGTGCTAAGAAGAAAGTATGGAAAAAGAAATATGGAAATTGAAAGATAGGAATATAGGAAAGTTAAGATTTAAAAGCCATTATATAGCCTATTCTTTTACTATTCATCTTGGTTAAAAAAATGTATATAAAAATACAGTTCATAAGAACTGTACTAGAATAAAATTATTTAAAATGGTCGATAATAAGGATATGGTGGACGTGGTGGATAATATGGAGGATATGGTCTAGGATATGGTTGATAAGCTGGTCTCCAGAATGCAGGAGCTAAAGCAGCACCAGTTACCCCGCCAAGTAAAAATGGAAATGCAAAACCTCCAGCAATCAATCTGTCATCTCCACTTCCGTAAACAGTACTAGAAGTAGGCATACTAGACATAGAAGTATTACGTGTCTGATAATTATTTGCAGGAATACTATAATATTCTTGATACATATGAATTCTCCTTTCATATTATAGTATGTAAAAAGAAAGAAAAGGGTGATTTTACACAATGAATTCAAAAATTAGGAATTTGAGTGAAACAATCGTGAAGTATTCATTAAAAGTAAAAGAGAACGATAGAGTATTAATTACATCAGGGAACTTTAGAACAAATGACTTAATAAAAGAATTAATCAAACAAATAGTAGAAGAAAAAGGAATTCCGTTTGTTCGTTATGTTGATGCTGATATTGATTCCTTATTAACAGAATTAACGAATGAAAAGAGAATTGAAGAAATTAAGAAACATAAACAATTTGATGTTGATAATTATGATTGCTTTGTTAACATTCGATATTTAACAAATGATTATGTGAGTAAAAACGTACCATCAATAATTAGAAGAAAAATAGGAGAAGCAACTGAAGAAACTGATGATATTAGAATCAATGAAAGACGATGGGTATTACTAAATTATCCCTCTCATCTAGATGCTTATAAAGCAAAGATGACCAATGAAGAATTTGAAAACTATGCATTTGATGTAATGAATGTAGATTATGCTGCTATGAGAGAAATGGTAAAACCATTAAAAGAATTAATGGAAAAGACAGACAAAGTAAGAATAGTTGCACCTAGCACTGATATCACATTTTCAATCAAAGATATTCCTGTCATTCCATGTTGTGGAACTGCAAATATTCCAGATGGAGAAATTTATACTGCACCAGTGAAAGATAGTGTGAATGGAACGATTACTTATAACACCCCTTCTCCATATCAAGGAAACGTTTTTAATAATGTCTCTTTGACTTTTGAAAATGGAAAAATAATCAAATGTACTTGTAATGGTAACAATCAAAAACTAGAAGAGATTTTTAATACTGATGAGGGAGCAAAATATATAGGAGAATTCGCGATTGGACTTAATCCGATGATTTTAGATCCTATGGGAGATATTTTATTTGATGAAAAGATTATTGGCAGTATCCATTTTACTCCAGGAAGAGCCTATCAAGATGCTTTTAATGGCAACAAATCAGCAATTCATTGGGATATGGTTTTAATAGAAAGAGAAGAATATGGAGGCGGAGAATTATATTTTGATGATCGATTAGTGAGAAAAAATGGTTTATTTGTATTACCAGAATTGGAACACTTAAATTATGATTTAAAATAGTCTAGGAATCAAAACTTCTTCATATACTCTATTAGGTGATATCATGAAGAAGTTTTTTGAATGCATAGGAATGATTACTCTGGTTTGTGTCAGTTTCTTTTTCACAGAAAAAACGGCTCGTGTCGTAAAAGAGACAGATGAAATTATGGTAGAAATAAAAAAAGCAGCAGAAACTCATATAAACAAAAGTGAAGATGCTATTATAAAAGGAGATACCATCATCCCTGGTATTTATGGTGGGATTGTAGATGAAGGAAAAAGCTATGAAAAAATGAAACGAGTAGGTTCTTATCAAGAAAATTTATTAGTGTATAAAAAAATCGCTCCATCTATATCCATAGAAAAGAATTTTGATAAGTATATTATTTCAGGGAATCCACAAAAAAATATGGTCACATTGCTTTTTCTAGTTCAAGATAATGATGATACAACAAAAGTGGAAAACATATTAAAACAAAAAGAAATAAAAGCAAGTTTTTTTGTTGATGGAAACTGGTTTGAAAATCACAATGATAAAATATATGAATGGATTGGTAAAGAATATACAGTAGGAAATTTAAGTTATAACATGGATTATAAAAACAGTTCATTTGCTTGGATGGATACAATTATCAAAAGAGTAGGAAACCAACGTGTTAGCTTTTGTTATAATGAAGAGCCAAACGAAGAAGCCCTTAAAATATGTGCGATGAACAAAGATTATACAGTTAGACCAACTATAATAATTTCCAAATCTCCCCTATCAGAAGTAAAAATGAATTTAACAGCAGGTAGTATTATTGCCTTACCAATTAATCAAACAGTAGAAAAAGAATTACCTGTAATTATTGAATATATTAAAGGAAAAGGATATAAATTAGAAAATTTATATCATCACTTAGAAGAAAATGACAAAAAATAAGGAAATTCTATTTAGTAGAATTTTTTTTGTTTTGAAATAAAATTTTGTTGACGAACAAATGTATAGATTGATATACTAAAAGTAGAAAAAGAATCTATTCAAATTACTTTCTATCTTGATTCTTTTTTGCTATACTATTAAGAGGTGAGTTATGATTATAAAAGAAGTAGCTGTTAATGAATATTTAACAAAATCCAATCTTCCATCTAGTGATTATGTTATCAATCCTTATATTGGATGCCCTCATGGTTGTAAATATTGCTATGCATCTTTTATGAAAAGATTTACAGGACATAAAGAAGACTGGGGAACTTTCATAGATATTAAAAGAAGTGACAAGAAAATTAATTTAAAGAAAATAAGTAAGAAAACAGTATTTTTATCATCAGTAACTGATTGTTACAATCCGTTGGAAGAAAAATATAAAATAACCCGAAATATTTTAGAACAATTAGTAAATTCAGATTGTTATTTATCTATTTCTACAAAATCAAAATTAATTTTAAGAGATATTGACCTATTAAAAAAAATCAAAAATTTAACCGTTAGTATGTCAATTAACACACTTGATGAAAATTTTAGAAAAGATATGGATAGTGCAAGTACAATAAAAGAACGATTAGATACATTAAAAGAATTGCACAATCATGGTATTCGTACTGTTTTATTTATGTCTCCTATATTTCCATATATTACTGAGTGGAAAGAAATTATAGAAGAATCTAAAAATTATATTGATGAATATTGGTTTGAAAATCTCAACTTAAGAGGGCAATATAAAACAGATATTATGAATTATATAGAAAAAAAATATCCTGAATATTATGATAAGTATGTAGATCTTTATAAAAAAAATAAGAAAGAATATTGGAATAGTTTGGCAAATGAAATTAATATATATTGTGAGAATCATAACATTCATTATATTAATTATTTCTATCATGAAGAATTGGTAAAGAATAAGAAAGAAAGTTAGAAATTATAACTAGTAAGATTATTAAAAATAAAAAGTGATATAGTTGTATAGAGGTGGTAAAATGCAGGACAAACTAAAAATTTTATTAGAACAATTGGAAATAAATGAAGAAAGTAAACAATTTTTTGAAGGAGGAAGCTTAGAACGAATTAAATGCAATAAGACAGTCATGAGTTATTGTTTTGAAATTACCCTAAAAAAGCTTTTACCTCCAAATGTAGCTTATTCCTTTTTAGAAAAGTTACACCAAACATTTGAAAGTATTGGAAAAGTAGATGCAACATTTAAAATAGAAGAAATAGAAGAAAACAAAATAAAGGAATATTATTTGTATTTATTAGAAAAATATAGTACAGATTCTCCAAGTTTAGAAATATTAAAAGATTATAAACCAGAATATAAAAATGAAATTTTAACTATAGTAGTAGGAAATAAAGCAGAACAAATGAAGCTAGAAGAACTAGAATCTTACTTTTTAGCAGATTTAGGAAAAGCAGGAATCAATATATCTATAGTAATCAATGTAAATAGTGATATTAATAGTGAAGTAGAAAAAGAAATAGAAGCAGAAAGGCTAGCTTCTATTCATGAAAAATTATTAAATAGGCCAGAACCAGCAGTAGAACAAGCAGAAGAATCAAAAAAGAAATTTATTCCAAAAGACTTTAAAAGAAAACCTTTAATTCAAGAACCAGATAATCCAGATGTAATTATGGGTACATTAATTGAAACAGAAGTTACAGAACTAAGACAAATTGCAGGAGAAGTGCCAAATGTCACAATAGAAGGTTATATTTTTGGAACAGAAGTGAGAGAAACAAAAACGGAACTTAAAATTATTACCTTAAAAATTACAGATTATACTGACAGTATTTATGGAAAAATATTTGTCAATGATGAAGAAGAATTTAAAACGATTTCTAAACAATTAAAAGCAGGCAAATGGTTCAAATTTAAAGGTTCAATAAAAAATGATGTTTATAGCAAAGAACTTACTTTTTCGATTAAAGATATTAATGTTTTAAAGAAAGAAATTGCCAAAAGAATAGATGATGCTCCTGTTAAAAGAGTAGAACTTCATGCTCATACTTTTATGAGTCAAATGGACGGGTTAGTAGATGAATCAAAACTAGTAAAACAGGCAATGGAATGGGGACATAAAGCAATTGCAATAACAGACCATAATGGAGTTCAAGCTTTCCCACATGTTTATAACATGGTAAGAGACTATAACAAAGGGAAAGAAGATAATGAAAAGTTTAAAGCTTTATATGGAACAGAGCTTACAATGGTAGATGATGAAGTAAAAATCGTAGTAAGACCAAATGATAGCCGCTTATTAGATAATACCTATGTTGTTTTTGACTTTGAAACGACAGGATTTAATGCTGGTGGAGGAGATTCCATTATTGAAATTGGAGCTGTTAAAATATTAAATGGCGAAATTGTTGATAAATATGATGAACTAATTAATCCAGGTAGACCTCTTCCAAAAAAAATTACAGAAGTAACAAGTATTACAGATGACATGCTACAAGATAAAGACAATGAAGAAAATGCAATCAAACGATTTATTGAGTGGTATGGAGATTTTCCAATGGTAGCTCATAATGCAAAATTTGATGTTTCTTTCTTAGAAATGGCATATCAAAAATATAATTTAGGAGAATATACCAATACGGTTATTGATACTTTAGAATTATCACGTACTATGGATAGCTCTTTTGGAAGACACAGTTTATCGGCGTTGGTAAAACGATATGATGTTCCATTTGATGAAGAATCGCATCATAGAGGAGATTATGATGCAGAAGCAACTGCTTATGTATTTCACAAAATGATGAAAAAATTAGAAGGGATGAATTTTGAAAAAATTTCTGATTTAGATAAACTAGTTTCAAAAGATGAAATTCATAAATATGGACGAACATTTCATATTAACTTAATAGCCAAAAACAAAGTTGGATTAAAAAACTTGTTTAAAATTGTTAGTCTTGCAAATACCAAATATCTATATAAAACCCCTAGAATTTTAAGAAGTGAAATTGCGAGACTTCGAGAAGGAATCCTAGTGGGAAGTGGTTGCTACGAAAGTGAAGTTTTTACAGAAGGAAGAAGTAAAAGTGATGAAGAATTAAGTAATATTATTAAATTTTATGATTATGTAGAAGTTCAGCCCCCAGAAGTCTATAGTCACTTATTACAAATGAATGATTTTGCGAATGAAGCGGAACTCTTAGAACATTTAAGAAAGGTAATTCGTGTTACAGAAGAAGCTGGAAAACTAGTTGTAGCAACAGGTGATGTTCATCATTTAAATAGAGATGACAAAATTTATAGAAGCATTATTGTCAATCAAAAAGTGCCAGGAGGAGGAAGACATCCGTTAGCTCGTAATAATATCAAAGAAATTCCTTGTCAGCATTTCAGAACAACTCGTGAAATGGTAGAAGATTTTTCTTTCCTAGATGATGAAACAATAAAAAGAATTGTGATTGATAATCCTAATAAAATAGCGGATATGTGTGAAATCATAGAAGTAATTATAGAAACTGGAGGAGTTCCCTTTTCTCCTAAAATTGATAAATCAGTAGAGACAGCAACAGAATTAGTTTATACAAGAGCAGCTGATTGGTATGGAGATCCTCTTCCACAAAATATTGAAGAGCGTATTGCAACAGAGCTTTATGGCGATGGAGTATTAAAAGCAATCAAAGAAAATATGATCAAAGAGGGAAAACAAGAGGGAGAAGAATTTACCAAAGAAGCCCTTCAAAGACTTCATAACATTATTTTGGAAGGCTTTGAACCAATTAAAGATTTATTAAGAGAAAATATTAAAGAGAGCAGTGAAGAAGAATTACTACCAGAAGATTTAGAAAAAAAAGTGAAGAAAAGCTTAGGCGGAATTATTGGTGGAGGATTTGACGTAATTTATCTGATTGCTCAGAAACTTGTAAAACATTCAAATGATGATGGATATTTAGTTGGCTCACGTGGATCAGTAGGTTCATCCTTTGTTGCAACTATGATGGGAATTACAGAAGTAAATCCTTTACCAGCACATTATCGTTGTTTAAAATGTAAGCATAGTGTTTTTGAAGATGATAATGGAAATGCTTTAGGAGCTACGTATTCTAGTGGATTTGATTTGCCAGATAAGATTTGTCCAAATTGCGGAGAAAATATGTACAAGGATGGGCAAGATATGCCATTCGCTACATTCTTAGGATTCAATGCTGATAAAGTACCAGATATTGATTTGAACTTCTCCGATTTGAATCAAGCATCAGCTCATGATTATACCAAAGTATTATTTGGAGTGGATAATGTTTATAGAGCAGGAACAATTGGTACAGTAGCAGAAAAAACAGCATTCGGATTTGTCAAAGGATATTTGGAAGATAAAAACTTAGTTATGAGGGGGGCTGAAATAGAACGGATTGCGATGGGATGTACAGGTGTTAAAAGAACTACTGGACAACATCCAGGTGGAATTGTTGTTATCCCAGGATATATGGATGTATTTGATTTTACGCCATTTCAATATCCTGCAGATGATGTAACAGCTGCTTGGAGAACAACACACTTTGATTACCATGCAATTGATCAAGATGTATTAAAACTAGATATTTTAGGACATTCAGATCCAACACAACTTCGTATGATACAAGATCTAACAGGTATGGATATTACCAAAGTGCCTTTAGACGATAAAGAAACAATGGCGATTTTCTTATCACCAGAACCATTAGGAGTAACAGAAGATCAAATTATGTGTCCAACAGGAACACTGGGAATACCTGAATTTGGGACCCCATTTACAATTGGAATGTTAGTTGATACAAAACCAAAAACTTTCTCAGAATTGATTAAGATTTCTGGTCTTTCTCACGGAACTGATGTTTGGCTTGGAAATGCCCAGGAATTAATTCGAAATAAAGTGGTTCCATTTAAAGATGTTATTGGATGTCGTGATGATATCATGGTTTATTTGATGTATAATGGTGTTGAACCAATCAAAGCTTTTAAAATTATGGAGTTTGTTCGTAAAGGAAAAGCAAGCAAAGATCCAGATACATGGGCAGGCCATGTGGAAATTATGAAAAATGCAGGAATAGCAGATTGGTTTATTGGATCATGCGGAAAAATAAAGTACATGTTCCCAAAAGCCCATGCGGCTGCTTATGTTATTAGTGCTTTTCGTATTGCTTGGTTTAAAGTTCATATGCCTGTCATTTATTACGCAACCTATCTTTCAGCACGTATTACAGATTATGATATCGATTCAATGATTGAAGGATATGATGCAATTAAAAGAAAAATGCAAGAAATTCAAAATAAAGGATATGATGCAACAAATAAAGATGCAGCAGTACTAGAAACTTTGAAAATAGCGCTGGAAGCAACAGCTCGTGGTATGAAGTTTGCGCCTATTGATTTAAACAAAAGTGAAGCAACAACTTTTGTAGTAGAGGGCGATGATACCATGATACCACCATTCTCTACTATCGATGGCTTAGGAGATACTGTAGCAAAAACACTTGTAGAAGAAAGAGAAAAACACCCATTTTTAAATATAGAAGATGTTCAAAAAAGAGGAAAAGTTTCTGCAACTTTAATGGAAAAAATGAAACTAATGGGAATTTTTGATGGAATGGATGAATCTAGTCAACTTAGTTTATTTTAGAATGTCTGAAATGACATTCTTTTTGTATAATGATTGTTAAGCTACATATTTAGATAATCTTTTCTTTTTCATATGGACAATTTTTTAGTATAATAAAAATAGAGGTGAATTAGATGAAGCTTGTAAAAGAAATTAACCCTAATATATTTAGAGAATATGATTTGAGGGGAGTATATCCAGACGATATTACAGAAGATGTAGCTTATACATTAGGAAAAAGTTTTGGTACATATATCAAAAAATTAGGTTTTGTAAAAACTGTAATTGGACATGATAATAGACTGTCTTCTCCAACACTTAGTGAAGCCTTAATAAAAGGAATTTTAGAAACAGGCATCGATGTTATTAATTTGGGTCTTGTTACAACTCCAATGTATTATTTTGCAAAATATCATTTAGAAATTTATTCAGGAATTATGATTACTGCAAGTCATAATCCAAAAGAATATAATGGATTTAAAATGTCATTTTCAAAAGTAGGAAATGCTTATGGAGAACAAATACAAGAATTTCGTGATTTTACACATTCCCTAAAGTTTGATACAGGAAAAGGTACTGAAATCAAGTTGGATTTAAAAAGTAGTTACTTAAAATTGTTAAGAAATTCAGTTGATTTTGGAGATAGAAAAATTAAGGTTGTTGTAGACTGTGGAAATGGTACTGGGTCAGTAGTAATAAAAGAAGTTTTAGATATGCTTCCAATCGAATATAAACTATTGTATTGTGAAAGTGATGGAAACTTCCCAAATCATCATCCAGATCCAAGTGTTGCTTCTAATATGGTAGATTTAGGAAACAAAGTAAAAGAGCTAAGGTTTGATTTTGGAATTGGAATAGATGGAGATGCAGATAGAGTAGGAATTGTTGATGAGAATGGAAAAGTTATTCCAACAGACTTAGTGATGGCAATTATTTATCGCTACTTATTACCATCTATGAAGAATAAAAAAGCTTTATTTGATGTAAAATGTTCCAAAGCTTTAATTGATGATTTAGAAAATTTAGGAATAGAACCAGTGATGTATCGTACTGGAAACTCTTATACCAATATGAAAATGCAAGAGGGAGATTTTGATTTTGGAGGAGAATATTCAGGACATATCTTCTTTAGGGACAAGTTCCCAGGCTTTGATGATGGAATTTATGGTGGACTTCGCTTGATTGAAATTTTATCCCATACAGAGAAAGAAATTAGTGAATTATTAGAAGGAATTAACCAGTATTATTCTACAGAAGAAATCAAAATAGAAGTAACTGATGAAACAAAATTTGAAATAGTAGAGAAAGTAAAAGAATACGCGATTTCAAAAAATTATTCCATTATTACATTAGATGGAGTAAGAATATCATTTGAAGATGGTTGGGCATTAGTTAGAGCTTCTAATACTGGACCTAACTTAACAGTTAGATTTGAAGCAAATTCAGAAGAACGTTTAGAAGAATTACAAACTGAATTTATGAATGTCATAGAAACTTCTAGAAAATAGAAGTTTCTCTTGTTATTTTTATAAAAAATATGATATTCTATTGAAAGAAAGAAGGTGTTTCAATGGTTGATTTTACGACTGCAAAAGAACAATTTAATATTTATAAAGGTTCTGAAAAAAAGAAAACACTTATTTATCATGATAAAAAATACTTAGTAAAATTTCCAGATCCAGTTAGACAAAAAAATAAAAATATTTCATATATAAATAATGCCTTTTCTGAATACATTGGAAGTAATATTTTTAAATTATGTGGAATGAAAACGCAAAATACAATTTTAGGCACTTATCATTATGATAAAAAAGATAAAATAGTTTGTGCTTGTGAAGATTTTACTGATTCAGAAAATTCCTTATATGAATTTGAAAATCTTATTTTATCTACCTATCCTGACAAAAAAATTGATACAGAAATACCAGATATTATGAAAGTATTAGAGGAAAATAATCATATTATTGATTCAAAAAAAACAAAAGAATATTTTTGGGATATGTTTATTATTGATAGTCTTATAGGAAATACAGATAGGCATAATGGAAATTGGGGATTTTTATTAAATGAAAAAACTAAAGAAGTAATAGTTTCGCCAATTTATGATTGTGGCTCTTGTCTAAATCCCATGTTAGAAGATAACGAAATTAATACTATGGATTCTAAAGAGCAAAAAAATATAGTATTAAATACTTATTCTTGTTTAAAAGAAGATGGAAAAAAGATTAATTATATAAGTTATATAAAGGAACAAAAAAATAAAGACTGCAATGAAGCTCTTTTAAGAATTTTTCCTAACATAAAAATAAAAGAAATAGAAAAATTTATAGAAAACATAGAAAGTTTGTCAATAATAAGAAAAAAATTTTATAAAACAATATTAGAAAATCGTTATAAAATATTAAACGAAGTTTATAAAAAAATAGAAAAGGAATAAATCTCTAATTTCATAGAGATTTATTTTATTTCTAATAGATAACTGGTATTTCCCATTTTTTTCCTGTATAATGAAACTAGGTGATAAAATGGCAAAAATAATATTAGTAGATGGAAACAACCTCTTATTTCGTAGTTATTATGCAACAGCATATACTGGCAATTTCATGAAAAATAGCAAGGATTTTCCAACGAATGCCTTATTTGGATTTACCAATATGATAAATAAAATCATTTTAGAAGAAAAACCAACGCATATCATGGTAGCTTTCGATAAAGGAAAAACATTTAGACATGAAAAATATACAGATTATAAAGGAGGAAGAATAGAAACACCAAATGAATTAAAAGCTCAATTTCCAGTGGCCAAGCAGTTGTTAACAGAAATGGGAATTACTTATTTTGAAATTGACAACTATGAAGCAGATGACATCATAGGAACGTTTGCTCGTTATTGTGATGAAAAAAAAGAATGGGTTGGAACCATTATCAGTAGTGATAAAGATTTACTTCAATTAATCAGCCATGATGTCGATATGAAACTATTAAAACAAAAAGATTATATTCGTTATAATTATGAATCCTTTCAAGAAGATTATGGAATTGTTCCAGAAAGAATGATAGACTTAAAATCGTTAATGGGAGATAGTTCTGATAATATTCCTGGAGTAAAAGGAATCGGAGAAAAAACAGCCTTAAAATTATTACAAGAATATGGAACTTTAGATGGTATTTATGAAAATCTTGATAAAATAGGAACAAAAACTGCACAGAAATTAGAAGAGGAAAAAGAAAATGCTTATATGAGTTATGATCTTGCTACAATTTATAAAGAAGTGCCAATTCCTTTTAATTCAGATGAATTAATTTATAGAGGAAATCAAAAAGGATTAAATAATTTGTATGAGGAATTAGAATTCTATTCTTTCATTAAGAAAAACAAAAAAGAAGAATTAGATAAAAAATCGTTAGATATTGAAATTGTAACAGATTTAGAAAATGTAACTTTAGATGGAGAAGTCGCAATTTATTTAGAATTATTTGGAACAAATTATCATACTGCAGAACCTCTAGGATTAGGAATTTATCACAAAGAGAGAGCCTTTTATGTTCCAATTGAAACATTAAAAAAATATCCAGAATTTTTAAAAAACAATCCCAAATATACATATGACTTTAAAAAGAACTTAGTTTCTTTAAGATATCTTGGAATTGATTTTGAAAATTGTATTTTTGATACAATGATAGCAGCCTATTTACTTGAATATAATGTAAAAGAAGATATTGCATATTTGGCAAATCAATTGGACTATGATATTTTCTTTTATGAGTCTATTTTTGGGAAAAATAAAAAACAAGAAAAACCAAATGAAGAAATTATTGCATATCATGCTGTTATGAAAGCAAAATTTATTTATGAGACAAAAGAATTGTTTCAAGATAAATTAGAAAAAGAAGAAATGTGTTCCTTATATTATGATATTGAGCTTCCGCTTTCTATTGTACTTGCAGATATGGAATATACAGGAGTATATGTAAGTCGTGAAACAATAGAAGAAATGGGAAAAGAAATCAAAGAAAAAATCGATTTATTACAGAAAGAGATTTATCAACAAGCAGGATGTGAATTTAATATCTCATCTCCAAATCAATTAGGAGAAATACTATTTGACAAATTACAACTTGCACATGGAAAAAAAGGAAAAAGGGGATATTCAACAGCTGTAGATGTTTTAAAGAAGCTTCAAGGAACGCATCCAATTATTGAGGCAATTATGGAATTTCGAACATTAACAAAATTGTATACAACTTATATAGAAGGGTTAAAAAATTCAATTATGGAAGATTCTAAAATTCATACAATTTATATGCAGGCAACAACTAGAACAGGAAGATTATCTTCAATAGAGCCAAATCTTCAAAATATTCCAGCAAGAAATGAGTATGGAAAAATTATTAGGAAAGCATTTATTCCAAGTAAAGATTCTATTATTTTAAGTAGTGATTACTCTCAAATAGAATTAAGAATGCTTGCTCATATAGCGGATGTAGAATCTTTAAAAAAGGCATTTCATGAAAACATTGATATTCATACCAAAACAGCAAGTGATTTATTTAAAACTCCATTAGAGGAAGTAACAAAGCTACAAAGACGAATGGCAAAAGCTGTGAATTTTGGAATTATTTATGGAATTAGTAGTTTTGGACTATCCGAAAATTTGAGTATTCCGCCAAAAGAAGCAAAAGAATTTATAGATAATTATTTGCTTACTTATCCAGGAATTAAAGATTATATGGATAAAATTGTAGATCAAGCTTATCAAGATGGATATGTAAAAACATTGTTAGGAAGAAAACGACTACTACCAGAACTGAAAAATCCCAATTATATGATACGTGGTAGTGGAGAAAGAATGGCGCTTAATACGCCAATACAAGGAACCAGTGCGGACCTAATAAAAAAAGCAATGGTAGATATTTATAAGGAATTTCAAAAGCAAAATATAAAAAGCAAGATGATATTACAAGTACATGATGAATTGGTGTTTGATTGTCTAATAGAAGAAAAAGATAAAGTAATCTCTATTGTATCTGAGAAAATGGATCAAGTTTATCCACTATCTATTCCACTAGAAGTAGATATTGAATATGGAGATAACTGGTATGAGGCCAAATAATAGATTGACAGATAAACGGAACTATTTTATAATGAATGAACATATATTAAAGTACTGTACCAAATAGTACTTTTTTGCGAGGTGAAAAATGGATAAAATAGCAAAAGTAATGGGAGTCAGTATTATCACGAATATTTTTCTTTCTATTGTAAAAATCATAACAGGATTAATTGGAAAAAGTAGTGCCTTAATTGCAGATGGAATTCATTCTTTCAGTGATTTATCAACAGATTTTATTGCGATTATCGGAAACTATCTATCTAGGAAACCAGCAGATGAAAAACACCCATATGGACATGGAAAAATAGAATATATTACCAGTATTATTATCAGTTTAGTAATTTTATTTCTAGGTGGTACAATTATTTATAATTCTGTTCAAAAAGATATTGTAATTCCCAGTATAGCAGTAGCTGTAATCAGTTTTTTAACGATAGCTTTAAAATTTCTATTGTCTAAATATCTTATTAAAAAAGGAAAAGAATATAAAAATAATATCTTACTTGCAAGTGGGTATGAAAGCAGTACAGATGTGATTAGTTCTATAGTGGTATTTATATCTGTATTATTAATGCAATTATCAAAAATATTTGAAATTTTTAAATATGCTGACATGATAGCGAGTATTGTTGTAGGGTTATTAATTATAAAAATAGGATATCAGGTTTTAAGTGATAACATGAGTATAATTTTAGAAGAAAAAGAAACCGATTCTGAATATTTAGACAATCTAAAAAAAATTATATTGGAAAAAAAAGATATTCATCAAGTTGATGAATTGTTGGTTTTGAAATATGGTTCTTATTATAAATTAGTAGCAGAAGTAAGTGTAGATCCGAATTTATCTATTATGAAAGCTCATCAATATGTTCACGAAGCCGAAAACAGGCTTAGAATGTTCGATTCTAAAATTATTTATGTGACAATTCATATTAATCCAGATCAAACATATAAACTTGTAAAAGCCACAAAAAAAGATTTTGACCAAATCAACAATTATCGTTTACAGACCATTATCACAGAAGGAGAAGCTGACATTGCAGAGCAAAAACGAATTATACAATATGTAAAAAATACTTTAAAAGAACATTTGAATGATTATTTTTTGATTGTCATAGATGATAAAAAAATAGGGACAATTGGTTATTATAAAGTTGATAAAGATACAATATTAATTGAAGAACTATATATCGAAGAAGCCTATAGAAATTGTAAAATCGGAACATCAATTTTAAAAGATATTATAGTAAAGTATCCAGATAAAAAAATTACTCTTTGGGTATATAAAAATAATTCAATAGCCATTTCACTTTATCAACATTTAGGGTTTAAACAAATAGAGGAAACTGAAGAAAGAATGAAAATGGGAAAATAACTTGACAATGATTTTTGAAAAGTGTTAAAATAAAAACATAAATCGTGGATGAAGATTAGTAATAGTAGGACTTTTGGTAGAGAGTTCATGGATGGTGAAAATGGACATAAGAAATACTATGAATCTACTTCGGAGAGAAATGGAAACATTTCCGGGAAACCGTTATCAAAATTAAGTAAGACTTTTTATTAGGATGGTACCGCATCATATGCTCCTAATGATAGTCTTTTTTTTATTTAGAAAGAGGGATAAAATGTTAGATATTAAATTTTTAAGAGAAAACAATGAAGCAGTAAAAGAAAACTTAAAAAAGAAATTTCAAGAAGAAAAAATGCCACTTGTAGATGAAGTAAGTGAGAAATATGACAGAAAAAGAGCGCTTCAACAACAAGTAGATGATTTCAGGAAAGAAAGAAATGAAACTTCTTCATTAATTGGTGGACTGATGAAAGATGGTAAAAAAGAAGAAGCAGAGGAAAAAAAGAAACGAGTAGTAGAAATTAATACTTCTTTAGTAGACTTGGAAAAAGAAATGGAAGAATTAGATGTAGAAATTAAAAAAATTATGATGACAATTCCACAAATGATTGATGATTCTGTACCAATTGGAAAAGATGATAGTGAAAATGTGGAAAATGAGAAATTTGGAGAACCAATCATTCCAAACTATGAAATACCACATCATGCTGATATCTGCGCTAAATTGAATGGAATTGATAAGGAAAGTGCAGGAAGAACTTCTGGAAATGGATTTTATTATTTGATAGGAGATGTTGCAAGACTGCATTCAGCTATGATTTCTTATGCTAGAGATTTTATGATAGAAAAAGGATTTACTTATTGTGTTCCACCATTTATGATCAGAAGTGATGTAGTAACAGGAGTTATGTCATTTACTGAAATGGAAAATATGATGTACAAAATAGAAAATGAAGACTTATATTTAATTGGTACTTCTGAACATTCTATGATTGGAAAATTTAAAGATCAAATAGTAAAAGAAGAGGAACTTCCAATTGCAATGACATCTTATAGTCCTTGTTTTAGGAAAGAAGTTGGTTCTCATGGAATAGAAGAAAGAGGCCTTTATCGTGTTCATCAATTTGAAAAACAAGAAATGGTAGTTCTTTGTAAACCAGAAGATGCAATGAACTGGTATCATAAAATGTGGTCATATACAGTAGAATTTTTTAGAAGCTTAGATGTTCCTGTTAGAACATTAGAATGTTGTAGTGGAGATTTAGCAGACCTTAAAGTAAAGTCTTGTGATGTTGAAGCGTGGAGTCCAAGGCAACAAAAATATTTTGAAGTCGGTTCTTGTTCCACTTTAGGTGATGCACAAGCACGAAGACTTTCTATTCGCGCCAAAGGAGAAAATGGAAACTACTTAGTTGCAACTTTGAACAATACTGTTTTAGCAACTCCAAGAGGTTTAATTGCTGTATTAGAAAATAATTATATGGAAGATGGAAGTATTAAAGTTCCAGAAGCTTTAAGACCATATATGGGTGGAAAAGAAGTTCTTGTCCCTAAAAAAATAATGAAGTAATTGTATTTCTGAGACAGAAATTTTATATGTAAATTAAACTTACTATATTTTGTTTTGATAAGCCAAATTAGCTCAAAGAAAATATTTCTTAATAAAAAAGAAACAGTTTACTGTTTTCTTTTTACGAATTCTCTTGCAAATAAACTAGAAAGTGCAGGGTGTAATTTATTTTCTCCGGTTAAAGCTTTGTGATAATCATGGGAAAAACTTCCTGGAATATCATCAAACAATGGGGAAGAAGGCATTTCTTCTCCATCAAAAGAACAGTCGATAGATTTATATTCTGGAATAGCAGTTATATTTTGATGTGTAAGATCACCAGTATTTATAGCCATCCTAGAGTTATAAAGATAAGGCATAGCAGTTTCGATTGGATTAAATTCTAAAATATCTAATTTTCCATTAATGCTAGCTACATCTAAAACGAAGTAGCTAGGAAAATCATCTGGAAGCTCTGCAATAATACCATTTATAAAAGGAATAACTTGCTCTGGTATTTGATGATAAGTTTTATGTAAAGTCCTAGAAATAGATGTAAGTGTTCGATTATGAATAAATGCACGATATTCTTTTTTTCCAAGTTTATCTTGATCTATAGTGACAACAGGACTTATTATAAATTCATCTTGTAAATGATATTTCATAGCTTTTCTAAATGGACTGTTTGGTTCTACAGCATCTATGATGGAAATAACACCATGAAAATCTTTTTCAACTGTTTTTAAAAAAATAGAACCATTGACTCCATATTTTTCAAATAAATAAGTAAGAAAAGATAAATCTTCAAAATATTCTCCAGTTATAATAGAAACGTCTCGATGAAAAGTTTCAATAAATTGTGGCCAATGTTTTACCTGTTCAATTTCTTCTATAGAATTAATCGGATTTCCTTCAAATTCGTCTATTAAGTCAAGCATTTCATATAGTCTAAAAATATCAGAAATAATCAAAACCTTTTTGTCTTTTATATCTACCTTCTTATGATTACAATCAAAAAAGCAGTCTTGATCTTCATCAAAGAACAAAACGTTTTCAAGCCTACTTTCAGGAATCATTTCTTTTAAATCAATTGGAAAACAATAATACATATAATTATCCCTCTTTCTTGGAAGTCTATTATAATATATGTTTATAAATTTGACAAATTATAAATATCTGTTAGAATAAAAAGCAATTTAAAAAGGGGGAATAATATGTTAACAAAAGAAGAAGCAGCATCTATGTTGTCTTTATTACAAGATGGATATCAAGCTAGGAAGGCAATGAACAAACTATATGCAAAACAAGATAAAATGCCAAAAATGATCATTGAAATATATTTAAATTATGTTGTAAAGCCAAAGTTTGACATTATATATGAAGATTACAAAAGAAAATATATTTATAATGAAAGTAAAGTGGAAGAGAATACTACCTTAGAAGAAAGAAAAGGATTAGGAGCAGTATATGATTTTATACAGGGTTTTGATGTGGATCATGATTATTTTAATCTTTTTGTAACATCTCTTGGAATTCATAGTAAACTGTATTCCTATTGTGTACCTGGATTTGGAGGAAAACTAAGAGATAGCGAAGTAGTAATGTTTGATACTTGCGTTGATATTCCCCCAGCAGCGGAAGCAAGACGGTTATTCAATCTGCTAATTCCATTAGCAGATTATCCCTTTTCTTCCATAGAAAACGGAGACATTTTTAGTTATATAGATCAGTGTATTATTTTAACTACTGATTTAATTCGTTTACAACCTTTTTCAGATGGAAATAAAAGAACTTTTAGAGCTTTACTTAATTTATTATTAAAAAAGATCGATATTCCACCAATTTATATTGAGGAAAGAGAAAGAATAGAATATAAGAATGCTTTAATGGAAGCGTTAGAAAAAAGAGATTATACTTGGATAATCCAGTTTTATTATTATAAAATCTGCGATGAAATTATGGCACTAAATCCGGAGGAATCAATTTTATCTGGAGATGGAAAAGCAAAAGAAAAAATTTATAGCACCAAAAATAGTACACTTGAATTTAAATAATAAAAAATAGTAAAATTCACTTAATTAGCACTTGCACTTGACGAGTGCTATTTTTGGTGCTACAATATATTTGGTTTTAGAAAAACCGAAAGGAGGGATTTCGTATGAATGGTGGAAATCCATATGAAGAAAATTTAAAAAATGTATTAGAAAAATATGGGAGAGATATTGTTCAGAGTGTAAAAGACGGAAAAGTAGATCCAGTAATTGGTAGAGATGAAGAAATTAGAAGTATTACTAGAATCCTTTCAAGAAAAACAAAAAATAATCCAGTATTAATTGGAGAGCCAGGAGTTGGAAAAACTGCAATTGTAGAAGGACTAGCTAGCCGAATTATAAAAGGTGATGTACCAGCATCTTTGAAAAATAAGCGTATTTGGGAATTAGATATGGGAGCCTTAATAGCAGGAGCAAAATACCGTGGAGAATTTGAAGAAAGATTAAAAGCAGTCTTAAAAGAAATCAAAGATTCTAACGGAGAAATCATTATGTTTATTGATGAGATTCACATGATTGTAGGAGCAGGTGCTTTAGAAGGAGCCATGGATGCTGGAAATATATTAAAACCAATGTTGGCTCGTGGAGAAATTAAAGTTATTGGTGCTACTACATTAAATGAATATCGTAAGTATATTGAAAAAGATGGAGCTTTAGAAAGACGTTTTCAAAAAGTGTTAGTAAAAGAACCAAATGTTATGGATACCATTACAATACTTCGAGGTTTAAAACAAAGATTAGAAGTATATCATGGTGTCAATATAAAAGATAGGGCCTTAGTAGCAGCAGCAACATTATCAGATCGTTATATTACAGACCGATTTTTGCCAGATAAAGCAATTGATTTAGTAGATGAAGCTTGTGCTACAATAAAAGTGCAAATGGATTCTGTTCCGGTAGAACTAGATACGTTAACTAGAGAAATTATGCAATTAGAAATAGAACTTGCCGCTTTAAAAAAAGATAATGATGAAATATCTAAAAAAAGAGTAGCTGAAATTAAAGAACAAATAACAATATTAAAAGAAAAAGAAACAGAATTACGTAATCAGTGGCAAGATGAAAAGAAAATAAACGATCAAGTAAAATCAAAAAAAGCAGAATTAGAAAAATCAAGATTTGAATTAGAACAAGCAGAAAATAATTATGACTTAGAAGCAGCAGCAAGATTAAGACATGGAACGATTCCAAAGTTAGAACGTGAATTAGAAGAACTGAAAGAAAACGATAAATCAGATATGTTAAGTGATACTGTTGATGAAGAGGGAATTGCCGCAATTATTTCAAAATGGACAAATATTCCTGTTCAAAAATTAGTTAGTGGAGAAAAAGAAAAGCTCATTCACTTAGAAGAAAACATGCAAAAAAGAGTAAAAGGTCAAGAAGAAGCTCTCAAACTGGTGAGTGAAGCGATTATTCGTGCTAGAGCAGGAATTAAAGACCCAAATAGACCAATTGGTTCTTTCATTTTCTTAGGCCCAACAGGAGTAGGAAAAACAGAAGTCGCTCGAACATTAGCATATGAACTATTTGATGATGAACGTCATATGATTCGAATTGATATGAGTGAGTATATGGAAGCGCATTCTGTATCAAGATTAGTAGGGGCACCTCCAGGATATGTAGGATATGACGAAGGAGGACAACTAACAGAAGCTGTTAGAAGAAATCCATATAGTATCGTTTTATTTGATGAAATTGAAAAAGCGCATAAAGATGTTTTCAATATATTACTTCAAATATTAGATGATGGAAGAATTACAGATAGTCAAGGTAGAACAGTAGATTTTAAAAATACGATTATTATTATGACTTCTAATTTAGGTAGTGAATATATTTTAGAAAATAAAGAAAATAGTAGAGAATTAATTCATACAGAATTAAGACACACATTTAAACCAGAATTTTTAAATCGTATTGATGAAATTATTATTTTTAAACCATTAACCAAAGAAGTTGTTTATGATATTTTAAATAAAATCATTGTGGAAATCGAATATAGACTTAGTGACAAACATCTTGTTATCGAACTAACAGAAAAAGCTAAAAACTTTATTATAAATGAATCTTATGATGAAAACTATGGAGCTCGTCCAATTAAACGTTACGTAAGTAGAAACTTAGAAACCTTACTTGCTGAAAAAATTATTATGGATGAGATAAAATTTGATAGTAAAATCATCATTGATATTGAAAATAATACATTTGTTTTAAAAAACGTAGAAAAATAATTCTGCGTTTTTTTAATTTTGTAAAAATTAATTTTACACATCGATATTTTATTTTGTAATAAATAATTGACGATGATTTAAAATCAGGATATATTTAAAATAGGAGGTTTATGAAATGGAACTTAATGTACAAGAAGCAATACAAGGAACAGTAGAATTTTTAAATAGAAAATATTACTCTTTTGTGCATCCTGACTTTAGTAAATATAGTAGTATTTATTCATTTTCAACAGAAAATTTATCTTATTTAGAAAAAATTAATTTGGACGGAAAAGAAGTTTTAACTGTAACTGGAAGTTTTGATCAAACTTTTAATTTGATATATGAGGGTGCAAAAAAGATTTGTAATTTTGATACAAATGTGAATACAATCTTTTATGCCCAATTAAAAATGGCAGCAATGAAAGCATTTTCTTATCAAGAATATTTACAGTTCTTTTTTGGAGAAAGTAAGATGGATTATGGTATGTATCAAAGATTAATCCCATTTTTAGAAGAACCATTTTTAGAATATTGGGATTCTATATATCAACTATTTTCCAATGATGGTAATGCACTATTTAAATCCAAATTAATAGAAGCGCCATCAAATATAAAAAATACTATTCTTGGCAATCCTTATTTATATAGTGAAGAAAACTATGAACAAACAAAATCAAGATTAGATGATGTAGAGATATCATTTACAGAAAAAGATGTACTAGAAATTGGAGAAGGGAGTGATACATATGATGCCATGTTCTTTTCTAATATTGAATCTTACTTAGTAAGTGATTGCTTTAGTACAATGGGTAGCAATGAATATATAGAATTTATTCAAAATAAGGCTAGCAAACAATTAAATGATGGTGGCATTATTCAAATGGCTTATCAATATGGTTATAAAACTAGAATTAAAGTAACAGGAAGTTTTTTGAAAAGATTGTTTCATACGAAATTTAGAATTCAAGGACTTGATTATCTAGAAGGAAAGTTTAAAACTGTTACATTTTCTGGATTTCCATTATGGAGAAATGTAGATATATCTAAAGATGTAGAGGACTGTATTTATTTGTATGAAAAACCAAAAGGAAAATCAATGTAGGGGACTACATTTTTTTCTTGACTAGATATCGTTTACAATATTATAATAAGTATTAATTCATGGGGGAAGATAGTATGAAAAAAATATGGATAGGTGGAGCAGGAGCCTGTGGAGTTCATAAAGAAAAAGCAATGATTAAAAATTTAGTCAAAATTCTTCACTTTGAATTTGTAGAACCAGAAGAAGCAGATTTTATAATTATAATAGATACTTGCTTATCGACTTATCAACAAATGCTTCTTAGTTTTGAATGCATTGAAGATATTTTAAAAAGAGTAAAAGCGGATGCCAAAATAATTGTGAGTGGTTGTGTATCAAAGGGAGTAAAATTTGAGTTAACAGAAGAACAAAAAGAATTGTTAGCAAAAATAGAAATTGTAAAACAGGAAGAACTTGTTCCATATATAGCAAAGTTATTAAGAGGTTACAATATGGAGGATGATTTTGATATCCCATATTCAGTAGATAATGTTTCTATTTCACTTTCTCCAGTTTCCGGCTGCCTAAACCATTGTAGTTTTTGTAAAAGTCATTATATGAATTTTGAATTAAAAAGTTATCCATTTGAAAAAGTAAAAGGTTTGGCGAGAGATATTGAAATGATTGATTATCCATTTCATCATGTTGCATTAACCGCATCAAATTTAAGCCTTTATGGAATGGATTTATATAATAGACAAAGGGCTCATGAAGTGATAGAAGCTTTTACCAAACCCGATAAAATTAAATTTGCATACATAGGAGCATTAATTAATTGGTATAAAGAATTGGTAGACGAAATAATAAAAAATCCTAAAATTAAACGAATTTTTATCTCATTAGAAAGTGGAAGCCCAAGAGTTTATCGATTGATGAATCGCCCTATTTCACTAGAAAATTTGATTAGGATTATTCGCTTTATCAAAAAGGAAAGACCAGATATTATTATAATAACGGAATTTATAACGGGATTCCCAACAGAAACAATAGAAGATTTGAAAAGAACCATTGATTTAATTTATGAGCTTGATATTTATCCTATATTTGTACATAATTACCAAAACTCAGAACAAGTACCAGCTTCTAAACTTTTAAATCATTCTGAAGCTTATTGTATGGAAAGTTCATATTATGCAGGTGAGAAAATATTACAACAATATGAAAAATTAAGAGATAGAATTCAAACAGGAGAAATGTTTGTTTATGATAGAAATAATGAAGAAAGACTTTATATCACTATGTTGGTAAATGGGACCTTAAAAAATATTCGTTTTGATCAATTAGATAGAGAATATGAAAAAGGTGAATTTATTCCAGCAAACATAGTAAAACCGAAACAACTCGTAAAAAGAAAATTTTAAAAGTATCTAAAAAATACTTTTTTATTTTTTTAGCACTCATATATTGACATTGCTAGCGTATAATGATATACTGATAGCAGTGTTTGAAAGAGAGTGCTAAAGAGGTGAACAAAATGATGAATGATAGACAGACAGAATTACTAAAATTAATTATTGAAGATTATATAAAAACAGCAAGACCAGTCAGCTCAAAATCACTTTGTGAAATCATGAATTGTTCTAGTGCCACCATTAGAAATGAAATGGCTACATTAGAAGATTTCGGCTACTTAGAAAAAACACATACTTCATCTGGACGTGTTCCAAGTGAAAAAGGCTATCGTTATTATGTTGATTATATTATGAAACCAAAGGAAATGAATGGGGAAGATATGCTAAAATTACAAACAATTTTCCACAATCAATCACTTGCTTTAAATGATGCAATTCTTAGAAGCATGGAAATTATTTCTGAACTCACAAGTTATACATCAGTAGTTCTAGGAAGTTCTTCAAAAGAAAACAAAGTAACAAAAGTAGAAGTTGTTCCATTAAATGACTTTCAGTTTATCACAATTGTTGTAACAGATAAAGGTCATGTAGAACATAGAACTATGAATTTACCAGATACAATTTCTGTAGAAGAAGTAAGACAAACGGTAGAGTTAATCAACAAATTGATTATAGGAACACCAATTGATGAAGTTAGTAGCAAACTGGAGTTTGAAGTAAAACCAGTGATTGCAAAATATGTAAAACAGCACGAGGTTCTTTATAATGCCTTCTATAGTGCATTTAGTGACTTTACAAAAGAAGCGAATGTTAGAGTAACAGGAACAAAAAATATTTTAATGCAACCAGAATTTGATGATGCAACTAAAATTAGAGAAATCATGAATAAGTTTGAAGACCAAAGTATGATTAATAATATTAAGGAAGAAGACAATGGAATTAATATTTATATTGGTAGTGAAAACGAATTTGATGATGATGTTACTGTGATTAAAACAAAATATTCATTAGGTGGAGAAGAAGGAACAATTGCTTTAATAGGACCAAAAAGAATGGAATATGACCGAGTTATTGCATTACTCGACTATATTAAACAAAACATAGGGATATAATTTTAAAAAGGAGGTATAAAATGGAAGAAAAGGAAACGCTGAAAAAAGAAACTTGTGAATGTGAAAATTGCTCTTGTGAAGATGCAGAAAATACATGTGAATGTGAAGAATGCATAGAAGAGCCATGTGATTGTGGTGAGCATCAAGATGACTCATGTGATTGTGAAACGAAAGAAAATAAAAAACTATTTGGAAAAAACAAGAAAGCAAACAAGTTAGAACAGGAATTAGAAGAATTAAAAGAGGTTAACAAAGATTTAGAAAATAAATTATTAGTAAGCAAAGCAGATTTTATTAATTACCGAAAAAGAAAAGATGAAGAAATCAGTCGTTTACTAAAGTATTCTGGAGAAGATATGATTAAAGATATGCTTTCTACAATCGATAATTTTGAAAGAGCAATCGCTTTAGATGATGAAAATTTAGATGATGAACTTTCAAAATTCTTAGAAGGTTTTAAAATGATTTATTGTAACTTTGTAAATATTTTAGGAAAATATGAAATAAAAGCCATTGATGGAAATAATAAACCATTCGACCCAGCTTATCATCAAGCAGTGATGACAGCACATGTAGATGGAATGGAACCAGGAATGGTGATTGAAGTATTACAAAAAGGATATTTATATAAAGATAGAGTCATTAGACCTGCTATGGTAAAAGTGAGTGAATAATGGATCGATGCTACTTTATAGATAAAGAAACATTTGAAGTATATCAAGAACATCCAAAAATATTTTCTTGTGACCCTAGGATTGCGAATGCAGTATCTACTTTAAATAAATTAGGGTATTATACTTTAGCTAGCTGTGAGGGACATTATGAAATAAAAGAATATGATATCTCTTTTGATAAAGAAAATATGAAAACAGGAATTTATATTTTGTTTAAAGAAAAATACAAGTTTCCAAATATTCCTGAATGTTTTGACTTAGAAGAATTTGATGATAAAGTTTGTTTAAGACATACGATGGAATATTATGATGATATAGGAAATCATAGAAATAGATTTGAATTTGAAAGAGAGAAAGACAAGTATTGTAAAATACTAGAAACATGGGCAATGAATTTGCCAGAAAGAGAAAGGTGATAAATATGAGTAAAATTATAGGTATTGATTTAGGAACAACAAATAGTTGTGTATGCGTATATGATGGAGGAGAAGCAAAAGTAATTGCAAACCCAGAAGGTTCAAGAACAACTCCTTCTGTAGTAGCATTTAAAAAAGATGGAGAAAGAATTGTTGGTATCAAAGCCAAGAACCAAGCAATGACAAACCCAAATACAGTATCAAGTGCAAAAAGAAAAATGGGTACAAACCATAAATTTGAAGTAGATGGTAAAAAATATACACCACAAGAAATTAGTGCTATGGTACTTGAAGACCTTAAGAAAACAGCAGAAGCATATTTAGGAGAAAAAGTAACAAAAGCAGTTATTACAGTTCCAGCTTACTTTAACGATGCACAACGTCAAGCTACAAAAGATGCTGGTAAAATTGCTGGATTAGAAGTAGAAAGAATTATCAATGAACCAACAGCAGCAGCGCTTGCTTACGGATTAGATAAACAAGAAAAATCAGAAATGATTTTGGTATTCGATTTAGGTGGAGGAACATTTGACGTTTCTATTCTAGAAACTGGTGATGGTGTATTCGAAGTAAAATCAACAAGCGGAAATAACAACTTAGGTGGAGATGACTTTGATAACCGTGTTATGGAATACCTAGCAGACGAATTCAAAAAAGAAAATGGGGTTGATTTACATAAAGATTCTATGGCTATGCAACGATTAAAAGAAGCTGCTGAAAAAGCCAAAAAAGATTTAAGTGGTATGAGTTCAACAGAAATTTCACTTCCATTCTTATCTCAAGGTGAAGATGGACCACTTCATTTAAATTTAAACTTATCAAAAGCAAAATTTGAAGATTTGATTCGCGATTTAGTAGAATCTACTATGGAACCAGTTCGTAAAGCTTTAAAAGATGCTGGATTAACTGCTAAAGATATTGATAAAGTATTATTAGTTGGAGGTTCTACTCGTATTCCGATGGTACAAGAATTAGTGAAGAAAGAATTAGGAAAAGAACCTAGTAAAGAAGTAAACCCAGATGAAGTAGTAGCAATGGGAGCAGCCATTCAAGGTGGAGTTTTAACTGGAGACGTTAATGATATCGTATTATTAGACGTTACACCACTTTCACTTGGTATTGAAACATTAGGTGGAGTATGTACTGTATTAATTCCAAGAAATACAACAATTCCAACTAGTAAATCACAAGTATTCTCAACTGCTGCAGATAATCAACCAGCTGTAGATATTCATATCCTACAAGGAGAAAGACCAATGGCAGCTGATAATAAAACACTTGGAAATTTCCAATTAACCAATATTCCAGCAGCACCTAGAGGAGTACCTCAAATCGAAGTTACATTTGATATTGATGCTAATGGTATCGTAAATGTGAAAGCAAAAGATTTAGGAACTAATAAAGAACAATCTATTACAATTACTGCTTCAACAAACTTAAGTGATGATGAAATTGACAAAATGGTAAAAGAAGCAGAAGCAAATCGTGAAGCTGATGAAAAAAGAAAAGAAGAAGCAGACTTACGTAATGAAGCAGAACAAACTATTTTTGCAACTGAAAAAGCCTTAAAAGACTTAGGAGATAAAGTAAGTACTGAAGATAAAGAAAAAGCAGAAGCTGAAATGAAAGATTTAAAAGAAGCATTAGAAAAAGATGACTTAGAAGATATTAAATCTAAAAAAGAAAAATTAAATGAAACAGCTATGGCATTTGCAACCAAAGTATATGAAGAAGTAGCAAAAGCAGCACAAGCAAATGAAAATAATACCACTAATGAAACAACTGATAAAAAAGACGATAATGTAGTAGATGCTGAGTTTGAAGAAAAATAAAAAGAAGTTCTAGGAAACTAGAACTTTCTTAGGGATAAAGGAGAAACTATGGAGAAAACAGTAAAGACACGTGCTGAAATTGAGGAAAAATATAAGTGGAATTTAAGAAAAATGGTTGAAGAAAAAAGCTTTGATGAATTATATCAAGGAGTCATAGAGAAAAAAGATAAAATTCAAAGTATGCAAGGACATATTATGGATTCTGGCACTTCATTGCTTACCTATTTAAAAATGAGTGATGAATTAGATAGGGCTTTAGAACAAATTTATGTGTATGCACATATGCTTTGTGATGAGGACACAGCAAATACAGAAGCGCAACAATTGAAAATGAAAACAGAGAAATTAAATGATGATGTAAATGAAGCATTATCATTTGTGCGTCCAGAAATTCTAAATTGTTCCTATGATAAAGTTCTTGAATATATCAAAACTAACAAAGAATTAGAGGAATATAGTTTTGCTTTAGAAGCTATATTCCGTTATCAAAAACATACATTGGGAAAGAAAGAAGAGGAAATAGTAGCAGCAGCTTCCAATGCATTTGGTACAGGTGATGATGTTTTCTATAATTTGGATAATGCAGATATTTATTTAGGAACAATTCAAGATGAAAATGGAGAAGAAGTAGAACTTACCAATAGTAATTATGGGTATTATGTAGGAAGTAATGATAGAAAAGTACGAGAAAATGCATTTAAAGCGATGTATAAATATTTTGGCAATCTAAAAAATACTATTGCAGCATCTTTAAAAGGTCAAATAAAAGAGAATTTCTTTTATAGTAAAGTTAGAAACTACAATAGCCCATTAGAAATGAGTCTTTTTCATGACAATATTGATATTTCGGTTTATTATAACTTGATTGATACAATACATAACCATTTAAATAGTATGTATGATTATATGAAGCTTCGAAAACAAATATTAGGGTTAGATGAAATACATATGTATGATGTTTATGCAGATTTAATACAAGAGAAACCAAAAGAAATTCCATTTGAAGAAGGCAAAGAAATTGTTCTAAAAGCTCTAAAACCATTAGGACCAGAGTATATCAAAGATTTAGAAAAGGCATTTATTGAAAAATGGATAGATGTTTATCCAAATCGTGGAAAAAAATCTGGAGCTTACAGTTGGGGAACTTATGATTCTTATCCTTATTTATCATTAAATTATGATAATAGAATAGATTCAGTTAGCACCATGGCTCATGAACTAGGACATTCTATGCATAGCTATTATTCTAATAAACACCAAAACTTTGTAAATCATGGATATCCAATTTTTCTAGCTGAAATCGCATCTACAGTAAATGAAGTATTATTAAATGATTACTTATATAAGAATGCAAAAAGTAAAGAAGAAAAAATTTTATATTTAACGGAATTTTTAGATAAAGTTAGAACAACTATTTATCGTCAAACTATGTTTGCTGAATTTGAAATGTTGATGCATGAAAAAGAAGCAAACGGAGTGCCTCTTACAGAACAAGAATTTAGTAATACTTATTATGAACTAAATAAACTTTATTATGGTTCTGATGTGATTAGCGACAATGAAATTCGTTACGAATGGGCAAGAATTCCACATTTTTATGATTCCTTTTATGTATACAAGTATGCAACAGGTTTATCAAGTGCGATTGCAATTGCATACGATATTATAAATGGAGTAGAAGGTGCAAAAGAAAAATATTTAGAATTCTTGTCTAGTGGTGGAAGTGATTATCCTTTAGAAATATTAAAACGCGCAGGTGTTGATATGACAACAAATGAACCAATAGAAAAAGCCATAACTGTTTTTGAACACAAGCTCCAAGAATTAAAATCGTTATATGAGTAAAAGGAAGTGAAGTAATATGGAAAAAAGAGATTATTATGAAGTACTAGGAGTTAGTAAAACTGCAACTGACTCTGAAATAAAAAGTGCATTCCGGCGTCTTGCTAAAAAATATCATCCAGATGTTTGTAAAGAACCAGATGCAGCAGAAAAATTTAAAGAAGCACAGGAAGCCTATGCTGTATTAAGTGATGCTTCAAAACGTCAACAATATGACCAATATGGCCATGCAGCATTTCAAGGTGGACCTGGAGGAACAGGTGGATTTGATTTTTCTGGATTTGATTTTTCAGACATATTTAGTGATTTATTTGGAGGCGGATTTGGTTTTGGAGGGGGAAGTTCTTCTTCTCGAGCTAGAAAAGGTTCTGACTCTTTAATTAGAATGAATTTAACCTTTGAAGAAGCTGTATTTGGAACCAAGAAAACAGTAAACTTAGATGTTGTAGAAGACTGCAAAGAATGTTCTGGAAAAGGTGGACATGGAGAAAAAACTTGTCCAACTTGTCACGGAAGTGGGCAAGTAACAACAGAACAAAGAACTTTATTTGGAGCATTTATGACAAAATCAACTTGTCCAAATTGCAACGGAAAAGGAAAAAGTTATGAAACAACTTGTAGCAAATGTAAAGGTTCAGGAAAAGCAAAGCGAAATGTTGATTTAGAAGTAACCATTCCAGCAGGAGTAGATACTGGAAATCAATTAAGATTGGCTGGAAAAGGAAATGCAGGAAGTAATGGTGGACCAAATGGAGATGTTTACATTGAATTTAATGTAAAAACACATCCAATATTTGAAAGAGAAGACGATAATATTTATTTAGAACTACCAATTACCATTGCAGATGCTGTTTTAGGGTGCAAAAAAGATGTGCCAACATTATATGGAACAGTAAAACTTACAATCGATGCTGGATGTATGACAGGTGATAAATATCGATTAAAAGGAAAAGGAGTAGAACATATTCACAGTAGTAGAAAAGGGGATATGTATGTTATCATTAAAGTAATTACTCCTAAAAAACTTACAAAAGAACAAAAAAAACTATTTGAACAATTACAGAAAACAGACTTAGATGATGGCAGTGAATTTAAAAAGATTCGTGAATATATTTGAAAAGGTCTGAAAAAATTTAAATCATATATTTTTGGGCCTTGATCAAGATTTTTACTTGATCTTTTTTATTACGTTGGTAGAAAAACAATTTTATTAAGCCAAGAATCTGAAATCATTTAGTTACAGAATGATGCATAATTCTTTTTATTTGATAAAATGTATTTAAAGTAGAAGTGTGTTTTTAAGTATATAGAAAGAGGTAATAGATATGTTAATAAAGTGTCATAAAAATAAAGCCTTTACTTTAATAGAATTATTAGCAGTTATTGTAATACTTTCTATAATTGCTCTGATATCTATGCCAATTGTATTGAATATCATAGAGGCTGCAAGAAAAAGTGCATTTATAGATACAGCATATGGACTTATAGAAACTGCTAAATTAGCATATGTTGAAGAATTTGCAAATGATAAATTAGTAACCAAAATATATGAATATCCTTTTGAAGAATTAAAGTTTAGTGGAAGTAAACCAGATGGTGGAATGATTCGTACTGATGAATTAGGAAATGTTGAAATAGCGATTCATAATAATCGATGGTGTGCTATAAAAAATAAAGGTGATTCTAAAGTAACTTTGATCAAATATGAAGAAGGAACGTGTATTATCAAAGATAGTGCGAAAGATCCGGTGATTTTATTAAATGGAGAAAAAGAAATTACTTTAGAACAGGGAGAAACATATAATGAATTAGGAGCCTCATCAAAAACAGTAGATGGAGAAACTTTAGAATATCAAATGGAGATAACATTAGATGGAAATAAAGTAGAAAGTGTTAATACCAATATTGCTGGAATTTATCAAATTATTTACCAAGTAGAAAGCAATGGAAAGAAAGCTATGGTTATTAGAATAGTTAATGTAAAAGTTTCTCGAACAATAGAAGCAGTGATTAAAAATTCTTCCGATATTAGGACCAATGATCCAGATAAAAACTTAAGATATGTAGGAGTAGACCCTACCAATTATGTAATCTTTAATAATGAATTATGGAGAATTATAGGTGTGTTTGATGGACAAGCAAAAATTATTCAAAATAGATATTATAATGCTGGGATTGCTTGGAATTCGAATGGCGTTAATGATTGGAGTAGTGCTACATTACAAGTCGAGTTGAATACTACGTTTTTAGATAGTATAGAAGAAAAAAGTAAATCTTATATAGACACCAATCATATATGGAAATTAGGTGGAATTGCCTATGCTGATGTTACGAAATGGACAAGAAGTAATATGTATGAAAAAGAAAGAGGAACAGATGTATATAAAGGAAGACCAACAGAGTGGACAGGAGCAATTGGATTAATGTATCCAAGTGATTTTGGGTATGCAACAAGCAGTACAGAAACATATTGTGAAGAAAGTATGTATAATTGGACAAACAGTGATAAAACAGATTGTAGAAATAAAGACTGGTTATATGATGCTTTACAATATCAATGGACTTTGATGGGAACTAGTGATGAAAGAGATGGCGCATATCGGGTTTATAGTGCAGCAGGTACAATTGATTCTTGTTATGTATATCGAATGTTTCCTGTTATTAAACCAGCATTATATTTGAAAAGAGAAATCCAAATAAAATCTGGGGAAGGAACGAAAGAAAATCCATTTATTTTGTCAGAGAAATAAAAAATTGATTAATATATATAGTTTGTTAGATCCAAATATTTAGTATATTTTAAAGATAAGCTTGATTAGTTATAGGTTATAATACAGAGTAGAAATTTAATTTAAAAAATATGATTTATTTAACTTTTGCATAGTTGATATTTCTACTTATTTATAATATAATAATACTAGAAATGTGAGGGTTATATATGAATGACATATTAATGGAAGCAGAAATGAGAATGACATCATCAATTGAAAATATGGAAAAAAGATTTTTAAATATTCGTGCAGGCAGAGCTAATCCGGCAATCCTAGATAAAGTAATGGTATCTTATTATGGAAGTGATACCCCATTAAAACAACTAGCGACAATTTCTATTCCAGAAGCTAGACAACTTATGATTAAGCCATTCGACCGTTCTTGTTTGGGTGCAATTGAAAAAGGAGTTTACGAAGCAGACATTGGACTAACGCCAAATAATAATGGAGAAGTGATTATTTTAAATATTCCAGCACTTACAGAAGAAACAAGAAAAGAGTATGTAAAACAAGCCAAAACAATTGCAGAAGAAGCTAAAATCGCGCTTCGCAACATTCGTCAAGATGCGAATAATGACATTAAAAAATTAGAAATTCCAGAAGACGATAAAGAGGCTGGGCAAGAAGACGTTCAGGAATTGATTAATAAATATAATAAAATAGTAGATGAAAAATTTAAAGAAAAAGAAAATGAACTCATGAGTGTATAGAACAATTTAAAAGATTGTTCTTTTTCATTGATAAAGTAAAAACTTTGATGTAAAATAAGTTTAGAATAGGTGTTGGTATTATGAAGAAAAAGGGGTTTACATTAATTGAGTTATTGGCTGTCATTATAATACTAGCAGTTATAGCGCTTATCACTGTTCCAATTGTGCTAAATATCATTGAAAAATCTAGAAAGCAAGCTTTTTTAAATAGTGCTTACAGTATTATGGAAACAGCTCAAACTTATTATGCAACGGCTTTAATTTTTGAAGAAACACCGAAGCAATTATTTACTTTTCCAAATGACAAAGTATTGTCTTTTACAGGAACAAGACCAAAAAGTGGATATGTAGAAATTAATGATGAAGGTAGAATAGAACTTCAATTATATAATGGAAAATGGTGTGCTTATAAAAGTTATTATGCACCAAAGATTCATTTAGAAGAAGGTGCTTGTAGTGATTTCAAAGGAAGTATCGTTGTAGAGGAAGAAGAAACCACTTATTTTAAAGGGGAAATGATTGATATATTAAAAGGGGTAACCGCTTATGATAATGAAAATCATACTGTAGAAAATAATATTGGTTATGAAGGAACAGTGGATAGGAAAACTCCAGGAGATTATCACATTACTTATTATTTAAAGAATGACAGAAATGTAAAAGCAGAAAAAGTTTTTCATATTTTAGATGAACGATATCATGCTGATTTTGAATATACTGGAAATGTTCAAAAATTTGAAGCTCTTTATGATGGCCTTTATGAAATAGAATTATGGGGAGCAGCAGGCGGAAGAAATGAGGATGCACCTTATGGTTATGGTGCTTATACAAAAGGTACAATTCATTTAAAAAAGGGAGATACATTTTATATCTATGTAGGAGAAAAAGGAAAAAATAAACGAGAAGTATCCTTTAATGGAGGAGGATACGGTGGATATGGTTCTCCATATGGTTATTCAGGAGGAGGAGCTTCCGATATTCGACTTATCGATGGTGAGTGGGACAATTTAGAAAGCCTAAAATCAAGAGTTATGGTTGCTGGAGGCGGTGGTGGAGTTGCGAATGTAACGTATAATACAGCAGGTGGTCAAAGTTACGCTGGAGCTTTAACTGGATATAGTGGAGGATATTATCAAGGGCATCCTTACAATAATCAGGATGGCAAAGGGGGAACACAAACTTCTGGTGGTGCAAAAGGAAACAATGTGCATAATGGAACAGGAATTGCGTATTCAGGTAGTTTTGGAATCGGTGGAAATAATGACTCTGTATCTTATGGATTAGGTGCTGGAGGAGGCGGAGGTGGATACTACGGCGGTGGTGCTGGAGGAGCTACCCAAAATGGCGGCGCTGGCCAAGGAGGAGGAGGAGGTTCTTCTTTCATCTCTGGATATCAAGGTGTCAATGCTATTTATAAAGATGGTTCGCCATCTGGACAACCAAATCATTATTCTGGTATTGTATTTCGTGATGCTTTGATGTTAAGTGGAAAAGAAGAAATGCCAAATCCTAGAAAAGAAGGAACAATGAATGGCAACGCTGAAGATGGTTATGTACGTATTACACTATTGCATGATATAGAAGACCAAGCCATGATTTATTTATTGGGAGAAGAACAAGTAATACAAAGGACTGATACTTTTGAAGAACCAGGATATGAAATTTTATTAGGAAATTCACCAAGTGGAATAAAATATCATGTTGAAGTTAAAGATGATGCAAAAGATACACTTTGGAATATGCGTATCATTACATATCAACTCTATAATGATAAAAATCAATTAATTGAAACAAAAATAAGAAAAATTCTTCATGTTTCTGATATGAATTATGACTATACTGGTAATTATGAGACTTTTACTGTTCCAGCAAGTGGTACCTATCAAATGGAACTATGGGGAGCAACAGGTGGATTTTATGAAGGAACAGAACAATTTAGTAAAGGTGGATATACAAAAGGAAATATTACATTAAAAAAAGGACAGAAACTATATATTTATATAGGCGAAAAAGGAAAAGTAGGAAGCCGAACTCCAACATTTAATGGCGGAGGAACAGGAGGTCTTGGAACAAGCTATGGAACTTCTGGTGGTGGAGCTACAGATATTCGTCTTGTGAGCGGAGATTGGGACAATATAGATAGTTTAAAATCAAGAATTATGGTCGCTGGAGGCGGAGGAGGTTCTTCTCTTGGAGTTTATACGACTGCCGGAGGAGGAAGTTACGCAGGTGGATTACAAGGTTATAGTGGAGGATACTATAGTGGGCATGCTTATAACAATCAAGATGGAAAAGGTGGTACTCAAATAGCAGGAGGGACAAACGGAAATAACATTTATGGTGGAACAGGAACTCCTTATCCTGGTAGTTTTGGAAAAGGAGGAAATAACGATTCCGTATCTGATGGTACAGGTGCTGGAGGTGGTGGCGGAGGCTACTATGGCGGTGGAGCAGGAGGCGCTACAAAATCAGGTGGTTCTGGTCAAGGAGGCGGAGGAGGTTCTTCTTTCATCTCCGGCTATAATGGATGCAATGCTATCAATGAATCATTAAAACCGACAGGTAGCTCAATTCATTACTCTAATATGAGTTTTAAAAATGCTTTGATGTTAAGTGGAAGAGAAGAAATGCCAAACCCAAGAGGAACTGGAAATATCAATGGAAATAATGACCATGGATATGCTAGAATTCGTTTTGTATCATTTTAAAATTTTGTCAATTTATTTTTCTACTTTCATGAACAATAATGATTTACATAAGGCTATTATATGGGTTATAATAGAATTATGAGGTGAAATCATGTTTCGAAAAGGAAATGACAAAGAACTAAATATGAAAAATGTAAATGAGACTATCTCATTAGCCAAAAAAATACTTCACATTTCATATTTCTTAATTATTATAGTTGGTGCTTGGGCGGCTATAAAAGTAGTAAAAGAATTAAAAATCTGGGATTTCATAATTGAACTATTAACAATTGTAGCACCTCTTTTTATTGGAATATTTATGGCCTGGCTATTTGATCCAGCCGTTAAATGGCTTCAAAAAAAAGGAATAAAGAGAACTTTTGGTTCTATTATTATGTACTTTTTATTCCTTGGCTTCTTATTTCTTTTATTAGCTACAATTATACCTTTATTATCAGACCAAATTAACGATTTTGTTCAAACATTACCTAAAGTATTTGATTCTGTCAAATCTTGGATTGATGAAGTTTTTCAAAAATTGTCAGCGATTAAGGACTTTGATGCCGATGCCTTTAAGCTAGATGTATTTAAAAATATAGAAGAATTTGGAACCAATTTAGCGAGCTCCCTTCCAACAATGACAGTAGATATTGCCAAATCTATTTTTAGTGGTCTTGGAATTTTCCTAATAGGTCTTATTATTGGATTTTATTTATTAATTGGATTTGATAATGTGAATGATACCATTATTACAATATTTCCTAGGAAGATGCAAAGAGATGCGAGAGAATTAATTACAGAAGTAAATACTTCTTTAAGAAGATTTGTACAAGGTGCACTACTTGATTCTACATTTGTCTTTATTGTGACATCGATTGGATTATGGCTAGTTGGCTTAAAAGCACCGCTTCTATTTGGACTTTTCTGTGGGCTTACTAACATTATTCCGTATGTAGGCCCTTATATTGGAGGTGCACCAGCAGTGATTGTTGGATTCGCCCAATCTCCAACAACTGGGATATTAGTACTTGTAGTAATTGCAGTGATACAATTCTTAGAAGGTAATTTTATACAAGCTCTTATTATGAGTAAAACCACCAAATTACACCCAGTTACAATTATGTTAGGATTACTTATTTTTGGACATTTTTGGGGAATATTAGGAATGCTTATTTCAACTCCAATTATTTCAGTAGTAAAATCCATTGTTCTATTTTTAGACGAAAAATATGATATATTAGATTTTAATTAAAACAATGATAAAGATTAGTACACAATATTTGTTTTAGTAGAGAACTCATGGTTGGTGAAAATGAGAAAACAAACTTGTGGAAGCTCCTTTAGAGTGTAGGCAAATACTACCGGAGAAGTCTCCGTTATCAAAAAAAGAAGCAATTAGGATGGTACCACGGTTTTTCGTTCCTAGAAAAATACGTGGTTTTTCTATAATTTGAAAGGATGGATAAAATGAAATTAAAAGAAAAACAACCAAAAATTTTTATTGTATGTGGGAAAGCAAGACATGGTAAAGATACCATAGCAGAAATGATTAGAAACTATTATATAGAAAATCATTATGATGTTTTAAATTTGCAATATAGTAGTTATATTAAAGAATATGCGAAAAAAATTAGTAATTGGGATGGTAGTGAAGAAACAAAACCAAGAGAACTTTTACAGCAACTTGGAACAAATGTCATTCGCGATAAGATTGATGAAGCGTTTTTTGTAAAAAGAATCGTAGATGATATTAAAGTTTATTCCTTCTTCTTTGATGTGTTAACGATTTCAGATGCAAGATTTAAAATAGATGTAGATACACCAAGGGATAATTTTGAAAATGTTGTTATTATTCGAGTAAATCGGCCTAATTTTGATAATGGTTTAACAGAAGAACAAAAAATGCATAGAACAGAAACGGATTTAGATGATTATGCAAACTACGATTATGTGATTGAAAATAATGGAAGTCTAGAAGAATTAAAAGAAAAAGTAAATGATATTTTAAAACAAGAGGTGTAGAATATGAAAAAATTAACAGGAAATGAAATGAGAGACTTATGGTTTCAATTTTGGGAAAGCAAAGGACACCAAGTACTAGAAAGTGCTTCATTAGTGCCAATCAATGACCCTACTTTACTATGGACTAATGCAGGAGTAACACCTTTAAAAAAATATTTTGATGGAAGTGTTGTTCCTGATAACAGAAGAATCTGCAGCAGTCAAAAATGTATTCGTACGAATGATATTGAAAATGTTGGAAAAACAGCTCGTCATCAAACTTTTTTTGAAATGCTTGGAAACTTTTCCATTGGTGATTATTTTAAAGAAGAAGCAATTACTTGGGCATTTGAATTTCTAACAAGTCCAGAATGGATTGGTTTTGATAAAGAAAAACTTTACATGACTATTTATCCGAATGATGAAGTAGCATATAACACATGGATTAAAGTTGGAGTAGACCCTTCTCACATTATCAAATTAGAAGGAAACTTCTGGGAAATTGGACCAGGACCAAGCGGACCAGATAGTGAGATTTTTTATGATAGAGGAGAAAAGTATGATCCTAATAATTTAGGAATTAAATTGCTACAAGATGATATTGAAAATGATCGCTATATTGAAATTTGGAATAATGTATTTAGTCAATATAATGCAAAAGCTGGAATTCCAAGAGAAGAATATCCAGAGCTTCCAAGTAAAAATATTGATACTGGAATGGGATTAGAAAGAATGGTTTCTATTTTACAAGAAGTTGATACCAATTTTGATACGGATTTGTTTCTTCCTATTATTGAAAAAACAGAAGAAATAAGTGGGAAAAAATACAATGGAGAAATGGCGTTTAAAGTAATTGCAGACCACATTAGAACGATTGTATTTGCCCTTTCAGATGGCGCTAATTTTGGAAATAATGGAAGAGATTATGTTCTTAGACGATTATTACGTAGAGCTGTTCGTTATGGGAAAGTACTAGGTATTGAAAGACCATTTTTAAAAGAATTGGTCCCAGTAGTAGTTTCCATTATGGAATATGCTTATCCGAATTTACGTTCCCATGAACTTTCTGTTATGGAAAAAGTAAACAAAGAAGAAGAACTCTTTATGAAGACACTTGCAAAAGGAGAAAAAAGATTACAAGAACTATTTGAAACAAGTACAGATAAAACCATTAGCGGAGAGGAAGCATTTAAATTATATGACACTTATGGTTTTCCATTTGAACTAACACTAGAATATGCAGAAGAAAAAGGCTTTACTGTATCTAAAGATGCATTCGATACTTGTATGAAGGCACAAAAAGATCTAGCTAGAGAAAGTAGAAGTAAAGCAACAAGTATGAATATTCAAAATGAAGAATTATTAAATTTTAAAGAAGAAAGCCTTTTTGTAGGTTATGATACATTAAAAATAGAGACTACTATTTTAAGATTATTTAATGGAGAAAAGTTTGTAGAAACATTAGAAAATTCTGGATATGTGGTTTTAGAAGAAACTCCATTTTATGCAGAAAGTGGAGGACAGATTTCTGATATTGGAACCATTATAGATGGAAATATTATGGTAGAAGTAGAAGATTCGTTCAAAGGTCCAAATAAACAACATTTTCACTATGTAACTTTTGATGGAATTTTAAAAGTAGGAGATAAAGTAATCGCTAGTGTGAATGAAGAATTTAGACATCATGTTATGTGTAATCATAGTGCTGCTCATGTTCTTCAAAGAACGTTACAGGAAGTATTAGGAGAAAGTGTTCATCAAGCTGGTTCTGCAATTGATAATGAAAATGTTCGTTTTGATATTCATTATGAAGGTAAAATTTCAAAAGACGAATTAGTAAAAGTAGAAGAACGTATCAATGAGCGTATTGCAACAAAAGTGGATACAAAAACAGAAATTTTAACACTAGAAGAAGCCAAACAAACAGGAGCAATGGCATTGTTTGATGAAAAATATGGTGATAAAGTAAGAGTTGTTACAATTGGTGACTCGAAAGAATTATGTGCCGGAACACATGTGAAAAATATTGGGGAAATAGAGCGTTTCGCAATTGTATCTTTAGAATCTAAAGGAAGCAATGTATATCGAATTGTTGGAGCAACTGGAGATAGAATAGAATCCTCTTTATTTGCCGCAATCAAACCATATAATGATGAGATGGTAAAATTATTATCAAAAGCAAAAAGAATTATTGAAGAAGGGGGGCAAGAAGAAATTATTTTAGACTTTAATTTTAATATTAACAATGATGCTCCTCACACTTACAGAGATATCATATTTAATTTAAATGAAATGGAAACGATTAAAAAGAGTGTAATGGAATTAGAAAAACGATATTTAGAAGAAAAGTCAAAAAAAGCACTTCAAAACTTAGATGTATTTATGAATCAAAAAGAAGTAATTGGAAATATAGAAACAATTATTATGAAAGTAGAAAATTATGATTTAAATATTTTAAAACAAGTAATAGATGCTCTTTTAAACAGTTTAAACAATGGATTTATTTTTATTGCAACTGTGAACAATGGAAATGTAAACATATTATCCAAAGCTCATGCTGATTTAAAAGACAAAATACATTGTGGAAATATGGTAAAAGAAGCAGCCTTAAAATCGAATGGTTCAGGAGGAGGAAGTCCTATTTTTGCCCAAGGCGGTGGAAAAGATGCAAGCGCATTAGATGAAATTTTAAAAACGATAAAAAAACAAATAGAGGAACTAGCAAAATAGTTTCTCTTTCTGTTATAATAAAGTAAAATAAAAGGAAGTAGAGAATATATGAAAGAAGAAAAAGAACTTACAATAAAATTGACAAAGTCATTAAAAGAAATTCAAATATTATTGGAAAAAGCTGGATGTGAGTTTGTAGAAGAAAGCGTACTAGATGATATTTATATGAGAAAAGAAGAACCATATCAAACAGTAGAAGAACTGTTAAACCATTCTATTTTAATTAGAAGGGAAGGGAACCATTTTAAAGGTTTTACATTAAAGAAAAAGACTTATAAAAAGAATGGAGATATCAAAAAAGATCAAAAATTATATTTAGAGGTACCAGATTTAGAAAAAGGAAAACAGTTCCTAGAATTAATTGGTTATCAAGAGTTTTTTCATTTGAAGCAAGAAATGTATTTTTATAGAATGGGAAATGCAAGAATGTCCATTCAATTAATAGAGAATCTTGGAATTTATTTGGAGTATGAGGGAAGCAAAGCCGAAACAGAAGAAATGATGAAAAATACATTGAATCAAATTTTTGGACAATCATTCTCTAATTATTATGAGAAAAAGGCAATTACGTATATAGAAAAGTATCATTTATTTAATCTTGAATGATTGCAATAAATGATAATATTTGATAAAATGAAGTTGTATTCATAAAGTAGGTGATGGAATTGGAAGAAACAAAAGTTTATAATGGAGATGAATTTGAGAGTGCTTTGATTGAAAAAACAATCGCTGAAGTCGCATTAATTCTAGAAGAAAGAGGATACAATCCAATTAATCAAATTGTTGGATATTTGATGAGTGGGGATCCTGGATATATTTCTAGTCATAAAGAAGCAAGAAAAAAAATTCTCCAGTTTGATCAAGCTAAGATTTTAGAGATTATGGTAAGAAAGTTTTTAAATAAATGAGATATCTAGGATTAGATCTTGGAACCAGAACTTTAGGAATATCCATTTCGGATATTACAGCAACAATTGCGAATTCTTATAAAACAATTCGTTTTAATGAAGGAGATTATGAAGTCTTAATTCCAGAATTAAAAAATATTATAGAGGAGTATAATATTGAAAAAATTGTTTTGGGATTTCCGAAAAATATGAATAATACAATAGGAGAAAGAGGAATAATAACTCTAGGCTTCAAAGAACAAATAGAAAAAGTACTAAATATTGAAGTAATTATGCAGGATGAACGTTTATCAACTGTAGAAGCAACCCATTATATGGTAGAAGCTGATATGTCAAGAAAAAAAAGAAAAAAGAAAATTGATAGTTTAGCCGCTAATATTATATTACAGACTTATTTAGATAAAATGAAAGGAAGAGATTTATGAGCGAAGAAAGAATGACATTTAAAGTTACAGATGAAGCAGGAAAAGAAATAGAATGTGAGGTTTTATTTACTTTTGAATCAGATGAAACAAAGAAAAATTATATGGTATATACAGATAATACAACAGATGAAGAAGGAAATACAAAGGTATATGCTTCTATTTATAACCCAAACGAAGCAGAGACAAAATTAATACCAATTGAAACAGAAAAAGAGTGGAAAATTATTGAAACTATTTTAGAAGAATTACAAACAAAAGCAGCAGAAAGTATGAACGAGCAATAGCTCGTTTTTAGCGTTATGGCGAAAAGAAAAATAAAGTCTAGCGTCAAAAAGGGGATTTTCGGTTTTGTTGTGTTTGTAATTTTTGTTATTGTTATATTATATTTTTTATATGAATGGGGATTAAAACCAGTTACGAATAAAAATACATCTGTTGAATTTACAATTACTCCAGGGCAAACTTATTTAACGATTGCGAAAGAATTAAAAGAAAAAAAATTAATCAATTCTGAATTAGTTTACAAAATTTATATAAAATTAAAAAAACCAAGCAATTTTAGAGCAGGAACTTTTTCATTAAATCAAAATATGGGAGTGGAGAAAATTATCAAAGCTTTGTCAAATGATAGTGAATTAACGACAGAGTCTATTACAATTACCTTTCCAGAAGGAAAACATATGAGAGGGATTGCTAAGATTATTGAAAATAAAACAAATAATAAAGAAGAAGAGATTTATGAAGTTTTAAAAGACGAAACGTATTTAAAAGAATTGATAAATGAATATTGGTTTTTGGACGAAAGTATCTTGAATACAAAACTTTATTATTCTTTAGAAGGATATTTATTTCCAGATACTTATGAATTTAAAAATAAGAATGTAACTGTGAAAGAAATATTTAAAAAAATGTTAGATCAAACAGGGAAAAAGTTAGAGCCTTATAAAGAAGAAATTGAGAAAAGTGATTATTCTCTCCATGAAATGTTAACACTTGCTTCTATTATAGAATTAGAAGCAGCAGGAAGTGATGATAGAGCAGGAGTAGCAGGAGTTTTCTATAATAGACTAGAAGCTGGTTGGTCCTTAGGAAGTGATGTTACCACTTACTATGGAGCGAAGGTAGAAATGAGTGAAAGGGATTTATATCAAAGTGAAATAGATGAAGTGAACGATTATAACACAAGAGCGATTAAAATGGCTGGAAAACTTCCAATCGGACCGATTTGTAATCCTGGAATTGATGCCATTGAGGCCTCTATTGAGCCAAAGACTCATAATGATTACTTTTTTGTAGCTGATAAAAATGGAAAGACTTATTTTAGTAAAACGAATAGTGAACATGAAAAAACTGTAGCACGTTTAAAAAATGAGGGATTATGGTACGAATATTAATAGAAGAAATGGAAGATTATGCCAAAGAAAATAAAATTCCAATTATGCTACCAGATGGAATTTGTTTTTTAGAAAATTATATAAAAGAACATCATATAAAGAAAATTCTTGAATTAGGTACTGCGATTGGATATTCTGCAATTAGAATGGCGCTTGTTTCAAAAGATATTCAAATTGTGACAATTGAAAGAGATCAAGAACGTTATCAAAAAGCGATCGAAAATATAAAACAAGCTAATCTTCAAGAGCAAATACAAGTATTCAATCAAGATATTATGGATTTTCAAACAGAAGAACAATTTGATTTAATTTTTATTGATGCGGCGAAAAGTCAATATGTAAGATTTTTTGAAAAATTTTCTTCTAATTTAATAAGTGGTGGAGCAATCATCTCAGATAATTTGAACTTTCATGGATATACCAAACAAGAGGCAAGAATAGAAAGTAAAAATTTACGTCAAATGGTTGGAAAAATAAGAAATTATATTGAATTTTTAAAAGAAAATAAAGAGTTTAAAACAATTTTTATTGAATTGGGAGATGGAATTGGAATAAGTGAAAAATTGTGAGGTGGTGAAAAATGAGAAATATTGCATATATTGGCGCTACAGAAAACGGATTATATTTAGAAATTAAAGAGGCGGGAAAATCCAGAGAAACCTACAGAAGAACAAATAAAGAAGAGACGATTCGAGAATATATTTTAAAAAAAGCAGTTCATTTTATAAATGCAAAAAAAAGTGAAAATGATTTAATTTTATATACAGCTGATAATCATATTATTGTTGTAAAAGATTATAAGCAATTGCAACAAGAAGCAATTTTAAAAACATTATTTCGAAGATTAAATAGAACTCCTATTCTTTCAGAAAATTTAAAAAGAAATGAACAAACTAATACTCTACAAACCTTACAATTAAGAATTTTATATGCCAATAAAATAAAATTAGCTAGCCTCGCTTTGGCTGGGACTGTATTAATGTCAGGTATGGCATATGTATTAACTGGTAATTTGAATCCCCGTATACAAAAAGGACAGGATGATGTTTCTCTAGCGATGGAGCATTTAACAGAAGATTCAAAGGATAATGATATTGCATCCTTATCAGAAATTAATCCCATTTCTTCTCTAGAGCCAGAAGAACAAACTATTGATATTTTCGAATTTTCTCATCGTTTAGAACAAACAATAGAACTACAAGAAAATTATGATGGATATGATCGTTCTAAAATTATGTTAGGTGCAAGAGTCAATTGCAATAAAATAGAATCTATTTTTGAAAGTGAAATGGGGCGAATTATTGGTCAAACAGCTATTTCTTATGGAATCGATCCTTATATATTAATTGCAAAAGGACTGGCAGAATCAAATCTAGAACATGAAGCTTGTTGTCCAGGTGGAAATCGATATAACGGATATGGAGTAGGAGCTTTTCAACTAGAATCTCCAGATGGAAGAATTGTAAAAGCTTGGAATTATGAAACAGAAAGTGAAGACTCCTTATCTATAACTATGGAAAATGCAACTAATTTTAAATTGAATTCTCAAGCAGCAGCGATGTGTTTGCAAAATAGAATTGATTTATATAATGGAAATCCTTATTTAGCGCTTCAATCTTATAATTATGGACAGGGAATGATGCGTGTCATTATACATGATTATGCCAAACAGATGGGAATAACGGAAGAAGAAGTAAAAAATAACATTGACGATTTGGGATGGTTGGCTATTGTGAAAGATGCTCACCAAAATCCAAATAACTATTATTATCGTGTTATGATTGATTTAGATGAAACAGATCCAGCAATTATTGCAGAAGCCAAGGCCAAATATGTTTGGAAACATGCGACTTATGGGAATCCATATTATTTAGCCGATGTTCTTTCCTATTATGTAGGATTACAATCTCAGAATAGAAATTTAGATGGAACTAGTACGATCATTGATTTTAGTAACAATGAGATAAAAAAAGTATTAGAAGATAATGTAAAACCAAAAATGTTTTAAAAATACAGATTTTAGATAAAACTCCTAAAGTTCTGTATTTTTTTTTGCTATTTCAACACATTTTTGCTATAATACGATGGGATGTGATAGTATGAAAATATTGACAATACCAAGTAAAAAATCGGAGAAAATTTTAACAGATGGAGTTATTTTAGGCATTCAAAATTTAAGTGTAAACATGCCTTTTTATATTTCAATAGAAGATTTAAATGAGTATAAAAAATTAAAAGAAGAAGGAAAAAAAGTTTTTATTATGTTAAATAAAAATATGCATAATAAAGATTTGGAAAGCTTAAAAAAAACAATGCTAGAATTAGAAAAATATCCCATAGATGGAGTTTTTTATTATGATATTAGTATTGTAAGATTAAAAAAAGAACTACAAATAACTTATCCTTTGATTTGGAGCCAAGAGCACTTAACAACGAATGCAGGTACTTGTAATTTCTGGGCATCTCACGGAGTAAAAGGTACTTATTTATCAAGTGAGATTACATTAGAAGAAATTAAAGAAATAAGAAAAAATACAGATGTTTCTTTGTTTGTAAATGTTTTTGGTTACCTTCCAATGTTTGATTCTAAAAGACATCTAGTAAAAAATTACTTAGAATGTTTTGGATTAGAAGAAAATGGCAATTTATATTATTTAGAAAAAGAAGGAAAAACTTATCCAATTATAGATGATAACAATGGAACTGTTGTTTATTCAGCCCACATTTTAAACGCTATCACAGAAATATTAGAATTAGAACGAATGGGAATTGAATATGCTATTTTAAATAGCTTTTTGATAGAAGAAAATGTCTTTTGTCAAATTGTAAGTTTGTTACAAAACTTGACAGAAGGAAATAAGGAACAAGTAGAAAGTAGTGTCAATGAGTTATGTAGACAAAATGTAGACAAAGGGTTCTTATATACAGAAACTATATATAAAATAAAGGGGGAAAAAGAATGAATAAGCCAGAATTATTAGCGCCTGCTGGAAGTTTAGAAAAGCTTAAATTTGCCCTTCTTTATGGAGCTGATGCAGTTTATTTGGGTGGTACCATGTTTGGACTTAGAGCCAATGCCTCTAACTTTACATTAAAGGAATTAAAAGAAGGGGTAGAGTTTGCTCATAATTTACATAAAAAAGTATATGTAACTGTCAATATTGCACTCCATACTTCAGAATTAAACGCTTTAACAAACTATTTAAAAGAATTAGATCAGATCGGTATAGATGCTATCATTATTAGTGATCCAGCTATTATTTCTTTGGCCAAAGAAAATACCAATTTAGAACTTCATTTATCAACACAGCAATCCACATTAAATTATGAGGCTGTAAAATTTTGGAAAGAAGAAGGAATTACGAGAATTGTTCTTGGAAGGGAAACAACCAGCGAAGAAATCATGGAAATAAAAAAACATGTAGATATTGAAATTGAATGTTTTATTCATGGAGCTATGTGTGCTTCTTATAGTGGAAGATGTGTACTATCTAATTTTTTAACAGCAAGAGATTCTAATCGTGGTGGTTGTAGTCAAATATGTAGATGGGATTTTGATTTACTAGATAAAGGTGGAAAAGCGTTGATAGGAGAGAAACCCTTTACTTTCTGTACCAAAGATTTATCTTTACTTGCTTATATTCCAGATATGATAGATATCGGAATAACATCTTTTAAAATAGAAGGAAGAATGCGTTCTATTTATTATATTGCAACTGTTGTCGATATTTATAGAAAAGTAATTGACGAGTACATGCAACAAAAAGAAAATTATGAATATAATAAGGAGTATGAAAAAGTACTCGCAAATTGTGCCAATAGAGATTCAGTACCTCAATTTTTTGATGGGAGCGAAGGAGTAGAATGTCAATACTATAACGGACGTGTAGAAATATCGAATCAGGATTTCCTAGGTCTTATCTTGGATTATCAAGATGGATATGCAGTAATAGAAGAGCGCAACTATTTTAAAGTTGGAGATATGGTAGAATTCTTTGGACCAAACATTGATACTTTTCAGATGAAAATAGAAGAAATCATAGATGAAACAGGGGAAACTATAGATATAGTAAGACATCCAAAGCAAGTTGTAAAAGTAAAAGTGAATAAACCTTTGTACCCAAATGATTTCATGAGAATTAAAAAATAATACAAAAGAAAGTTGACAAAAGAAAAAAACTGTAGTATTATTTGATAGATTTAAAAGAAAAATTAATTTTGAGGTGAAATAAAATGTCAAATACAAAAGAAATTTATTTAACAAAAGCAGGCCTTGAAGAAATGCAAAAAGAGTTAGAGTATCTAAAATTAGAGAAAAGACCAGAAGTAATCAACGCATTAAAAGATGCTCGTGCTTTAGGAGATTTAAGCGAAAATGCTGAATATGATGCAGCTCGTACAGAACAAGCTATTGTAGAAAGTAAGATTCAAGAACTAGAAGCAATGATAGAAAATGCAATTGTTATTAGTGATGTAAAAACTGATCAAGTAGCAATTGGATCAAAAGTAAAAATAGAATATGTAGAAGATAAAGAAACAGAAGAATATACAATTGTTGGAAGTAAAGAAGCAGATCCATTCCAAAACAAAATTTCTAATGAATCACCAATTGCAAGTGCAATTTTAGGTCTTCATGTTGGGGATATTGTATCTGTAGAAAGTCCAAATGGAAAATATGACGTTAAGGTTGTAGAAATTATGTAAAAGCACCCAGTGCTTTTTTCAGTTTTAAAAAAAGGAAAAGTGTTGAATTATTAAGAAAAATAAGATATACTAGTAACATGAATTGGAGGAAAAAAGTATGAGTAAAAAAAGTGAAGCAACAGCAAATAAAAATATAAAAGAAATTACTGTTAAAATAGAAGGAAAAGAATGGGAAGAAGCTTTAAATAAAGCATATGAAAAAGCAAGTAAGAAAGTGAAAATTGATGGTTTTCGTCAGGGTCATGCTCCAAAAGAATTGTTTCTAAAAAAATATGGAAAATCTTCTTTATACATGGATGCAGCAGATTTATGTTTAGAACAAGCATATATTAAGGCATTTGAAGATCAAAAAGATGTTAGAATTGTAGCAGAACCTGATATTGCTTTATCTGATGTAAATGACGAAGGAATTGAGTTTAAATTTACTCTAACACTTAGACCAGAAGTAAAATTAGGAAAATATAAAGGACTTGGTGTAAAAAAAGAAAAAGTAGAAGTTACAAAAGAAGAAGTAGAACATGCTATTGGACATATGAGAGAAAGATATGCTGAAAATGTTTTAAAAGATGGTGCAGTATCAAATGGCGATATTGTAGTAATTGATTTTGAAGGTTTCAAAGATGGAGTTGCTTTCGAAGGTGGAAAAGCAGAGAATTATTCATTAACAATTGGAAGTGGAACATTTATTCCTGGATTTGAAGAACAATTAATTGGAATGAAATCAGGAGAAGTTAAGGAGATTAATGTAACTTTCCCAGAAGATTATCATAGTGAAGATTTAAAGGGGGCACCAGTAGTATTTAAAGTAACATTACACGAAGTAAAAGAAGTGAAAGTTCCAGAGATTAATGATGAGTTCTTCGAGGATTTAGGTATGGAAGGAATTGACACTCTAGAAAAATTAGAAGCTCAAGTAAAAGAAAATATTTTAACTCATAAAGAAGCAGATGCTGATAATAAATATGTAGATGAATTATTAGAAGCAGCCGCTAAAAATGTAACGATTGATATTCCAGATGTTATGGTCGAAGAAGAAAAGAAACGTATGATTAAACAATACGAAGAAAACTTAAAAATGCAAGGAATCACTTTAGAACAATTTTATCAATTTACGAATTCTGATGAACAAGCTTTAAAGGATCAAATGCATGAAGAAGCAGTAAAACGCATTACATTTAGATTAATGTTAGAAGAAATTGCAACAGCAGAAAATATTAAAATAACAGAGGAACAAGCAGAAGAAGAAGCAACTAAATTAGCAGAAAAATACCAAATGAAGAAAGAAGAATTCTTAAAATTATTTGGTGGCTTAGATATGGTGAAATATGATCTTGAAATGCGTGCAGCAATGGATGCGTTGAAAAGTGAATAGGAATTTGACAAAATAATCTAAACATGATAGTATAAACCCCAATAAAAAAGGGGGTTTTTTTATGCCAAGTGTAGGTTATATACCAAATACATTTGAAGATAGAATGATACATTTATTGGTTGATAGAAGTGAAATGGAGAAAGAGGCAATTTCAAAACTTACACAAAGAGAAATAGACGTTATCAGAATGAAATATTATGAATTAATGAAAACATCAGAAATTGCGCAAGCTTTGGGATTATCTAATGATTGGATAAATAAAATTGAGAAAGAAGCATTTTGTAAATTAAGATGTATCATTTTGAAACAAAAAACAACTGTTGTTGACTCAAAAACTGGAATGAGGGAAAATGATTGGGAATGTTTAGCAAGTTCTATTGCCAGATGGATGGAATATCAATCTACCAATCCTGCATTGTTTGGAAAACGCCATGGAATATTAAGGCAATGGGCAAAAGATATCATTATGTGGAGGTTAACGCCAGATGAAAGACAGATTCTTTTATGGTATCATGGAATTATGCCAAAACCAGGAAAAAGTGATCAGGAGTATTATGATACTGTTGATTCTATTCATCGAAAGATTTTAGGACTATTATTAGAAGATGATCTAGTTGTAAAAAAAGCTGGGTATAAACAAAGAGTATAGATGCTCTTTTTTTCTTTACACAAAAACAAATGTTTGCTATAATATTTTAAGAATGGAGGATTTTTATGGTAGTAGATGTACTGATTGAAATTAAAGCTCGACAGATCGTTCAAACTTTTACTTATTTGCTTCCTCCTGAATTAGAAAAAATAGTAATGATTGGTTCTAGAATTTTAGTTCCTTTCAATAATAGAAATTTAGAAGGCTTTGTACTAAAAAAATATCAGTTACAAGAACAGCCACAATATGCTTTAAAAAAAGTAACACAGGCAGTAGACGAATATCCTGTACTGAATAAAGAATTATTAGAATTAGGAAACTATATTTCAAAAAAAACATTGTGCAATTTAATTTCTGCTTATCAAACAATGTTGCCAACCGCATTAAAAGCAAAAAGTGGAACAACAATTTCTAAAAAATATGAATCTTATATCGTATTGAATAAAGAAATAGAAGTGAAAAGTGAAAAACAACAGCAAATTATAGATTTTGTTATGAAAAATACAAAAGTAACGAAAAAAGAATGCTCTGATATTTCTTTATATGCCTTAAATACATTATTAAAACAAAATATTTTAAAAGAGATCAAAGAAGAAACGTATCGTTTAAAAGAAGCAGATCATAGAGAAACACAAAGAATAATGCTGAATGAAGAACAACAGATAGTTGTAAAAAAAGTGTTAAAAAATAAAAATATTTTTTCTCCTTTTTTACTTCATGGAGTAACAGGAAGCGGAAAAACAGAAGTTTATATGCATATCATAGAAGAAATTTTAAAAGATCAAAAAGAAGCGATTGTACTTGTTCCAGAAATTAGCTTGACTCCACAGATCGTCACCTTGTTTAGAAATCGATTTGGAAATAAAATCGCAATATTGCATTCTCGTCTTAGCAATGGTGAAAAATATGATGAATGGAGAAAAATAGAACGCAAAGAGGTTTCCATTGTAATTGGGGCTAGAAGTGCAATATTCGCCCCTTTTACAAATTTAGGAATGATTGTAATTGATGAAGAACATACAGAAACGTATAAACAAGAAAATACTCCTAAATATAGCGCCATAGATATTGCTCTTTGGAGAGCCAAGTATCATCATTGTCCGATTGTATTAGGAAGTGCAACCCCGTCTTTGGAAAGTTATACAAGGGCTAAAAGTGGGATTTATAAATTATTGACATTGAAAACAAGAATTTCAAAACATTTACCAGAAGTTCATCTGGTTGATATGAAATATGAAATAAGACGTGGTAATCGTATATTTGGGGAATTTTTGACTCAAAAAATAAATGAAGCCTTAGAAAAAAAAGAACAAATTATTTTGTTATTAAACCGAAGGGGATTTTCAACGATCATGAGTTGTAAAGCTTGTGGATATGTAGAAAAATGCCCAAATTGTGATATACCACTTGTATACCATAAATCGCTAAATCGATTAAAATGTCATTATTGTAATTATACAAAATATATTATGGAAAGCTGTCCAGAATGTAAAAGCAAAGAGATTTCTACTTTTGGACTTGGAACAGAACGATTAGAAGAAGAAACGAAGTTAAAATTTCCAAATGCTCGAATTATTCGAATGGATGTTGATACAACTTCTAAAAAAGGGGCTCATGAAAAAATAACAGAAGCCTTTAGAAATGGAGAGTATGATATTTTAATTGGAACACAAATGATTGCCAAAGGCCTTGATTTCCCACGTGTTACAGTTGTAGGGGTTATGAATGGAGATGCCTCTTTAAATGTTCCAGATTTTAGAAGTGGAGAGAGAACGTTTGCTCTTTTAAGTCAAGTAGCAGGAAGAGCTGGAAGAAAAGACTTAGAAGGAACCGTTATTATTGAAGGATTTAACTTGGATCATTATAGTATTTTAAAAGCAAAAAATCATGATTATGAAGGTTTTTATGAAGAAGAAATGAAAATTAGAAAGAAATTATCTTATCCCCCATATTTTAACTTAGGGTTAATAGAAATTCATGGAAGTGATTATGTTGCTTGTGAAGAAGAAGCCAACAAAATAGCAACCTATTTAAAAAAAACGATTGGAGACAAAGTAATTCTCTTAGGTCCTAGTAATGCCATTATGCCAAAAGTAAATAACATTTATTATATTCAGATTATACTAAAGTTTAAGAAAACTACAGATATTATAGAAACTTTAAAATTCATTTATGAAAAATACCGAACGAATAAAAAAGTACAAGTCGAAATTGAGTTAAATCCGATTCGCTTATAGTACTTTTTGATAAATTGTGGTAAAATGAGAAAGGTGATAATATGGATTTAGAAAAAGTGAATGTTGAAAAAGAAGTCAAGATTGTCTTTATGGGAACTCCTGAATTTGCAGTTCCAATCTTAAACGGTATATTAGAAAATTACCAAGTAAGAGCCATTATTACACAACCAGATAAAAAAGTAGGAAGAGAAAATAAAATAATCTTTTCTCCTATAAAAAAAGTAGGACTGGAGAAAACGGTATTGGTATTACAGCCAAATAGCATCAAAGATGCTGTAGAAGAAATAAGAGTATTACAGCCAGACTTGATTATTACTTGTGCATATGGTCAAATTTTACCATCTGAATTATTAAAAGTTCCAAGACTCGGATGTATCAATGTACATGCTTCTTTACTACCAAAATTCCGGGGAGGTGCCCCAATTCATAGAGCTATTATGGAAGGAGCTACCCAAACAGGAGTAACTATCATGTATATGAGTGAAGGAATGGACGAAGGGGATATTATTTCACAAAAAAGTATCGCCATTGAGGCAACTGATACAGCATCTTCATTACATAATAAATTATCAATATTAGGTAGAGATTTACTCTTAGAAACATTGCCATCTATAATAGCAGGGACAAACACTAGAACAAAGCAGGATAGTAGTGAAGCAACTTATGGTTTTGTAATTAGAAGAGTTGATGAAAGAATTAGTTTTAGTAAAACAAAACGTCAAGTTCATAATTTAATTCGTGGTTTATATAGTTGGCCTGGAGCTTATTGTTTATATGAAGGAAAAATTTTGAAAATTTGGAAAAGTTACATTACAGAAAATTATTTTCCTGAAATGTTTGATGGTCAAATAACTGCAATTTATAAAGATGGATTTGGAGTAAAAGTAAGCAACGGAGAAGTCGTTTTTACGGAAGTGCAATTAGAAGGAAAAACGAGAATGAAAGCAATAGACTTTGTTCATGGAGTCGAAAACAGAGAAGCTTTAGTAGGAAAAGTTTTAGATTAATATGATAAAAAAGATTAAAGAAAATGAACACGTAAAATTAGTAAAAGAGTTATTAGAAAATAGAAGAACAAGAGCCCTTGTGAAACTTGTTCTATGGGGCTTCTTCTTTCTTTTAATTTTTTCCATATTTGATGTAAGAGGAACTCATACTCCAAAAAAAGAAGTATTAAATTCTAGAGATGAATGGAAAGTAATGTCAAATTATAAATCAGAAATAACATTTACAATTAATGAAGAAATTTACATTTTAAATAGTGCTCGAAATGGCGACTATGAAAAATTAACAATTGGTGAAGATATTTATTATTTAGAACAAAATTTTTTATATCATTTAGAAGGGTATAATAAGATTTTTATTAAAGAAACATCTTTACTTGGTTATGATTTATTGAAATTGCGTCCAGATTTCTTAAATGAAATATTATTAAATAGTAAACTTGAATATACAACCAATTATGAAGAAAGTGGACTTGTAAAAAAAGGATATTCGATAGGTACTGCAAAATTTGTAGAACTTTATCGTCAAGCTATAATTACTGATGATAGTTTTATTACAATAGAAGTAGTAGAAAAAAATAATCAAATAGTAGAAATTGAGTTAGACTTAAAAGAAATGCAGAAATATAGTCAAGAAATTATTCAAACATATAAAATGAAAATTGTATATAAAGATTTTGGAATCGTATCAAAAGAAGAAGTAGAATAGGAAGGGTTTTTATGGATTTAATTATATTAGTTGTATTAATTGGAATTGTTGTATTTTTCTTTAAACAATTTAGTAGCTTTGTTTATTTTGTTATGATCGCAGATATATTTTTACGATTGATGCATGGAATAGCAGGGTTACTTAAAATTGTAGAATTTACAAATTTTGTGAATAAATATATACCTGCTTCTGTCCCTGGAATTATTAATACATATTCAACAGGAATTTTTAATACCTTATTAATTTTGGGATATATTATTTTAGTTTCTATATTTGAATTTTATACCATTCGTATATTTTTCAAAAAAAGATAATAATTGCAAAGAAAGGGTAGAAAAACTCTTTCTTTTTCCAGTATAATAGGAGGGAAACATTTATGTATGCATATTTAAAAGGAGTAGTAACAGATATTGATAGTAGTTTTATAGTTGTTGAAAATAATGGAATTGGCTATCTCATTTATACAGCGAATCCTTATTCATTTGAAATAGGAAAAGAAACAAAAGTATATCTTTATCAATATATTAGGGAAGATGAAGAAACCTTATATGGTTTTGTATCAAAAGAGGAAAAAGAATTATTTTTAAAACTGATCAATGTAAAAGGGCTAGGTTGTAAAATGACTCTCCCAATGTTAGCGACTGGCTCTATTAATGGAATAGTAGATGCCATTGAAAGAGAAAATATTTTATATTTGAAAAAATTCCCGAAAATAGGAGATAAAGTAGCAAGACAAATTATATTAGATTTAAAAGGAAAATTGGTAAGCGATAATAAAGAAGAAGTCATAGCTAATGATGAACTTGTAGAAGCGTTAAAAGCATTGGGTTATAAACCAATAGATATAAAAAAGATAATTTCAAAAGTGTCTAAAAATAATTCTATCGAAGAACAAATTAAAGAGGCACTTAGATTGTTATTAAAATAAGGAGGTTTTATATGGAAGATAGAATTCTTACTAATGAACAATTGGAAGAAGATAAATTTGAGCAAAATATTCGTCCTGAAAAATTAGAAGATTATATTGGGCAGACAGAAGTAAAAGAAAATTTAAAAATTTTTATAAAGGCAGCTTTAATGAGAGAAGAATCGTTGGATCATGTATTATTATATGGACCTCCTGGACTTGGAAAAACAACGCTTGCATATATTATTTCAAATGAACTTGGAAGCAATATTAAAACAGCAAGTGGACCAGCTATTGAAAAAAGTGGAGATTTAGCAGCGATTTTATCTAGCTTAGAGCCAGGAGATGTACTATTTGTGGATGAAATTCACAGAATTCCCCGTTTTATAGAAGAAATTTTATATTCAGCAATGGAAGATTTTACACTGGATATTATTGTTGGAAGCGACTCTAGTAGTAGAAATATTAGAATTGATTTACCTCCTTTTACTTTAGTTGGAGCCACGACAAGAGCTGGAGATTTAACTGGACCATTAAGAGATCGTTTTGGTATTATTTCTAAATTAAATTATTATACAGTAGAAGAATTAACGGAGATTGTGAAGAGAACAAGTAAAGTTCTTAATTCTCCAATAGAAGAAGATGCAGCAGCTGAATTAGCACGTCGTAGTAGAGGCACTCCACGTATTGCAAATCGATTATTTAAACGTGTGAGAGATTATGCGCTTGTAATGGGAAATGGAGTCATCGATTTAGAGATTACCTCACTTGCTTTAAATCGTTTAAAAGTAGATTCTATGGGACTAGATGATACAGATTATCATTTATTAAAATCAATTATTGAAAAATTTAATGGTGGACCAGTAGGAATAGAAGCAATTGCTTCTAGTATTGGAGAAGAACAAACAACCATCGAAGATGTTTATGAACCATATTTATTACAACATGGATTTTTAAAACGAACAAGTCGTGGAAGAATTGTTACAAGAAAAGCATATGAACATTTAGGAATTCCTTGTCCTGATAATATAGAATAGTATTTATGAAGCAGTTAAAAACAGAAGTAATCATAACTCCCATTTCTGAAAAATTGAAATCAAAATATCAAATGTTATATGGGTCTACTATGAAAAAGAATTCTATAGAAGCTTTCATTTTTGGAGAAATAGAAGAGTTAAAAAATAAACTGACTTTAGAAGATGCTTTGTTATTTGCAAATACATTTTCTTATTTAAATTCTGATTTGTCCTCACAAGAACAAAAATTAAAAAGAGAATTTACTTATTGCCATTTGGTCTACTTGTTTCCAAAAAAGGTAGTTGCATATTCTGTCACACTATTATGTCTAGTATGTGACGCGATCACAGAAAAAAATATTCATGATAAATTGTTTTTAAAACTTTTATCAGATGAAGCATGGATGAAAAAGGTGTTTGAGCATGCATTAGTGATTGATTATCATTCCTCTTTGGTAAATCAATATAAAGTTGAACAAGAAAGAATAAAAAGAATTTTTCATTTTTTATGTAGAAGAATAGAGGACTCTTTAAAAGAGCTTGATCAAGAAATGGAAATAATGATTCTAAAGAAAAAGATTTTTAAAATTATAAAATCATATCAATCAGCAGAACTGTATAAAAGGAGCGTGAGATAATGAAAACAGAAGATTTTGACTATGAATTGCCAGAACATTTAATTGCTCAAACTCCCCTTCAAAGAAGAGATGCTTCAAAGCTACTTGTTTTAGATAAAGAAACAGGAAAGATAGAACATCATGTTTTTTCAGATATTTTGGAATATTTAAATGAAGGTGATGTATTAGTAGTAAATGATACAAAAGTGATTCCTGCTCGTCTTTATGGAGAAAAATTTGTAACACATGCTATAATTGAATTATTAATGTTAAAAGATACAGGAAACGATATTTGGGAATGCTTAGCCAAACCAGCCAAAAGAGTAAAAAAAGGGACTGTTATTTCTTTTGGTGGTGGAAAAATAATAGCAGAATGTGTAGAAGAAAAAGAAGAAGGAATTCGTCTTATGAAGTTCTTTTACCAGGGCATTTTCTATGAAATACTAGATGAGTTAGGAGAAATGCCACTCCCTCCATACATTCATGAAAAATTAGAAGAAAAAGATCGTTATCAAACTGTATATGCAAAAAATCTAGGGAGTGCAGCAGCTCCAACAGCAGGACTTCATTTTACAGAGGATTTATTACAAAAGATAAAAGACAAAGGGGTTATTGTAGTGCCTATTACTTTACATGTAGGACTTGGAACTTTTAGACCTGTTAGTGTAGAAGATGTTAAGTCTCATAAAATGCATAGTGAATTCTATGAAATGAGTAAAGAAACTGCAAATATTCTTTCAAAAGCAAAACGAGAAAACAGACCCATTATTGGTGTGGGAACTACTACAACTAGAACATTGGAATCAATTATGTCACTTTATAATGAATTCAAAGAATGTAGTGGTTGGACAGATATTTTTATTTATCCTGGATATCAGTTTAAAGCAATTGACCATTTAATTACTAATTTTCATCTTCCAAAATCTACTTTGGTGATGCTAGTAAGCGCTTTGGCTGGAAAAGAACATATATTAAATGCTTATAAGGAAGCTATAGAAAAAGAATATCGATTTTTTTCTTTCGGAGACAGTATGTTTATCAAATAGGAGATCTTGTGTTAGAGAAAATTGTAGAAACTTATTTGAATAGCCGTTCTTCTTCATTAAAAGAATTAAAATTAATAGAAGATTTTGCTTTTATTTTTGTAAATAATCGTTATAATTTAAATATTGACTCTTATCCTTTTAAAGATTATATTATCAAATCTGATACATTAAATTATGTTCATGAATTTTTAGCTTCTATTGATATAAAATATGCTCTTGAATTTGATTATGCATTAGATCATAACAAAATTATTTTTGAAAAAACAAAAAAGAAGAAGAAGGAATCATACAAATATGGAATCACAGCTTCTTATACATTAAAGGATAGCTTTGATTTAATTCATGTGTTTTTTGAATATTGGATGAATAAAAATGGGATATTAAAAAAAGAAAATGATTATTTTCTTGATACATTAACTCTTTTAGCAGAATTTTTATTTCAGGATTATTTAGAAAGTATAAAATATAAAAACAAAGAACCATATTATCAAAAGATGAATCGTTTTATTTATATAAATATTTTTACAGTTCATATGATCATGGAATTAAAATTGATTGAGCTTTATCAAAAGAAACATTCTTTAGGTTTGGAGACTTTTATTTTAGAATTAAAAGTCCATAATATTTCAAATGAGGAAATGCTTCCAAAGAATTGTCAGATTATGATGGATGATATTTTGTCAATTGGTAGTTTATCTCTTCCTTTCCATAAGAAATATTTGTATAGTGTTTTATTGGCTAGTTATATGCATGGTCAAATTTTAAAAGAACCACAACTAATTCGTTCCTTTTGTTATTTGATGGATAATCCTGAGAATATTAGAATTGAGGAATTCTTAAAAGCAATTGGAATAACAGTTCGTATTAAAGAAGGAAAAATCATTTTGAGTAAAGTAGGCTATCAAAAATTAAAAAAATCTTTTTTAGTCGAACTAGAAGATTGCTTTATCAGAGCAAATATAGATTTTTAAGAGGTGTAAAATGATAATTGTAATTGTGGGACCAACAGCAGTTGGGAAAACAAAGATGAGTATTGAACTTGCGAAAATATTAAATGGCGAGATTATTAATGCAGATAGTACTCAAGTATATAAAGGATTAGATATTGCAACAGCTAAAGTAACAGAGGAAGAAAAGGAGAATATTCCTCATCATTTATTTGATTTTAAAGAAATTACGGAAGACTATACTGTTTATGATTACCAGAAAGATTGTAGAAAAAAAATCGATGGAATTTTAAAAAAAGGAAAGACTCCCATTTTGGTAGGTGGAACAGGTTTATATATTAAAGCTGCACTTTATGATTATCAATTTGTAGATGGTATATGTAATGATCAGTATGAAGGCACAGAAACATCTATATTGTTTTCAAAATTGTTAGAAATAGACCCAAATACAGAGATTCATCCAAATAATCGTAAAAGAATTATTAGAGCGATTAATTCTTTTAAAGAAACAGGAGAAATTCCTAGTTCGAAGGAAAAAACGGAAAAACTTTTATATTCTTGTAAAATTATTGGGTTAACTTGTGATAGAGAGTTGTTATATGAAAGAATTAATCAAAGAACTGATAAGATGTTTGAAGAAGGGTTATTAGAAGAAGCAAAAGCACTTTTTGATTCTAATATTAGAAGCAAAGCTGTTTTAACTCCAATCGGTTATAAAGAATTATTTTCTTATTTTGAAGGAACTTGTTCTTTAGAAGAAGCCAAAGAAACAATTAAACAAAATTGTAGAAAATATGCAAAAAGGCAATATACTTGGTTTCATCATCAAATACCAGTTGAGTGGTTTTCAGTAAACTTTGAAAATTTTGAAAAAACTATAAAAGAGGTTTTGTCATCTCTATCTGAAACCATTGACTAAATTATATATTTTTGGTATATCTATAATAGAAGGAAGATTGGTAAAATGAAAAGGAATGGCTTTACTTTAGTGGAATTATTAGCAGTAATTGTTATTTTAGGGTTATTAGCTTTAATTGTTACTCCAATAATATTTAATATTTTAGATAAAAATAGAGGTAAAGCTAGGACAGAAACGGCCAATCGAGTATTAGATGCAGCAAAATATTTTTATGCCACTTCTATGGTAGACAATGATGCTATATTTCCATCAGAAGGCCTTGAATTTATTTGTAATAAAATCGTTTGTGAAGCAATGATTGGAACCATTACAAAAGAAGATGGAATAGCATTGTTATCAGAAGAAAAGCCAATTGTATATCAATTAACTTTTTCCGGAACTGTTCCTAGTAGTGGAAGTGTAATAATATATGATGATGGTTCAGTAGCACCAAAAAATTTAGCAATTGATTCTCATTTGTGCAAATATGACGAAAAAATAAAAGTATTTACTTCTTGCTAAATACTTTTTTTGTAAATAAAAATGTCAAATAATGACAACAATAAAATTAATAAAAAGGTCTTGTTTTTTAATAAAAAAGGTAAAAATCAAAAAAATATTTTCATATTTTGTCAAAAAAGAACAATTTTTGTTGATTAAAATAAAAATAAGTGTTATACTAAAAATGTAACATAGAGGAGGGAAGAAAATGAAAAATAATAAGAAAGGTTTTACTTTAATTGAACTTTTAGCAGTTATCGTAATTTTAGCAATCATCGCATTAATTGCAACGCCAATTGTTTTAAATATTATTGCAAAAGCTAGAAAATCAGCTGCACAAGATAGTTTATATGGAGTAATCTCAGCGGCTAAAACAACTTATATGTCCACATTATTAGATGAAAAGCAAATTACATTACCAATAATAGTAACATGTTCAGGTACTGGTGCTAATGCAGCTTGTGAATTTGTTCAAGAAGAAACAGATGGAAGTAAATGGAAAGTAAATTTTAGTGGGACAATTCCAAGTGAAGGATCTTTTAAAATTGATGAAGATGGAATTGTACAAGATGCAACTGGAATTAGAGTTAATAATTTCACTTGTAAAATAGAAAAAGAAAAAGTTACTTGTGAATAAAAAAAGAAATGCAAGTTTCTTTTTTTTAAATTTTATTTTGACAAAAAGTGATAAAAACTGCAGTTATGTTTGATTTTTACAAGGGATATGTGTTATACTAATATCGTATAATAAAGGAGGGAAGAATTATGAAAAATAATAAGAAAGGTTTTACTTTAATTGAACTATTAGCAGTTATCGTAATTTTAGCAGTTATTGCATTAATTGCAACACCAGTGATTTTACAAATTATTACAAAGGCTAAAAGAGGAGCAGCAGAAAATAGCGTATATGGAATGATGGAAGCCTCAAAATATGCTTATTTTACAGCTATTGTAGAAGATAAAACATTAGCAATGCCAATTACAGTTACTTGTACTGAGGATGAATGTATTTATACAGATAGTACAGATACAACAGGAGGAGCCCAAGCACAAACTGGACCAGTAGATTTTAGTGGTACAAAATTGACCGATGGTGAAATTAAATTAGACTCTGAAGGTAGATTTATGGAAACAGAAACTGGTAAAGAGCCAAAAGTAAATGGTCATAAATGTACTATTTCAGCAGCAACTCAAAAAGTTAAATGTGAATAAGAAATCAAATGATTTCTTTTTTCTTGTTTTTTTATATATCGTTTGCTATAATAAAAAATAGGAAGTGATAATGTGGAGAAAATAAGTGTAGTAATTCCTTGTTACAATGAGGAAGAAGCTATTCCATTATTTTATCAAGAGATATCTAAAATAATCGAGAAAATGAAAAAGAAAATAACTTTTGAATTGATTTTTATAAATGATGGATCAAAAGATAAAAGTTTAGAAGAAATTAGAGGTTTATCAAAAAAAGATAAAAAAGTAAGATATATATCATTTTCTAGAAATTTTGGAAAAGAAGCGGCAATGCTAGCTGGACTTGAATATGCTACTGGTGATTATGTAACTACAATGGATGTAGATTTACAAGATCCTCCATATTTACTAGAAGAAATGTTGCGTCTTATTAAAGAGGAGGGCTATGATTGTGTAGCCACAAAATCGACATCTAGAAATGGCTATTCATTTTTCCGTAAATTTTGTACAAAATGGTATTATAGAATAATAGGTGCCATATCAAAAACAAAAATGGTAGCGGGTGCTAGAGATTTTAGATTAATGACAAGACAAATGGTAGATGCAATTCTTTCTATGAAGGAATATAATCGTTATTCAAAAGGTTTATTTAGTTTTGTAGGATTTGATACAAAATGGATTGAGTTTGAGAATCAAGAAAGAGTGGCAGGAACTACGAAATGGAATTTTTGGAAATTATTTTCTTATGCATTAGATGGAATTACAGCCTTTTCAACGGTTCCATTAGTTCTGTCTGCAATTCTTGGAATATTATTTTGCTTTATTGCTTTTATTATGATTGTAATCATTATTTTAAAAACTTTAATTTGGGGAGATCCAGTGAGTGGATGGCCAAGCTTAGCTTGTATCATTTTCTTGGTTGGAGGCGTTCAATTATTTTGTACAGGTATTATTGGGCAATATCTTTCCAAAACTTATTTGGAAGCGAAGCATAGACCAATTTATATTATAAAGGAAACAGAAAAGATGTAGTAAAAAGACTACATTTTTTTTCTTAAAGAGGAGAGAATATGAAAAAAATAAAATTAGAAGAAAATGAAAACATTGAATGCAGTAATAAAGTTATATTATTAGATAATCCCACTTATGTGATTTTTTCATTAAAAGCAGATGGTATTTATCTTCCTTCTATAAAAAAAGGAGACTATGTGTATCAAGAAGAAAAAATAGCAATCAGAAAAGGAAATCATTTTCCTATTTTCTCTTCAGTCAGTGGAATTGTAGAAATGGTAGATTCAAATAAAATCGTAATACGAAATGATTTTAAAAATCGAGTTAGGGAACACAATATTATAGAATATTCATTAAATTCATATACAAAATTAGAAATTTCAAATATATTGTTTCAGTTAGGTATTATAAATAGTTTAGATAAAAATGAGCCTTATGAAATGTTAGGAAAAGTAGTAAATAAAACTTTAATTATAAATGCATTACAACAAGATGCTTATATATATTTACAAACATTCCTATTAAAAATAGAAAGAAAAGAACTTTTAGAACTAATAGAAGCCTTTTTGGAAATTTATAATTTTGAAGAAATTTTAATTGTAGTACCTAAAAACCAGGAATTGCTATTAGAGGAATGGAAATCTTGTATTAGAGATAGCAAAATAAAAATGGTTGAGATGGAAGAATACTATTCACTTTCTAATGCAAAAGAATTAATTAGAGCGATCAAAAAGGTGACTTATGCAAATGGATTAATAGAAAATGGAATTACTATTTTTAATGTAAGTACTATGTTAGCTATTTATGGAGCTTTAAAATATAGGCGTCCACAAATAAAAACAATGATACAATTTACAGGAAATATGTGGAAAAACAACTGTTATATGGAAGTTAGGATTGGAACCTCTTTACAAGAAGCAATAGAACAATTAAGTTATAAAAGAGCAACAGATGTGTTACTCTTAAAAGGGGGAATTGTAAGTGGAAAAGTGATAAATATTAATAATTATATAATTGATGCCAAAGCATTAGCCTTTACTGCCTGGAAAGTAACCAAAGAGATAAAACAAGATAGTTGTATTAGGTGTGGAAAATGCAGTAAAGCTTGTCCTGTGAATTTACACCCTGCTCTTATTATGGATGCAATCTCAAAAAAAAGGAACCTAAGTAGATTCGAAATACAACGTTGTATCGATTGTGGTTTATGTAATTATGTATGTCCATCTAATATTGATATTTATAAGAATATAAAAAGAGAAAAGGAGAAAATAATATGAAACAATATATAAAAACAAAAAATATTTGTAATTATAATCAAAAAGATCAAACTTATCAAATGTTTATGAAAGTATTATTGATTATGATTTTATATCGTATTATGAAAACTGGGATTTTTCCATTCGTATTAGGAGAAATTACAATTTTAGAATTACTTTTACCAATTTTATTAATTATAGTTTGTATATTATTATGTTATGGCGGATATTATATAGGGGAAAAATATTTAGCAAAAAATCAATATAAGGAAGAAGAATGTTTAATAGATGGCATTTTGTTAGGATTGCTTCTTCCAATTAAAACGCCATTTTGGATAATTTTAATAGCTGTTTTTTTAACTATTTTTATTGGAAGATATTTTTATGATGGAGTTCCAATTGGAATGCCCTCTTTGATTGGTATTTTAGGATCTATTAGTTTATGTATTTGGCTTCAAATATGTCATTTAGATAGTTTAAATATCAATTCTATTTTGTTAGAGTTTACTCAAGAATATCCATTAAATCAAATATCCATAGCTTCTATTTATTTAGGTGGAATAGGGGAACGGATATCAAAAACAAGCCCTATTTTATGTATTTTAGCCTTTTTGTACTTAAGAAAAAATATCAAATGGAGAATTCCAATTTATTTTATTGGGACTTATTTGACATTACTTGTTTTTTCTAATTATTTTATTTCTAATTCATGGATAGATATTTTTAAAAGCATTGGAGTAGGAAATATACTTTTTTTAAGTTTATTTTGCGGAACTGATATGAGAACAACTCCAGTTACAAATGCTGGACAAATTGTATTTGCAGTATTTTTAGGAATATTTACCTATATTGGAACCTTTTTCTTTACTTCTTATTTGGCAATCATACTATCTATTTTAATATCTAATCTTTTTACACCTTTATATGATTATTTTGGAAATTACTATGAGTTAAAATATTGTAGTGAATATTAAGATATATTTTTTTAATAGAAGCAAAGGCTTCTTTTTTCAACTTTAGGAATTTCTTGAACTTATCTTGTATCATTCTTATGAGTGAGGAGAAATTATCTACTTGACAGTATACAAATCTCCCTATTATAATGTAGATAGTTCTTCCTAATAAGGAAGAAACAAGATGCAATTAAGTGGGCAAACATTAACAAGTTATGAAGATAATAAAATATATGCTTTAAGATATGATACTATTTTTAAAAATGTCTTTCATAACAAGAAATGTTTAAAACAATTTTTCAAAGAGGTTTTTAAAGAAAGTTTAGAAGGTTTTTGGTATGTTGATAAAGAGCAATCAAAAGAAAATAAAAATTTGCGTTATAGAGTAAGTGATCTAGTGATAGAAACAGAAAAAAGAATTATTATTATTGAACTGCAGAATAAAAATTTAGAAAATATTGAGACAAGAAGTAAAATGTATGTATCTGGATTTTATGTAAGACAAAATCCAGGAGAATTTTATGAGAAAGTAAAACCAGTGGAATTGTATTTGATTTTAAATTATCCATATCAAACACCAGCTGTATTAAAAGAATATGAAGAAATGAATAAAAAATATGAAGAACAATTTGGAAATTTATCAAAAATTAAGATTTGGAATATTTATGAAGCGTTAAAAATAAAAAAGGAAATCAATTATGATTATGCTAGACTGTTTAATTTAGATAATATTAAAAAACCTAGTTATGTTTTAATAGAATTAAAAAAAGAGGATTTGAAAATTTTATAAAGCATATCGAATATTATAATTTAGATTATGGAACATATAAAAAATTGAAGGAGGAAGAGACAATGGAAATGAGTTTTGAACAAGCAACATCAATGATAAAATACAATGCAGAACAAAGAGGAGAGCAGCGTGGAATTATAACAGGAAAATTAGAAACTGCTGTTTCTATGTTGAAAGAAGGTTTAGAAATGTCCCTGATAAAAAAAATAACAGGATTATCAGAAAAACAAATAGAAAAATACGCAAATTCAAAATAAAAAAAAGCAGAATCTTATAAATTCTGTTTTCTTATGCAGCAATATCTTTGCTAACTTTGTTTAATGTTCTTAATTCTCTAGCACTCATTCTAATAGATTCACCATTATCTAAAGTTACTTTTTGTAGATTTGGTTTTTGAGCATGTCTAGTTGCTCTTAATGAATGAGATCTTCTATTACCAAATAAAGCTTTTTTACTTGTTACTTTTTTAGCCATATATTTGCCCTCCCTTATATATAGTTTTTTTCCTATGCCTTTCCACTTTATCATAACTTCTATTAATTGTCAAATATTTTGCCTTAAATTCCGTATTTTTTCCATTGCATTCCCCCCTTAACTATGTTATGATTTTAGATGACAAGAAAAGAAGTGATAAAAATGATTTTACCAAATTTGAAAGAAGCAAAACAGAGAACTGACAAAGAAGTTATTGTTAAAACAGATGAATATTATGTAGATGAAGAATTAAAAGAAATTGGAAAAAATAAAAAGTATTTTCTAAAGACCTATGGATGTCAAATGAATGAACATGATAGTGAAAATATCAAAGCGATTTTAGAAGAAATGAGTTTTACAGAAACTGATACAATGGAAGAAGCTGACTTTATTTTATTAAATACATGTGCAATTAGAGAAAACGCTCATAACAAAGTCTTTGGTATGGTAGGTAGAATGAAACATTTAAGAGATACCAAACCAGATTTAATTACAGGTATTTGTGGTTGTATGGCTCAAGAAGAGGCTATTGTAGATGAGATCATGAAGAAATATAAATGGTTAGATATTGTATTTGGTACTCATAACATTCATAGATTGCCAAAAATATTAAAAGAAACAATAGAAAAACAAAAACAGGAAATCGAAGTCTTTAGCATTGAAGGAGATATTGTTGAAAATATTCCAGTAAAACGTGATAGCAAATACAAAGCTTGGATTAATATTATGTATGGCTGCGATAAATTTTGTACCTATTGTATTGTTCCATATACAAGAGGAAAGCAAAGGAGCAGAACACCAGAATATATTTTGAATGAAGTAAAGGGATTAATCAAAGATGGTTATCAAGAAGTTACATTATTAGGACAAAACGTAAATGCTTATGGAAAAGATTTGAAAATGGATTATAACATGGCAAATTTATTAGAAGATGTAGCCAAAACAGGAATTGCAAGAATTCGTTTTGTAACAAGCCATCCTTGGGATTTTACCGATGAAATGATCGAAATCATAAAGAAATATGATAATATTATGCCATATATTCATTTGCCACTTCAATCTGGATCAAATAGAATTTTAAAATTAATGGGAAGACGTTACACAAAAGAATCTTATTTAGAACTATATAAGAAGTTAAAAGAAGCTCTCCCTTACTCTTCTATCACAACAGATATTATTGTAGGATTTCCAGGCGAAACAGAGGAAGACTTTAAAGAAACATTAGAAGTAGTGAAAGAATGTGCATATGATTCTGCTTTTACATTTATATTTTCGGCTAGAATTGGTACACCAGCTGCTAAAATGGAAGACAATGTATTATTAGAAGAGAAAGAAAATAGATTATATAAATTGAATGAACTGGTGAATGAATATGCAAAAAAAGCAAATGATAGATATTTGGGAAAAACAGTGCCAGTTTTAATTGAAGGAGTAAGTGAAAAAAATCCTTCCATGATGATGGGCTATACAGACACAATGAAATTAGTGAATGTGAAAAATGCAGCTGATTTTGTTGGGAAAATAGTGAATGTAAAAATAACAGATGTTAAAACATGGAGTTTAGATGGAGAACTTGTAGTCGATTAATTTACAAGTTTTTTCTTTTTTTATGTGATTCTATTGACCTAGTAAACCTTAATTTGATAAACTGAAAGTAGGAGGGATAACTTATGACGAATCTTGAAAAAATAGACTTTGCTGTTCTGACTACATTAGGAGCACATCCTGATTATTCTGAGATTATGACAGAAATATTAACAAAAAAATTATTAGATAAAGATCCTTTCGTAACTGCTAAATATTTTTCTAGAGCGAATGATGCTCGAGCTCATATGATGGAAGTTAGTGATTTAGATTTGCTTTCGGAGGTAATAAAAAATGCAGTAAAAACATCTTTTCTTCTAGAGCAGAAAGGTATTGCGATAATAGGAGATGCAACTTATTTAGACGGAGAAAAAGATAAAACTCTTTTCGGATCTACTGCATGTAAATGGATTAGTAATGAGTTAGAAAAATATCCTAAAAAAAGTTTAGATGATATTTTAGAAAGACATCCTGAAATTTTGCCTATTTTGGTATCTGTATTTGAGGAAACTAGATATGGAACAGATTCTGTCATAACAAAAGAAGAATTAGATAATCCAGATTTAATTCACTCTTTATTTTCTGTATTAAATAGAATTGAAAATGACATTCATTCCTATACTGAAGCTTAGGAGTAAGAAATTGCAATTTCTTATTTTTCTTTGTTCACTTTTTAAGGCTTTCGCATACATTAAAGTGAGAGGTGATAAAAAGTGGCATATAAAGAGATTGTAACGAAAGCAGTTATAGGAAAAGGAAAAAAATATTTCAAGAATAACTATAGCATTGAGTCCACTGATAACCCTACTACAGTATTAGGTTGCTGGGTAATTAATCATAAATTTAAAGGTTACAAATCTGGTGATAAGATTGGAGTAGATGGTTCATTTGATGTAAATATTTGGTATTCTTATGAGAATGATTCAAAAACAACAGTTGTAAATAAGAAATTTGATTATAATGATTTATTCAATGTAAAAACGAGAAATGATGTGGATTTGACTGGTGACACTGATATTATTGTACGCTCTTTAAAACAACCAACTTGTTCTAAAGTAAATATTTTAGATGGTGGCGTGATTAACTTTGATATAGAGAAAGAATTAGGCGTTGAAATTGTTGGAGAAACAAAAATGAAAATAGCAATCGAAGAGGAAGAAGATCCATGGGACGAAATTGATGATGAAGTAACAGAAGAAGTAGAGCAAGAAATTGAGAATAGTGTAACAGAAGACTACATAAAATAAAGTGTCAACCAAAAAGTGTTGACACTTCTTTTTTTATATGATATAATGTTTTACAGTGAAACGGAGGGATAGTATGGCAGTTAAATTAAGACTAAAAAGAATGGGATCAAAAAAGAAACCTTTTTATCGTATTGTAGCAGCTGATTCAAGAAGTCCAAGGGACGGAAGATTTATTGAAAATGTTGGAACTTATAATCCAATTACTGAACCAGCAGAAATTAAAATTGATGAAGAAGTAGCTATAAAATGGTTAAAAGATGGTGCAATTCCTACTGATACAGTGAGAGATCTATTAAAAAAACAAGGCATTTTAGAAAAATTCCATCAAATGAGAATGAGTAAGAAAGCATAATTATGGATTTAGCAGAATTAACCTCTTACTTAGTAAAAAATTTAGTAAGAGAACCAGAAATGGTATCAGTAAAACAATTTGATGATGAGGAAGACCTTATTACAATTCAAGTATTGGTTAGTAGCGATGATATGGGAACTGTAATAGGTACAGGCGGTAAAATTGCGAATTCTATTCGTACAATTGTACAAGCTTCAGCTTCTATTCATTACCAGAAAAAAGTAAAAATTAATATTGATTCTTTTTAGAAGCGAGAAAATCGTTTCTTTTTTCTTGTATAAACCTCTACTTTATACTATAATATTAAATAGATAGTGAGGTATTATATGGATTATAGCAAAATGAAAATACCACATCACGTTGGCATTATTGTAGATGGAAATGGAAGATGGGCAGAAGAACATGGCAAAAAAAGAAGTTATGGACACAAAATTGGATCTGAAAATTTAGAAAAAATTAGTCACTATATATTAAAGAAAACTGGAATAAAAGTATTAAGTGTTTATGTTTTCTCAACTGAAAATTTTAAAAGAAGTAAAGAAGAAGTCGATTATTTGATGGATTTATTTACTAAAAAGTTTAAAAGATATGCAAAAAGATATCAAAAAGAAAATATCAAAGTTATATTTTCAGGTAGAAGAAATCCATTGGATGAAGAAGTATTAAAAACTATGGATGAAATTACAGAAATGACGAAAAATAATACAGGAGGAATTTTGAACTTTTGCTTAAACTATGGTGGGCACTCAGAAATTGTTGATGCTACTTTAAAAGTTTTCAAAGATTTAAGGGAAAACAAAATAATTGAAGACGATGTTAATGAAGAATTGTTTGGCCATTATCTTTATCAAGATTTACCGCCAATTGATTTCTTGATTAGAACAAGTGGAGAATATAGAATCAGTAATTTTATGTTATGGCAATCTTCTTATGCAGAATTCTATTTTCCAAAAACTTATTTTCCGGATTTTAATGAAGAAGAATTTGATAAAGCAATTTTAGAATATACCACAAGAGATAGAAGATTTGGAGGAATTGATTATGAAAAAAAGAATTCTTAGTTCTATTATCATGGCCATTATTTTAGTTCCACTTTTCTTAAAAGGTGGAATTGTATTTACCTTAGGTGTTTATTTTATATCTTTGCTTGCATTAAAAGAATTTTTAGATATGAAAAATACAAAAAAGGAGCTTCCAGAGTTTATTAACTTTATTAGCTATATGATGCTGACACTTTTAATTTTCTTTAATGTGAGTGGAGAACATTCTAAAGAAATACCTGCTTTGACAATGGATTTTAGAGTTGTAGCAGGCTTATTTTTGACATTTTTAATTCCAACTGTTTTATATCATGATAGAAGTAAATATAGTATTAATGATGCTTTTTATTTAATTGGAGGGATCTTCTTTTTAGGAACTTCAGTATCTTTATTTATTCTATTTAGAGAAAGAGAATTTGCACTGCTAATTTATTTATTATTAATTACAATTTTTACTGATACTTACGCTTTTTTAACTGGATTATTGATTGGAAAACATAAATTATTAGAAGAAATATCTCCTAAAAAAACTTGGGAAGGTACATTAGGAGGAACTATATTTGCTGTCTTTGTAGCAGTTAGTTTCTATCATACAGTGATTAATCCTGAAACCTCAATATGGAGCTTAACTTTAGTTACAACATTTTTATCCTTTTTAGGACAACTTGGAGATTTATTCTTTTCTGCAATCAAACGTTATTATGGAAAAAAAGATTTCTCTAATATCATTCCAGGTCATGGAGGAATATTAGACCGTTTAGATAGTATTATATTTGTAGTGTTGGGTTATGTTTTCTTTATTAGCATTTTATAGAAATGAGGAATTTTAATGACAATTATATATTTTATTTTAATATTAGGAATTATTGTTTGTATCCACGAGTTTGGACATTTCTTATTTGCCAAAAAAGCAGGAATATATGTCTATGAATTTTCTATTGGAATGGGTCCAAGGTTGATTAAGTGGAATAGAAAGAACGATGAAACTATATATTCAATTAGGCTACTTCCAATAGGGGGATTTGTTCAAATGGCAGGAGAAGACCTAGCTGCTGATGAAAAGTCTGAAATCCCAAAAGAAAAGATGATGCAAAACAAAAAATGGCATCAAAGATTTTTGACAATTGTAGCAGGAGTAATGTTTAACTTTATTCTTGCCATCGTATTATTATTTATAATTGCCCTTATTCATGGAGCCCCTTATTTAGGAACTAGAGTTGGTGCGGTAGAAGAAAATAGTCCAGCAGCAGTAGCAGGTTTAGAAGTTGGCGATAAAATTGTCAAAGTTGGAAATAAAAAAGTAAGTAATTCTGATATACTAATGTTAGAACTTCAGGTACAAAATGGAAAAGAGACAACTTTTATTGTAGAAAAAAAAGATGGAAAAAAGAAAGAGATTGTAATATCTCCTAAAAAAGTAACTGTAGATAAAAAAGAAGGTTACCAATACGGATTCGGTTTAGAAACAAAAACAGAAAAAGGAATCATTGGAGCAATTCAATATGCATTTGGGAAAACGATTAGCTTAGTAGAACAAATGATTTTTATCATCGGATATTTGTTTACAGGAAAGCTTGCTTTAAGTAGTTTAGCTGGTCCAGTTGGAATATTTCAAGTAGTAGGAGAGACAGCCAAAACAGGAATTTTAAATATCATTTATTTAATTGCATTTATGAGTATCAATGTCGGATTTTTAAATTTACTTCCAATTCCAGCATTTGATGGTGGAAGATTACTGTTCCTAGTGATTGAAAAAATAAAACGGAGTCCAGTAAGTCCAAAAGTAGAAAACACAATACATTCTGTTGGATTTATTTTACTGATGATTCTAATGGTAGTAATTACTTATAATGATATTTTAAGATTATTTCATTAAAATAGCTTGACCTTCTCCTTAGGGAAAGGTCTATATTTTTACATAGAAGGGAGGAAATGATATTTTAATATCATGAAAGATTATGTTAAAAGTAGAGAATGTAACAAAATATTATGGAGATTTTTTAGCAGTAGATAATTTATCATTTACTGTAAAACCTGGAGAAATATTTGGACTGCTCGGAGTAAATGGGGCAGGAAAAACAACAACATTTAGAATGATTATGGGACTTTTAGATCCTACTCAAGGAAAGATTACATTGGATGGAAAAAAGATAGACTATGATGTAACAGATAAAATTGGTTTTTTAACAGAGGAAAGAAGTTTGCTATTAAAAATGACAGTGAAAGAACAATGTTTATTTTATGGAACTTTAAAAGGTATGAAAAAAAAGGAAATAGAAAAAAGATTAGATGAATTATTAGAGCGTTTTGAAATACCAGAATATAAAGATAAAAAAATCAAAGAGCTTTCAAAAGGAAATCAGCAAAAAGTACAATTCATTACAGCTATTTTAAATGATCCAAAATTACTTATCTTAGATGAACCATTTAGTGGTTTAGATCCATTTAATATTGAGCTTTTTAAAAAAGAAATTGTAGAAATGTCTAATCGTGGAAGTATGATTATATTTTCTTCACACAGAATGGAACATGTAGAACTATTTTGTAAAAAATTAGTAGTCATGTTAAAAGGAAAATCTGTATTGGAAGGATATTTATCTGATATCAAAGAGCAATATCGTAAAAAGAATATTCTGATCAAGGGAGATGTTAAGAAAAAAGAACTTGAAGCAATTGATGGAGTGATAGAAATCATAGAAAAGGCAGATGAGTTAGAAGTTAAAATTGAAGAACAAAAAATTGCTGCTAAAGTCTTTGAAGCAATTTCTAGCCATAAAAAAATTACAAAGTTTGTAATTGAGGAACCATCTTTAAATGAAATCTTTGTAGCAAAAGTAGGTGAAAATTATGACAAGTAAATTAAACTATTTAATTGGTGTTAGTTTAAAAAGAAAAATTAAGACGAAATGGTTTGTGATTGCTAATATTATATTGGGAATTATTATAGCAGGAATTATCAATATTGATAGCATCATCATGTTATTTGGAGGGGACTTTAATGATAAGACTCCACTTTATGTCATTGATGAAACAGGGGTTGCTTATGAGTTATTTGAATCTCAAATAAAAGAAGTGGATATCAACTTAGCAGGAAAAGAAGAAGGTAGCTATGAGATTAAAAAGTATGATAAAAGTATAGAAGAAGCCAAAAAAGAAATTGAAAAGGATAAAAAAATTATTGTAGTCTTATTACAAGAAGATAGTAAAAATACATTAAAAGCAACAATTGTATCTGAACAATTTCTAGATACCTTAGATGCTCAAGTATTAACAAGTACTATTAATACAGTAAAAGTAGCACTTGCTCTTTCTAACTCTAATATTAGTAATGAAGAAATTGCATCTATTTATTCTAATGTAACGATCGAAAGAATTTATTTAGATGAAACAAAAAAATCAGAAGATGAAAATATGGAAATTATTGTAACAACTGTATTTCCAGTCGTTATCTTACCATTTTTTATGTTAACAATGTTTTTGGTTCAAATGATTGGAGCAGAAGTAAATGATGAAAAAACAACAAGAGGAATGGAAATTATCATTTCTAATGTAAGTCCGAAAACTCACTTTTTTGCAAAAGTAATTGCAGCAAATTTATTTGTATTATTTCAAGGATTATTGCTAGTTTTATTTGTACTGTTTGGACTATTTATTCGTCAAATAATAGGGGGAAACTCTATTGTTAATGGACTTGGAAGTGAAGTAAGTAAGGTAATTACAGGACTAGGAGAAACAGGACTTGCAAGTAAATTTATTTATATTATTCCACTTTCTTTACTACTTATGATTTTAACTTTTATTGCTTATTCTTTATTAGCAGGAATACTTGCATCTATGACAACTAATACAGAAGACTTTCAGCAATTACAAACTCCAATTATCATTATTTCATTAATTGGTTATTATTTGGCAATGATGGCAGGTGTTTTTGAAGGAGCAACATTTATTAAAATATTAGGATTTGTTCCGTTAATATCCGCTATATTGGCTCCATCGTTATTAGTCTTAGGAGAGTTTGGAGTAATAGAATTTATAATTTCCATTATATTAATCGTTATAACAAACTGGTTATTGATTAAATATGGATTGCGAATCTATAAAGTTGGAATATTAAATTATTCTTCTAATGGTTTATGGAAAAAAATGTTTAAAGCGTTGAAAACAAAAGAATAGAAAGAAGCATAGAAATATGTTTCTTTTTGCCCTAAAAATTCTATTGATGAATATTTTTTAACAATTTAGTGTAGCAACATTTAATCGTAACATATATTTTTTGAATATCATCTCTTATTTGACAAAATAATTATTTGTTCTTTGATATGATAATGATCATAAAGAGGTGAAAGAAAATGGCAAAACGTTTTAAAGCAAAAAAAAGAAGAACTTTAAAAACAAAGTTGTTATGGTTTTTGTTTATTTGTTTGATGTTATTTATTATATTAGCAACCATATTTAAAAACTTTAAATTGGCAACAACCAATGAAGAATTTATTAAAAATCTCTTGGAAGACTCTAATTATCACCTAGAATATAATAAAACAGGTTCTAGGATAATAACTAATATCAGTAATTTTTTATCATCTTTTAAAATCAATGAGCCAATTACTATTTTAGAACAGTCATTAGGTTATACATTTACAAGTTCTAATAAACCTGTGGAAAACAAAAATGAAATAAAAATGGTATTTCATAAAAATGATGTAGATGACTTAAAATTGCCAGCAGGGCCTAGAGTGTATATTTATAGTACACATTATAAAGAAAGCTATGCAGCAAACAATTTAGAAGATTATAATATTACACCAAATGTCAAAATGGCATCTTTATTATTAAAAGAAAAACTGAATAAATTAGGAGTTTCAACAATTGTAGAAGAAGCAGACCTTGAAGATTTTATGGCAGTTAATAATTGGAATCATTCACACAGTTACGAAGCAAGTAGATATTTTGTAAAAGATGCTTTATCAAAAAATCCCAATTTAGAGTTGATCATAGATTTACACAGAGATGCAGTTTCTAAAAAGAGTTCAACTGTGGATATTGATGGAACAAGTTATGCGAAAATTTTATTTGTATGTGGAAAAGAAAATCCAAATTATGAAAAAAATTTAGAATTGATGAACAAATTAAATAATAAAATTAAAGAAAAATATCCTACTTTAACAAGAGGAATTATGACACATGAGGGAAAAGGATATAATGGAGTTTATAATCAGGATTTAAGTGCTAATATTATCTTATTAGAATGTGGTGGAAATGAAAACAATATAGGAGAAATCACAAATACACTAACTTTAATCGCGCCTATTATAGCGGAGATGCTAAATGAAAGCTGAAGATAGAGCAAAAATTTATAATAAAATTTTCAAATATGTTTTTTGGCTTCTTTTACTAACCTTTTTAACTTTATATTTTTCTCAGAGTACAGGATATTATGAATTTAAACAACAAAAAAAAGTGATTTATACTGCAGAACAAATAAAGAAATTTGAAGCAGATGTTGCATCAGGAAAAGATGTTCATATTGAAGATTATATGGAATCTACGAATAAGGATTATAGTAATAAAGCCTCAGATATTGGTCTTTCCTTTTCAGAAACGTTAGGAAATATTGTAAAATCAGGAATAGAAGGTTTCTTCGATTCTATCAATAAAATGGTAGAAGAATAAATTTTATGTTATACTAGTATTGGGTGAATTTATGAAAACAATAATGGTAGATATGGATGAAGTTTTATGTGTTGGAGGTCATTTAGGAATTGTAAATAAATTTCTAAATACATCTTATAAAGTAGAAGATCTTACAGGATATTATACAGAAGATTTGCTTCCAAAAGCACGATTACAGGAATATTATCAGTTCTTTAAAACAGAAAATCCATATCAATATGCAGAAATAATACCAGATGCAAGAGAAGTGTTAGAAAAACTATCTAAAAAATATCAACTTTATATTTGCACAGCTTATTATAGTGATGTTTATGATATGGAGCAAAGTCATTGTTTAATTGATAAATATAAATGGTTACAGCAGAATTTTCCCTTTATTAGTCCTTATCAATATGTTTTTATCAATGATAAAAGCTTGTTAAATTGTGATATAAAAATTGATGATCGATTGTCTAATTTAAAAGGTTATGGAGAACAAAAATATTTATTTGATTCTTACCATAATCAAAAAATTAGTGATGGAGAATTGGAAAAAGAAGGGGTAATTCGAGTATCTGGTTGGAAAGAATTAGAAACGATTTTATTGAAGGAAGCGTAGGATGATTCTATAAATGAAATCTCAAAAAATTTTATATAATAAAAAATTTTTCAAAAAAACTCTTGAAAAAAGTATTAATTATAGTGTGATAGAATGAATGTAGTAAAAAAATAGATAAATAAAAAAAGCAGACCTACTTGTTTTTCTATTCACTATTGCTTTCATTGCTATAATTATCTAAAATTACTAAGATTACTTCTAGTGGTTTTTTATATTATTTCAGAACTAGGAGATACTAGAGATAGAATTTTTTGAATCAAATAAAATCATAGAATTATCTATGATTTTTTTTCATTTTTTGCTATAATATTGATAGGGTGTTCGTATGAAAAATATATATGGGTTTACATTACCTAAGTTAGAGAATTATTTTTTGGAGAAAGGCGATAAAAAATTTAAAGCTACACAAGTCTTTGAATGGCTTTATAAACATCGTATCTGTTCTTTTGAAGAAATGAAAAATGTAAGTAAAAATACAATTGCTGATTTAAAAGAAAACTTTACTTTGACACCCTTAACATTATTACAACAGCAGGTTGACATTGATGTATGTAAATTTCTATTTGGATTAGAAGATGGGAATAAAATAGAAGCAGTATTAATGAAACATGATTATGGAAATAGTTTGTGTGTATCTAGTCAAGTAGGTTGTAATATGGGGTGTACTTTTTGTGAAAGTGGAAGACTAAGAAAAGTAAGAAATTTAGAAGTTCATGAAATGGTAGAACAAATATTACAAGTGGAAAAAGAATTGGATATTAAAATCAGTCATTTGGTACTGATGGGGATAGGAGAACCATTTGATAATTATGATAATATAATGGATTTTATTTCTATTTTAAATGAACCAAAAGGAATTGATTTAGGCTCTAGACATATTACTGTTTCAACTTGTGGAATTGTTCCAAAAATTTTAGAATTTATGAAAAATGGAAAACAAGTCAATTTAGCTATTTCACTTCATGCGCCAAATAACGAAATCAGAAATAAAATTATGAAAATTAATCAAGTATACAAAATAGAAGAAGTAATAGAAGCAGTGAAAAAATATATTAAGAAGACAAATAGAAGAGTAACATTTGAATATATTTTATTAAAGGACATAAACGATAAGGAAGAACATGCAATAGAACTTTCTAAAATCTTAAAAGGAATTAATTGTTATGTTAATTTGATTCCTTATAATGAAACGAGTCATATAGAGTACAAAAAGAGTTCAAAAGAAACAATTATGAAGTTTTATGATACATTAAAGAAAAATCATATTAATGTAACGATCAGAAAAGAGTTTGGTTCAAAAGTAAGTGCAGCATGTGGACAATTAAGAGCAAATTATGAGGAGGGATAATATGGAATATTATTATTTAACAGATCCAGGAAAAGTCAGAGAACATAATGAAGATAGTGTCATCATTGTAAAAAATAAAAACAATGAATTATTACTTGCAGTAGCAGATGGTATGGGTGGACATAAAGCAGGTGAAATCGCATCAAGCATTGCTATTTCTCATATTGGAAAACGGTTTTCAGAAATTAGTAGTATTGGGAACAAAGAAGATGCGGTTGCTTGGATTAAAGATATTGTAAGTGAAGCAAATGTTTTGATTTATAAATATACAGCTGAACATCCAGAAAGTACTGGAATGGGAACCACTTTAGTTTTAGCGGTATTAACAAGTGATTTCCTGTTATTTGGAAACATTGGAGACAGTTCTGGATATGTCATTAAAAATGAAAAACTGCATAAAATTACAACAGACCACACACTTGTAAATTTGCTTGTGAAGTCAGGTGAATTAACGCCAGAGGAAGCCAAAGAGCATCCAAGAAAAAATGTTTTGATGAGAGCATTAGGGGCAGCGACTATAGTGGAAATGGATATTTTTGATGTAGAAACAGATGTGGATGGAATTTTTTTATGCAGTGATGGGTTAACAAATATGTTAAATGAAGAACAGATTACTGGAGTATTAAATGAAGATATCACATTAGAAGAAAAAATTAAAAAGTTAATTACAAAAAGTAATAATAGGGGTGGAAATGATAACATTTCTATCGCATGTTTATTAAGGGATGGTGTATAGAATGATTATTAAAGGTCAGAAAATTAATGATCGCTATCAAATTATCCGAACAATCGGAGAAGGCGGAATGGCAAACGTTTATTTAGCGTATGATACAATATTGGATAGAAACGTAGCTGTAAAAATTTTAAGAGGAGATCTTGCGGATGATGAAAAATTTGTAAGAAGATTTCAAAGAGAAGCGATCGCAGCAAGTTCATTAAGTCATCCAAATATTGTAGAGATGTATGATGTTGGAGAAGATGATGGCAAATATTTTATTGTGATGGAATATGTAGATGGAAAGACTCTAAAAAATTTGATCAAGAAACGTGGAGCTTTAACTTTATCAGAGGTAATTGATATTATGTTACAATTAACAAGTGCCATTTCATGTGCTCATGATAGTTATATTATTCATCGTGATGTGAAACCACAAAATGTTATGATTTTAGAAGACGGAAGAGTAAAAATCATGGATTTTGGAATTGCAATGGCTTTAAACAGTAATGAGTTAACACAAACAAACTCTGTCATGGGATCTGTTCATTATTTGCCACCTGAGCAAGCAAATGGAAAAGGATCTACTATGAAAAGCGACATTTATTCCCTAGGAATATTAATGTTTGAATTATTGACAGGAAAACTTCCATTTAGGGGAGATCAAGCAGTAGAAATAGCAATCAAGCAAATGAAAGAACCAATTCCAAGTGTTTGTAAGATTAATCCTAATATTCCACAATCAATAGAAAATATTATTTTGAAAGCATGTGCAAAAAATCCTAAGAATCGATATGATTCTGTAAAGGAAATGAGAGAGGATATTGAGAAAAGTATGGATCCAGAACATCAATTTGAAGAGAGACATGTATACAAATTTCCAGAGCAAGATTTAGAAGAAACAAAAATTATGCCACCAATAAAAGGGGTGGCAAAAGAGTCGGATAACGAAATTGCTTCTTTAGATGAAGAAGAAAAACCAAAAAAAGAAAAGAAAGTAAAAAATAACAAGAAGTGGCTAATTATAGGCGGAATTATAACCAGTGTATTGATAGTTTTCCTAGTTGTTTTCTTGCTGATTTTAAAACCAATGTTTACAAAAGAGGAAGAAGTAAAAATTCCAAATGTGAAGGAAATGACTTTAGAACAAGCAAAAGAAATGATAACAAATAATGGGGAAGTAAACCTTATTATAGAAACGAAAGAAGAATATAACGATACAATAGAAGCAGGTAGAGTAATTGAAACCAAACCAAAAATTGGAAACAATGTGAAAGTAGGAACTAAAATTACTGTAGTTATTTCTAAAGGAAAAGAAGGAATTGAAATTACTGATTTCAAAGGAGAAAAATTTGAAGATATTAAGAAAATCCTTGAAAAAGCAGGAATTAATGTAAAAGAAGGAGAGATAACCGAAATTTCAGAAGAGACAGATGATGAGAAAGATGGCACAATTACAGCACAAGATGTAGAAATAGGAACTTACCTAAAAAATGGAGATTCTATCACTTTAAGTTATAATAAATTAGTAGCGAGTTATCCTGATTTTACAGATGGAACTTGGAATGAAGAAAGTATTCGGGAGTTTTGTGAAAAAAATGAAATTATTCCAACTATAAAAATGGTAGAGGATGGAACAAAACCAGAAGGAACCATCTTATCACAGAGTAGAGAGGCAAAAACAAAGATTTTTAAAAATACTTCTATTGTAATTCAAATAGCAAAAAAACCAACAGTAGTAGAAAAACCTCCTGCATCAGATGACCAAAAAGATGATGAGAAAGAAGACAACGAAGATAATACTAAAAACGAAGAATCAAAAACGGAGTAATTATGCATGCACGAATTATTAAATTAATTAGTAACGATTATACTGTTTATGCAGAAGATAAAAAAGAATATATTTGTAAATCAAGAGGAAAATTTAGAAATGATAAAATAAGACCTTTAGTAGGAGATTTTGTAGAATTCGATCCTATCAATCATTATATTTTAAGTATTGAAAAAAGAAAGAATGAGCTTATAAGGCCTCCTGTAAGCAATATAGATCAGGTGATTGTTGTGACTAGTACAAAGTTACCTGATTTTTCAAGTAATTTACTTGATAAATTACTATACATTATTTCATTTCATAATATCAAACCTATTATTTGTTTTACAAAATTAGATTTATTAACAGAAGAAGAAAAAGGGGATATCGATTGTATCGTACACTATTATAAATCCATTGGATATGAAGTGTGCTTAAATACCGAAATTGACAAAATTAAGGCATTGTTAAAAGGAAAAGTGACAGTTTTTACAGGACAAAGTGGAGCTGGTAAATCAACATTATTAAATAAATTAGATTCAACACTAGAACTTTTAACAGATGAAATTTCAATTGCTTTAGGGAGAGGAAAACATACCACTAGACATGTAGAATTACATCCTTTATTTGAAGGCTGGGTAGCAGATACACCAGGGTTTTCTTCCGTCGATTTCGAAGGTATGACAAGTAGTGATATTAGGGATCAAGTACTGGAATTTGAAAAACATAAAGACGAATGCAAGTATAAAGATTGTATGCATGTAAAAGAAGAATCATGCAGAATAAAAGAACTAGTAGAAGATCACACTATTTTACCTAGTAGATATCAAAATTATCTAAAATTTATAGGTAGGTGAGATTATGCAATTATCAGTATCTTTTCTAGGAATAAAAGAAAATAGAAAAGAAAATATTTTAAAATTAAGCAATGAAAAAATTGATTTTTTACACATTGATGTAATGGATGGTCAGTTTGTAGAAAATAAAACAGAAAGTTTAGAGGAATTAAAAAAGATTCTTCCGCTTTCTATACCTTTTGATGTTCATTTAATGGTTGAAGATACACTTCAATATATTGAAGAATATGCAATTTTGAGACCACATTATATGACAATTCATGCTGAAGTAGATGGATTATTAAAAGGAATAGATTTAATAAAAGGTAAAAATATCAAAGTAGGAATATCTATTTGTCCAGATACTCCTGTTAGTAAGATTATGCCTTATTTACCACTCGTAGATTTAATATTGGTGATGACAGTAAAACCAGGAAAAAGCGGGCAGAAACTAATCCCTAGTACTGTTAACAAAGTAAATGAATTAAAAAGAATTCGTGATATTCAAAAATATTCTTACAAAATTGAAGTAGATGGCGGAATTGATGATGTTACAATTAAAATGTGTGAAAGTGCTGATATATTTGTAGTTGGCTCTTATATTACAGAACGTATGAGCTATGAAAAACAGATTTTAAGATTAAAACAGGCCTTAGGAAAAGACTAAGGCTTTTAACTTGCAATTTTACCTAAATTGTATTATAATAACACCACTAAAAAGGGGGATTTTTAATGGCTTATAAATTGAATAAACAAAACCCATATAATCATAAAAAAGTTTCATTAAAAAAAAGGATTTGCTCTGTAATATTAACAATGTTTATTTGTGGGAGTTTAATTATAGTTAGCGGACGAATTGCTAATATGTATAGAATGTCGAACGCAACAAAACAATATGAAACAACAATTTCTTTGTATGATGAAATCGTAAAAGAAACAGCGTTATATATACAAAGAAATGGTGGAGATAATCCAGAGAAATGTTTCAGATTATATACACAACTTCTATGGAATGGCTATCTTACATATAATGGAAACTATAGATATAATATTGAAGATCAAAATAATATTATTGGAAATTATGGCGCAAGAATTGCAACTGGAGAAGGCGATTGCAAAAATAATGAAGATTTTTTCTATAAAGTTATGAAATTGTTAGGTTATGATGTTTATCTGGTGGCTTGTATACAAAATCCTAAACTTCCTCAAGATTTTATTATGGGAAATCATATGATTACTATTGTAAGTTATGAAGGTAAAGAATACTATTTTGATGCTACTAATGTTTGTTCTTATCAAAAGGTAGGAATCAACTATATTCAAAATGAAAATAAGGGATTAGAGATTGTATTGAAACCATTAGTAAGTTATATTTATGGTTACAATGATGCAATAGAAACATTTCATTTATTGTTGAATGCACCTAATTTAGAATCAGGAGAAGCTTTTGAATTGGGGGAACAAATGGTAAACAGTATAAGTGTTAGTAAAAAGATTCTTGTATTAAGAAAACAAATTGAACCTCAATTACAAATGATTTGTAACACAATTGTAAGTGAGGGATAATATGTCAGGAATATTAGTGGTTTATAAAGAAGCTGGGATGACAAGTAGAGATGTTGTAAATAAAGTAGGAAGGCTATTACATACAAAAAAGATTGGTCATACTGGAACATTGGATCCAATGGCAACAGGAGTACTAGTCTTATGTGTCGGATCATCTACAAAAATAGTAGAGTTGTTGACAGCTACTGAGAAAGAATATATTGCTGAAATTACATTGGGAATAGAAACAGATACTTTAGATAGTACAGGAACGATTTTAAAAAAAGAAAATATTTTAGTATCAAAAGATCAAATAGAAACCATTTTAAAAAGTATGGTTGGGGAATACTCACAAGAAGTTCCACTATATTCGGCAATTCGTGTGAATGGAAAGAAACTTTATGAATATGCACGAAATAAGGAAGAAGTAAAACTTCCATCTAGAATGGTTACGATTTATTCTTTGGAACTATTACAATATAGCGAAAATACATTTACGATTAAAACGAAAGTAAGCAAAGGGACCTATATTAGAAGTCTAGTAAGAGATATCGCAAAAAAATTAAATACAGCTGGAATCATGTCAAGGCTTGAAAGAACAAAACAAGGCCTATTTGAATTAAAAGATTGTGTAACTTTAGAAGATATTGAAAAAGGAAAATATTCCTTTTTATCAATCAAAGAAGCATTAAAAGATTATCCTTTTGTAGAAGTCGATGAAAAAATGAAAAATAAAATTAAAAATGGTCAACTTATTTTCAATGAATATGATCAACCTAGCATCTTATTTTTAGATCAAAAACAAAATCCTTTGGCGCTTTATCATACCTATGAAAAAGATGATGAATATCTCAAGCCTTGGAAAATGTTTTGTTAGCAGAAAAATATGATAATAAATGAAAAACAGTTATGAGTAAATATGTAGCTATACTCTAATAACATCTAGATTTTTAAACTTGAATATTCAGAAAAGAGTTTGCTCGGATGAGACACAATATGTGATAGATGAATTTTTCTTACAAAATAATAAAAAATAATTGCATATTTATTCTTTATCGTGTATAGTATTAGTAGTACTTAGACGTGGATTTAAGAAGTTCCGACTTATTTCTAGGTTTAAGCGAATATGAAAAAGGAAGGAGAATGAACATGGCTTTAGCAAAAGTACAAAAAGCTGATATTATTAAGAAATATGCTAAGAATCCAAAAGACACTGGATCTAGTGAAGTTCAAATAGCAATTCTTACTGAAGAAATTAAAGCTTTAACAGAACACTTAAAAGAGCATCCACATGATTTCCATTCTAGAAGAGGACTACTAAAAAAAGTAGGACAAAGAAGAAGTTTATTAAATTACTTAATTAAAACTGATGTAACTAGATATCGTGAAATCGTTAAGAGCTTAGGTTTAAGAAAATAAATATAAAATAAGTAGGCACTCTTTTTTGAGTGTCTTTATTGTTTAAGGAGGTAGACATGAAAAAAGTATTTGAATTAGACTTTAGAGGAAGAAAATTAGTAGTAGAACATGGGGAATTAGCAAAGCAAGCAAGTGGAGCAGTTTTAGTAAGATATGGAGATACTGTTGTATTGTCAACGGTTGTTGTATCGAAAAATGCAAATATCTTGTCAGACTTTTTTCCACTTATGGTTTTATATCAAGAAAAATTATATTCTGTTGGTAAGATTCCAGGAGGATTTATTAAAAGAGAGGGTAGACCTACTGAAAACGCAACTTTAGCAGCTCGTATGATTGATAGACCAATGCGTCCTTTGTTTCCAGAAAACTTTAGAAATGAAGTACAAATTGTTAATACTGTTCTATCAGTAGATCAAGATAATAGCCCAGAAATGGCTGCTATGTTTGGTTCGTCTCTTTCAACTTGTATATCAAAAGTTCCTTTTGATGGCCCAATTGCTGGAGTAAAAGTAGGAAGAGTAAATGGAGAGTTTGTAATTAATCCGACCAAAGAACAATCTGAAATTTCAGATATTGATCTTACAGTAGCAGGAACTAAAACAGCGATTAATATGGTAGAATCAAGTGCATCAGAAGCAAGCGAAGAGGATATGTTAGAAGCCTTGATGTTTGGTCATGAAGCGATTAAAGAACTCATAGAGTTTGAAGAAAAGATTATTGCTGAAATAGGAGAAGAAAAAATGGAATATGAGGTTTTAGATATTCCAGAAAATTTCAAACAAGAAATTAAGGGCTTAGTTGGAGAAGAACTTAACAAGGCTTTTCATATCAAAGACAAATTAGAAAGCTATGCTGCAATTGATAAAATAAAAGAAGAAATAGTTCTAAAATATGAAGAAGAAAACCAAACATTAGAGGATTCCGAGTTAAAAGAATTACTTACCAAAGTAAAATTAGTATTAGAAGAAATAGAATATGAAATATTTAGAAATATTGTAGTAAAAGAAAAAGTAAGAGCAGATGGTAGGGCTATGGATGAAATTAGACCATTATCAACGGATATTGATTTGCTTCCAAGAACACATGGATCAGCTCTATTTACACGTGGGCAAACGCAAGCTTTATCTGTAGTTACTTTAGGAGCCTTAGGGGAGCATCAGATTTTGGATGGACTTAGTATTGAAGATGAAAAAAGATTTATGCTACATTATAATTTTCCTCAATTTAGTGTTGGAGAAACAGGAAGATATGGTGCTCCTGGAAGAAGAGAAATTGGTCATGGAGCACTAGGAGAAAAAGCATTATCTAGAGTAATTCCAAGCGAGGAAGAATTTCCATATACCATTCGTGTTGTATCAGAGATTTTAGAAAGTAATGGTTCTTCATCGCAAGCAAGTATTTGTGCTGGATGCATGGCATTAATGGCAGCAGGAGTTCCAATCAAAGCTCCAGTAGCAGGAATTGCAATGGGTCTTATTACAAATGGTGATGATTACACTATTTTGACAGATATACAAGGAATGGAAGACCATTTGGGCGACATGGATTTTAAAGTAGCAGGAACAAAAAATGGAATTTGTGCTTTACAAATGGATATTAAAATTAAAGGTATAACGAAAGATATATTAAAAGAAGCCTTAGCGCAAGCAAAAAAAGCAAGAATGCAAATATTAGATGTTATCAAAGAACAAATTGAAGAACCACGAAAAGAAGTTAGTAAATATGCACCAAAGACAATGACATTTATGATTAATCCAAATAAGATTAAAGATGTTATTGGAAAAGGTGGAGAAATGATTACAAAAATCATATTAGAAGCAAGTCATGTAAATGCTGTGACTGATGTCAATGCAGTAAAAGTAGACTTAGAAGATGATGGAAGAGTAATTATTTATCATAGTGATCAAGAGATCATTGATACAACTGCTAATATGATCAAAGACATTGTAAGAGAAGTAGAAGATGGAAATATTTATACAGGAAAAGTAGTAAAAGTAGAAGATTTTGGATGTTTTGTTGAATTATGGCCTGGATGTGAAGGACTTGTCCATGTTTCCCATTTAGCCAAAGAACGTGTAGAAAAATCAAGCGATATTGTAAAAGTCGGAGATGAAATTGTAGTAAAATCTTTAGGGTATGACAAAAAAGGAAGATTAAATCTTTCTAGAAAAGAAGCAATGAAATAATGGATTCTACAGCAAAATTAGTAACAGAAGTATGTGATTATATTTATAAAAATGGTGATTATCCACCAAAAGGTTTTTTATCTAAAGAAGGAAAAGATTTAGGGAAAGCATTAACTAGATTTCGTACAGGAGAAACAAAATTAACAAATGAACAAATAGAATGTCTAGGGAGGGCAGATTCCTCTTTAAGTAGAACAGAAAAAAATATTCGAGAATTAGAAGAATATTATCGTGTGCATGGTTGTTTACCAGTAGGAGAAGAGCAGGTAAGGTTAAGGGACGTCATGAATAGCTATAAAAGTGGAGATGTTCCAATTACAAATGAGCAATATCAAAGATTAGAAGCAATAGGTGTATTTCTTAGTAATACAGAGCGAATGATTCAGGCAATAGAAGCATATTGCAATAAATATCATAAAGCACCTGGTAGAGGAAAAAAAAGCCCTGAAGGATATGACATGGGAAGTGCTTTAATCGGTTATCGAAGTGGAAAAAGACAACTTACTTTGGATCAAAAACAAAGATTGGAAAGCAAAGGTATTTTGCTTCCAAATGCGACTATTAAAAATGCGCCAATTATTTCTGTGAGGATAGAAGAAAGAAAAGAAACTTTATCTGATAAAATTGAAAGCAGAAAGAGCAAGTTTAATGGATATAGACGAAAAAAGAGTTGCAAAGTTGTAATTCTTTTTTTGTATTGATATAATAAAACTGGTGGTAACTATGAAAAAAGATGTACTTATGACTTTATTGTTAGCAATTATTCTGGTAATTGGTGTAACTATATTAAACTGGGAAGAAGAAAAGAAAGAAGAACCTTATTTTTTTGTTGAAACGCCAATTGAAAAATATAGTGTATTGATGAGTAGTGTGAAAGGCTTCCCATTCATTATAAAATGTAATAATGAACAAATGATAACAATAGAAATAACGAATGGGACATTACAAGATGAAAATGGTCTATTGAAAGAAAATAAAACCTCATGTAATACAACGATATATTGGAATGAAAAAGAAGCAGTTGACGAAATAAAAATAGAATTTTATTCTAATGATCAATTATTGAAACATCAAACATTTACACTACTTAAAAATGAAAACCAAGAATTTTATTTATCAGAATAAAATGTAAAGTTTAAGAAAAAAATAAAAATTTACTTATTTTTTTTTATTTTTAGTGTACAATAGATATAGTAGGAAAAATATAGAAGTGAGGAGTGGCATAAATGAAGAATGTGCTAGCAGTTATTGGAACTATTATTATAGTAGGACTTTGTGCATATGGAATTTATAAACAAGTTGACGATTTTAATAAGAAAAATGAAGAAAAGGGCATTTCATATATAGGAAAGTCAGAAACTATAATATTTTAAAAAGAGCTTAGTGCTCTTTTAATTTGTTATAAATATCTTCTATTGGCAATAAATTTTGTCTTTCTTTATAATATGGTTTTAGGTGTAAATGAAAATGTTTTACTTCTTGAACCATCCCATTATTTTGAATTAATGTAAGACCATCTATTTTTAATTTCTCTTCTAATAAAGATTTCATATTTTTTGTGATATTTAGTATATGATTCCAAGCATCTGATTCGATTTCAGTAATGTCTAAAACATGTTGTCTTGGAATTATTAGCATATGACCATTAGAATCAGGATTGACATCTAAAAAAACTTTAACAATTTCATCTTCATATATGGTATAAGATGGAATATCATTATTTACAATTTTACAAAAAATACAGTTCATATTATCACTCTCCACAATTTATTATAAACAAAAGAAAAAAAAGAGTAAACTCTTTTTCGTGAATATCTGCGAATATTCTAATATTATTATGTTCTCTTCTTCAGGTTTTATACATTTACTAAACAAGAAATAAATGGTAAAATAAAGATTAGGTGATATTATGCACACATTAAAAATAGAACATTTAACAGTAGAAGTAGAAAATAAAACGATTTTGAAAGATTTTAACTTAGAAATAAAAAGCGGAGAAATTCATGCCATTATGGGGCCAAATGGTACAGGGAAGTCCACTTTATCAAAAGTGATTATGGGATATCCAGGATACCATATTTTAGAAGGGTCTATTACTTATGATGAAACAATTATAAATGATTTGTCAGTAGATAAAAGAGCAAAAATAGGTCTTTTTTTAGGAATGCAAATGCCTCTTGAAATAGAAGGTGTTACAAACGCAGATTTCCTTAGAAGTGCTTTAAATGAAAAAGAAAAAGAAAATTTTCATTTAATGAAATTTATAAAAAAATTAGATACAACAGTAGAATCTTTAGAAATGGAAAAAGAGATGATCCATCGTGGAGTTAATGTTGGATTTTCAGGTGGAGAAAGAAAAAAGAATGAGATTTTACAAATGTATATGTTAGAGCCAACATGTGTCCTTTTAGATGAAATCGATTCTGGACTGGATGTTGATAGTTTAAAAATTGTTGGGAATCATGCTATGGAATATTTTAATAGAGAAAATCCAGCTGTGTTACTGATTACTCATTACCAAAGATTATTAGAATATATAAAGCCAACTCATGTTCATGTTATGATAGATGGAAGTATAATAAAAAGCGGGAACTATGACTTAGTAAAAGAGATTGAAGCATATGGATATGACAAATTTAAGAAAAGTAGTACACATGAATTAGAGGAAATGAAAAATCATGAATAAAATAAAAATAGAAAATGATATTGTTGTAGAAAAAAAAATAAATAAGAAAGTTCGTTTGTCTTTCCTAGAAAAAAATGAAAATTTTATGGTCAACAAATTAGTCATTGATTTGTTAGAGGACACAACTTTAGAAATAGAATACCATAATGAACTTGCACAGAAATTAGATATTCTAATTAGAGTATATGAAGGAGTAACAGCAAAAATATTAGAACTTAGAAAAGGAAATCTAATGAAAATTCAATATCGTTATGAACTAGATAATGATAGTTTTTTAACAATTCAAAAATTTCATCATATAAATGGCATCAAAGAGTTAGACAATATTTATTTGAATGGTAGAAATTCTAAAATAGATTATACGTTAAAAACGATTTCTAGAACAAGAGAAAAATATGATATTACAGTTTATCATGAAGGAAAGAATACAGAAAGCTTGGTTCGTACAAATGGGGTAAATTTATTAGATGGCAGTTTAGATTTTCATATTACTGGATTTGTACCAAATGGTAGATCTGGTTCTAAGTTGGACCAAAAAAATAGAATTATTAATCTGAACAATCAAAAATGTAGTATTCACCCTAATTTATTTATTGATGAATATGATGTTATTGCCAATCATTCTGCTTGGATTGGAAAATTTAGAGAAGACGAATTATTTTATTTAGAAAGTAGAGGTCTCAGTGAGGTTATGGCAATGAATTTGCTTGTGAAGGGATTTTTACTTTCTAATTTAGAACTTTCAAATAAAAGAAAAGAAGAACTTGTCAGTATCATTAATCAGTATTGGAGGTGAATTATGAATAGAGAAGATTTTGGAATGTTGGAGGAAAATATTATTTACTTCGACAATGGTGCTACAACTTTAAAACCTAAAATATTAGGAGAAAAAGTGAGTGAATATTATAATCAATATAGTGCGAATGCACATAGAGGAGATTATGACATTAGTTTAAAAGTAGATGCTATGTATGAAAATACAAGAGATTTAGTACGTGAATTTATTGGAGCTAAAAAAACATCTGAAATTATATTTACAAGTGGTTCAACGGATTCTTTAAACAAAATTATATTTGGTTATTTTAAAAATCATTTAAAATTAGGGGATGAAGTGTTAATAACAAAAGCAGAGCATGCTTCAAATGTTTTACCTTGGTTTGAGTTACAAGATGAAGTTGGAATTAAAGTGAACTATATTCCACTAGATGAACATTTGGAAGTAACATTAGAAAATGTTAAAAAAAGCATAACGAAAAATACCAAAGTAATTAGTATTGCTCATGTTACTAATGTAGCAGGAGATATTAGACCTCTAAAAGAAATTATTAAATATGCTCACGAATTTGGGATTTTAGTAAATGTAGATGGGGCTCAAAGTGTACCACATATCAAAGTGAATGTAGAAGAATTGGATATTGATTTTTTAAGTTTTTCCGCCCATAAAATGTGTGGACCTACTGGAGTAGGTATTATTTATGGGAAAGAAGCATTACTAAAAGAAACAAAACCGATTATATTTGGTGGAGGAATGAATGCTAGTTACTTGCCAGATGGAACAAGAGTATATGATGAGCTTCCAACATTACTAGAAGCAGGAACTCCAAATATTGCGGGAGTTATTGGCTTTGGAGCCGTGCTAGAATATTTAAATAAGATTGGTATGGATAAAATTGAAAAAAAGGAAAAAGAATTAAAGAAATATGCGTTAGAAAAATTATCAGAAGTCCCAAATATGATTGTTTATAATGACTATACAAAAAGTGGCATTATTGCTTTTAATATGAAAGATATTTTTGCTCAAGACTTAGCAATTTATTTAAATAACTATGGAATATGTGTAAGAGCAGGAAATCATTGCTCAAAAATATTGAAAGATGAAATAGGAATAAAAAATACTTGTCGTGCAAGTTTTTACTTTTATAATACCAAAGAAGAAATTGATAGATTCGTAGAAGTATTAGAAAATCCAAATATCAAAGAAGAAATTATATAAAGTGCATTTATATCAAGAAAGCATTTAAGATATTGGGAGAAAATAAATTCTCTCTTTTTTGTTAAATGTATAGTAAAAGAATATCGTTTCATAGGAAATATTACTGAATGATGTAGTATTTCTTTTTTAGTTATAATATTTTAAAAAGGTAAATTTAAAATTAGAAAGCAAATAAAAAAGTAAGATGAATTCTTACCATTTTATTTGGAAATACTTCCTGGACTTCTATAACTAAAAATGCCTTGTTCTTTTGTATAAACCTGAATGTTAAAAGTTAAATCAGCTCCTTGATAAACACCACCAATATAATCTTCATCATTTAATAATGCTCTAATATGACTTAATGGAATTTCAACTGCATTATTATGAATTTGGTTTGGACTAAAAGTATAAGTTTTTAATAATCGTATTGTTTTTCCACTACTATCTACATTGTTATTACTTTCAGACCATCCAGAATAAACTTCTACAACAATTTTATTAAAAATATCAAGTGGCATTCCTTGCATTAACATAATGTTATCTCTATCCACAAACTCAACAAATAAATTGAAACAATTGGTATTTAAATAACTACTATATTGAGTTTGATTGGCAACTAAAATTCCCGTTGCATTTTCGATTCTAGTAACAGGTTTAATGACTTTGATTTCATAATCTCTAATTGCTGCTTTTCCAGGAGATGTGACATCAATCCTTACAACATTTTCCCCAATTTTAAAATTAGAATTCCCACTTATAGTATATGTTGCATTTGGATCACTTGTTTGAATATTTAAATTTAATGAAGTTTCATTATTTTTTAATGTAATTGTATATCGCGTATTAGTTTTCTGAAAATTGATTGGATAATTATTAATTTCTAATTTTGATAGATAAGCATCGGTACTGTAAGGTTTACTTGTATCTACATGTCCACCTTTGGCACTTGAATTATTACTTTCCGTATTTTGTTTTGAAGAATCTTGTTTATTAGTTTCTTCTTCTTTTTCAGGAGTATGGTGTTTTTTCATAAATTGTTTTTCATTATATATATCATCAATTTCATATCCTATTTCCTTTAGAACAACACTTAAAACATTTTGAGGTCTTTCTTCAATGACATAATTTATTGTTTGATTTGTAATTAATTTATGAATTACCGTTTCTAAGTTTTCAGCTGACATAGCCATACCAACTGTAGAGTTAGTAGAAGCATAAGTGTTAATACCAAGTAATTCCCCATAAGAGTTGATAAGTGGACCACCAGAATTTCCACTATTTAATGAAATATCTAATTGTAAAAACTCAATTCCACCAGCACTTCTTCTCGCACTCAATATTCCCTTAGAAACAGAAGCTTCTCCATCGAAGTTATAAGCATATCCAAGTGCTAATACTTCATCTGTAACCTTAAGTTCTAATGTATCTCCAAAACTCATTGCAAGTATTTTCTCATTTTTTACTTGTAAAATAGCGATATCAGAATTAATATCATTGCTAATTAATGTAGCAGTTTCAGTGGAGCCATCAGCAAATTCAACTGTAATATTTCCTTTAATATCAACTACATGACTGTTTGTAACTAGAAAGCCGCTTTCGTGAAAAAAACCAGTTCCGACAATTTGTTTATTATCAATTGTGTTTACAATTCTTACTATATTATTTTTTACTAAATCTGCTGCTTTAGAGAAGTCTGGATTGGATAGTTTGGCTAGCTTATTTAAATCATTCACCTCAGTTGCTTTTTCTTTTCTTAAAATGAGGAAAAGAGTTGATATAATTGCAATTACCGTTATTACTATGATTGCACTAATAAGCAAAATCAGATGTTTTTTGTTTTTCATATAATTTACTCCTTTTTCATTATTATATCATGATTGTTGTGAGAACCAAATAACTATTTGACCAAATAATATGTATCTGTTATGATTGTAATAGAAGGATGTGGCGACATTGGAATTTGGTAGTATTTTATTTTTATGTTTCTTTTTTCCATTATTTTTTTTCATATATTATTTAATAAAAGAAAAATGGAAAAATCTTTGGTTAGGTATTAGTAGTATTGCTTTTGTAATTTTAGGAAGAGGTCCTTTTGTTTGGTATTTTTTACTAATTACTGGAATTACTTATTTTGGATTAGCTAAGTTAAATCATCTTCCAAAAAATATTTCGAAAAAGAAAGTGGTGATGTGGACTATTTTCATAGAAGTTTTAATTTGGTTTATTTTTATCAAAGACATAAAAACGAATCATCTTATCATTTATCCAATTTGCTATATGATTATTTTACTTTCTAATATTGGTACACTATTAGATTTTTATAAAAATAAAAAGGGGAAACCAAGCTTATTTCTTTATTTATTATATGTAAGCTGTTTTTCAAAACTTTTATTTGGGCCAGTTCTTTCTTATTATGAAATGGAAGAAGAGCTTAAAAAAAGAACGATTACAAGGGAACATATTGTAGAAGGCTGTTACCTGTTTTTAAAAGGAATATTTTTAAATGTTTTATTAGTAGGAATGCTATCTACATTACAAACGGAGTTATTAACAATACCGAATTCATTTGTTACATCTCTCATTTTACTAATTACAACAATGTTACAAGTTATTATTTTTATGATGAGTTATTCTAATATGTCTATAGGACTTAGCAAAATGCTAGGGTTCACATTTGAAGAAGAAACTAGTTATCCACTATGTTTATCAAAAATGAAATATTTTTTTCACGCTTGGCATTTTAGTATTTCTAAATGGTGGGATGAAAACTTAAAAATTAAATTTTCATTTCTTATACAAATATGTTTATTTATGATATTGCTTTCTACTTGTTATGGATTAAATTATGTAGTTGCATTATGGTTTTTATTTATAGGACTTGGTATTTTAATAGAAGAATTATTCTTATCTAAAAAGAGACCTTCTAAAAGAATACTATATATCTTTCATTTTATATGGATGTTATTGTCTTTTACTTTATTAGTAAGACCAAATACAATGGAAACTTTAACTGGATTTATAAAAGTACCTTTTTGGAATGCTGAAATAAAATCAGTATTAAGTAGTTATAGTTTCATTTTAATGATTTCTTTATTAGTATCTTTAAAAGTAATAAAAATAATAACCAAGAAGATAAAAGAAAGTGCCTGGTATCATATTGGACGAATGATGATATATGCATTTCTTATGTGGATTACATTAATTGCGTTAGTATCTGGAATAGATGCATCAATTTGGATGTTTAGAGTATGAGGTGAACTATGAAAAAATTAGAATTTATTTTTATTTTATTATTACTTGCAATATTAGGAAGTTTTGGTATTTTATGCTTGTGTTCACCAAAAACATTATATAGTAAAGAAGAAGGAAGAACATTAGCTATAAAGTCAAATTTTAATATGGCTTCTGAAAAGTCTATAGAAAACTTAGAGAAATACTATGGGGATCATTTTTTATTTCGAAATTCATTATTAGAACAAGGTGTCAATATTAAAAGAAAGTTAGGAATAAACATACAAAATGGAGTTTATATAGGAAAAGATGAATACTTACTGGAAGAACCAAAAGAAGTTCAAAAAGTAAATGAATTTATCAAAATTATGAATGGATTTTATAAAAAATATAATGATAAAAATATGTCTCTTGTATTAATTCCTAGCCATGTAACTGTCAATCCTAGTAAAGCACCATCAAACGTCCATATTTTTGATGAGTGGCATCAAATGAAGACAATTTATCATCAATTAGCATTTAATACAATTGATGTTGTTCCAACTTTACAAGAAGGTTTGAATGATTATGCAATGTATTATCGCTTGGATTCTCATTTAACGAGTTATGGTTCTTACTATGTATATAAAGAATATGCAAGATTAAATGATATAGAACAAGTTCCAATTACTGAATTTAATATAAAGGAAGTTTCAAATAATTTCTCTGGAAACTTGGTGAAAAAAGCTTATACATTTTCTTTTAAAAAAGATACAATTGTAGAATTTATTCCGAAAAATAATGTCGAGTTAGAAGTACAATATCAAGATAGAAAAGAAAATACACTATATAATAAAAATGCAACCAATGATAAAATGTATGAGTATTTTTTAGGAAAAGATGAATCAATAATAGAAATTACAAATACGAGCATAAATAATAAACAAGAAATTTTAATTTTAAAAGATGAAAGTGCGAATGCAATCATTCCATTTTTTACAAACCATTATTACAAAGTACATGTGATTGATACTAACTATTATGATAAATCTGTTTCTGGATATTTAGATACTCATAAAGAAATTAAAGATGTTGTTTTTATCTATAAAATGAATGGATTAGATGACAATATAAAAAATTTTTCTTCTTAATATATTATTTTAAAAGAAAGTTGAAATTTTTGTGAAAGAGTGCTAATATATTAGTTATAGAGGAGGTGTAAAAAATGAAGAAAGGAAAATGGTTAGCTGCATCTTTACTTGTTTTATTAACAATGACTGGTTGTGGAAGTAAAGGATTAACATGTACTTCTGAATCCAATTCATTAGGAATGGAAATGAAAAATACAATTAAAGTAAACTTTAAAGGTGATAAAGTTGATTCGATGAAAGTAACTGTTGATGTTACATTACCAGATAGTTTAAAAGATCAAAAACAAACTATGATTGATTCTTTTAAAGAAAATGGAGATGTAGAAAACGCTAAAGTTACTGAAACTAAAAATGGTTTCAAAGTTGAAGGTAGTGCTAATGCTAAAGATTTAGGAACAGATAATAATGCTAAATATGATGATGTTAAAAAAGCTTTAGAAGGATCTGGATATAAATG